>NZ_JAYGIH010000035.1:0-297537 GCF_034932455.1 Leptolyngbya sp. CCNP1308 | reverse complement strand
ACTGGTCTCGGGTTAGGTTGCTGGGGTAGTCTTTACTCATCGTCTCACTCCGGCATTGCTGACATTCATCTGCAACTTATACGGAGTGAGCTTTTTTACTCAAGCCCTAACTTTTCAAACACCCTCTAAATGAAGCTTCCACCATTGTTTGGCTCTAAAGTTCTCAAGATCGAGTGAAAGGGCGCTATCAAACGAAGATGGGCACACTTGGTGTTAGTGGTGCTGCCTGTTTCATATCTCTACACCACACGGGAGTTCATATGATTCCGGTAATTTTGGGAATGATCGCCATAGGGTCTGCTGCTTATGGCGCAGCTACCGGGGCCAGTGGTGTAGCCAATATGAAAAAGGCCGAGGGCAAGGCCCAACGTGCCTAGGAACGCCACGAGGCTGCTACTGAAGCCCTAGAGAAGCGTTGGGACGAGGTTAACCGCGTGCTAAGGAGTACGGTGAATTCCAACTCAGCGTCCTGCAAGAGACGGTGGGGGCCTTTGTCCGCTTCATCGAATCCACTGGGCGGCAGGCGGCTATGTCGGACAAAGAGTTCCTCAATGGATTGGAAGTCTCAGTCCAACAGGTTCAGAAGTACAAGAATGCTGCTATCCACGCAGAGCGGTATTTCAAAGGGGGTGTGTCGGCGGTAGCAGCATCAGCGGCGGGCTATGGCGGGGCTATGACTATTGCTACAACTGTGGGCGTAGCCAGTACAGGAACAGCCATTTCTACGCTCAGTGGCGCGGCGGCTACCAATGCCATGCTGGCTTGGTTTGGAGGTGGTTCGTTGGCAGTTGGTGGCGGCGGGATGGCGTTGGGCTCAATGGTGCTGGGAGGCATGACGCTGGGGCCAGCGATCGCCATTGGTGGTTTTGTCCTAGGTAGTGAGGGGGAAAAGGCCCTGACCAAAGCCCGGAAGTATAAGGCAGAGGTCAAAGCTGCGATCGCAAAAATTGAAGCTGCCCAAGCGTTTGCTGGCCAAGTAGAGCGCAGAATTTCTGAGTTATGGCAAATCCTAGAGACATTGAATGGGCAGGCTCTGTCAGGCTTACAAGTGCTGGAGTCAAAACCATTTGAGCGAGAGCGGGATGCTCAAATGTTTCAGCAGGTAGCGTTGCTTATTAAGGCTATAGCCGACATCACTCAGAGGGCGTTTGAAAAGTGAGTCGCTGTAGCTTTAATTACCTGCTGATCCCCCCTGCCCCCCTTAAAAAGGGGGGTAAAAGTCCCCCTTTTTATAGACGCTTACGGCTTCCCGCAGGGTAGGGAGATTTAGGGGGATCCTCACTTCTGCTACAAGAAATAGGACTTTTCAAACATTCTCTCAGACGCCAGTACTAGACACTGAGGGGCAGCTTAATTCAGGCTCACTCGACAACTTCTGCTACAAGAAATAGGACTTTTCAAACATTCTCTCAGACGCCAGTACTAGACACTGAGGGGCAGCTTAATTCAGGCTCACTCGACATTCAGGCCAAATATCGGTTTTTAAGTGAGAAAGAGGACGGCGGCAATACGACCAGTGAGAATCAAGCATGAATTATCATCCTATCCACGCCGCAAATAAGTTTATGCCCCCGATGAGCTCTGCTGTTTGCTTTAAACAGCTTGTTGATGCTTATTCAGAGTATCAGCGGGTGGTGCAGGAGGAGCGCACAAAGCGCAGAGAGATCACCGCTTGGGAAAAGACTACGCTGGCTGATATCCAACAGCGGCGCGATGTCATGATGCAGTTTCTCGACAGGTCATTCAATGAACGAGCAGAGAATTTTAAGGATTTCTTTGCTCTGGCTGATCAGGCAATCTCAATGGAAAATAACGACCAACTTGCCGCCGTGTTGATCAGCATTGTAGACCTGGCAAAAGCAAGCCCATTTAAAGATTTGGCTGACTGGCAAAGGTAGAAGCAGCATTGGATGATCCAGACCATAATTGGGAGTTTTAATGTAACCGTTCTCAAGTGTCACAAAGGGAAATATAAACTGGCACTCTAAAAATATTTCCCCTTTCCTATGAGTTAGCTTTTTAATGTCAGTCGAAGTATTTTTATAGGAATAACTATGATTATCAAAAATACGCTTGCACTAACTGGTGCTGTTGCCGCCGGAATGACTCCCTCTCTCTTGCTTGTGGGCGCGATGCCGTTCTCACCGTGGTTCGGTGCTGCTGCTTTCACAAGCACCCTGGCTTCTCTTGGGGGAACGATGATTGGTGGCCTACTAGATCTGGTCAATCAGTCGCAGCAATTGTCCAACTTGATGTTTTGCTCTTTCCAGTTCCTCAAGGGAGACCGGACATTGGCCAATTTCTGCCAACGTAAGTTGTGTGCCCTGACTCTGCTCCTGGAACTGTTCCCACAGGGATGCTTTCCCCGTCTCATCCTTCACAGCGGCGGAGATGTTCTGGAAAAGCGCCATCAGATCCACAGGTGCCCCTGAAGAAGATTGAGCCGTAATTGAACCGGCGATTTGGGTGGCCAAGCCACTCAGCTCCCCGCACATTGCCTGGAAAATCTTAGCCTCCTGCGGCGAAAGACCTTGCAAAAATACCGGACTCGCAAGCAAGTCCTCTAATCCCTGGTCATGAGTCATGGCCCTGCTAGCCTCCTCATCTCAGTTGATGAGCCTGAGTCTAGAGCACGGATAGGGCTGAGCTGTGGCAAAAATGAGGCAATCTGAAAATCAGACAGCAATTTACCCCAAAAGCGATTGGGGTAAAGATTGGGGTAAATTTCTAATACTCAATTCTTAAATTGCCTGAAAGTCTTGTCATAAGACACTTTCAAAACCCGCTACACTTCCTTCACACGGAAGAGGTCACTGGTTCGAAACCAGTATCGCCCATACAACCTAAAACCCCTGAACCCCTTGATTTAGAAGCCCTAAAGGCCTATAAATTAAGGGGTTTCAGTTGCAGGGTATTCCTGCTCAGAGAACTGGCCTCGTAACATTTGGTCATTTTTGGGTGCATTTAGCTGCGGTTTGACTATCAGGGTGAGTACATTAGTTCGCTTCCAGGTACCCCTTTCGAGTATTGCGCCATATACTGTGTACTTAGCAGCAGTCTGTCGCTGGGGCAAAAAGCACAAGCTGACCTTACCTCAAAAAAGTGGACATGACCTGCCGAAGTTGGCGCGAATCACTTGCCGAAGTTCATGCGATTTTGCACGCCGACCAACCGGCCCAGCTGTTTGAGGTTTCGCTAGATGATATGGATAGCCACTGGCAGCAGTTTGAGCGTCGGCTGCGGGAGTTTGAGCGGCGACGGTTGAGGTCATAGGTGAAGTGGGGCCATAAAAAGCGCTCACGAGCATAACCATGCTCGCGAGCGAGTAAACCCTATTCAGTTAGGCTGCTTTAAAGCCACTCAAGCGACGTAAGGTGCGTTGCAGTAGAGGGAACAGGTGTCTTTAGTTGTGGGCTTCAAGCTGTCCGCGAATGGCCCCATCGGGAAAGACCGGGTTGTGGACGTTGATGTAGAACGCTTCAGGATTGCTCAAAATTCGCTGAACAATACCGGCTTCACCAGTGGGAAACTTGCCTTCTTCACCTTCGGTCAAACAGTCGCCTGCATTGCCGTCTTCCGGGCCAGCGAGGGCGGCTACTACCGGGCCATTCTCGTCCATGGCCCCTTCGTGAATGTGGGCAGCCATGCCGTCGCCCACGGGTACCATCTGGATGCCAGATACTTCTAAGACGTAGCACAGGGTAGTGGGGTCGCCATCGACGCCAAACACATAGGCGCTGCCGGTGCCGGTGGCATCGCCCACCATTTCGCTGGCATCAGTCCCGACTTCGGCGCTGCCGTCTAGTTGGGTGGTCAATACGGCATTGGTGTGACCGGCAAAGGCGCTCTGGGATAGCGTGACGCCTAATGCTACAGCCGCTGTGCCCAGAGCAAAACTAAAACCTTGAAGCTTGTTTTTCATATCTCTTTTCTTGCTGAACGTTATCTGGGGCTAAACGCCGGATATCTCGGCTCGTTAGCGTTGCTGCGCTTGCCCCGTCTATCTCTTGTACGGAGAAAAAGCAAGATTGGATGCGCCGAAGACAAGAATTGAGGCTGTGATTGATACATTTGCGACGGTTTGCCGGGGTGGGGTGGGTGCTTTTGATCGCCCCTACTCGCTGTCTGCAAGCGCTCTAATCTGAAAAATTATCAGCGCCATTGTTCCGGCGATTAGGCCCCAAAAGGCGGAGCCAACGCCAAAGAGGGTGATCCCAGATGCTGTCACTAAGAAGGTGATCAAAGCGGGTTCTCGCTGAGCTTCGTCGCGCAGGGCGGTAAACAGGCCGTTGCCGATGGTGCCCAGCAGGGCTAACCCGGCGATCGCCAAGACCAGCTCCTGCGGAAAGGCGGCAAACACCGCGCCAACGGTGGCCCCAAAAAAGCCGACGAGCAAGTAGAAGAAACCGGCGGCGATCGCCGCCACATACCGTTTCGCGGGGTCTTCGTGAGCCTCGCGCCCCATGCAGATAGCGGCGGTGATGGCGGCTAAATTTAGCGCAAAGCCACCAAAGGGGGCCAAGATCACGGTGGCCGCCCCCGTCCAGCCAATAACGGGGGATATGGGGACTGAGCCATAGCCAGAGGCCCGCAGCACGGCGACGCCCGGCACGTTTTGCGAGGCCATGGTGACTATAAACAGCGGTAGGGCAACGCCAATGATTGCCCCTAGGGAGAACCGGGGGACGGTGAACAGGGGGCGGGCGAGTTGCAGGGTGACAGTGTCGAACTGGATCAGGTTTTGCAGGGCGGCGATCGCAATTCCCACCGCCAGCGCACCGACCACGGCGTAGCGGGGCTTCACGCGGCGCATGGCCAGGTAGGCGCAAAACATGGCAAAGGTCATTGCAAACTGGGTTTGCATGGCGGTGAACACATCTAGCCCAAAGCGCAGCAGCACCCCGGCCAGCATGCCCGCCGCCAGCGATAGGGGAATGCGGTTCATTAGCCGCTCAAACCAGCCGGTGAACCCGGCCAGGGTAATCAACACCCCGGAGATTAAAAATGCCCCGATCGCTTCCGCCATGGGAACCCCTGCGGCGGAGGTGATCAGCAGGGCAGCGCCGGGGGTAGACCAGGCGGTGACAACGGGGGCGCGGTAGCGCAGGGAAAGGCCAATGGAAGTGAGGCCCATGCCAAGGCCCAAGGCCCACATCCACGAGGCGATTTCGGCTGGAGTTGCGTTCAGCGCCTGGGCGGCTTGAAACACAATCACCGCTGAGCTGGTGAAGCCCACCAGTACGGTGACAAAGCCAGCAATGATGGCCGAGAGAGAAACGTCGCGAAGAATGCCTTTGGCTGCCATGGTCTCGGAGTTGATGCCTGGACTTAGGCTACAGGACTTCAAGAATCTCAGGCTTAAATGGAGTTACTTTTTTGCGGCGATCGCATCTCATTCTAAGACTCAATGGTTCACTTGCAGGTCTTAGAATGATACTCAGAAGACCCCTTTTGAGGACGAAAGTGTTTCTGGAGGGGGCGATCGCCCCCTCCTTTGTCCTGAATCTAGTCTTAGGCAAATGCGTCTTCTAGGTGTTGATGTAGGGGTGAGCAATTGGGGCGATCGCCTCAGTTCAAGACTTGCCCGTCTCATCAAAAGTCTCAAGAAAGGTAGCCAAAGACTAGTTCTGAGATCAACTTGGTGAGCTGGCTTGATGGCAACTGCATGGGGCGATCTAGGTTGCGTCAGCTATCCTTGGGTTGCGATGGATAGCACTCTCTCAGGCCCAGCGTCGCGCAGCAAGGATTGGGGGACACCCTCCAAAAAGGCTCAAAAATTTAGTCCAAATTTAGTCCCATGAAAAACTCATTCATCCCAAAGCCTATCCCTGAAGAGGTTTCAAGGGATTGATGATTTGCCAGATAGGCAACTATTCAAGCCCTGAGAGCTGCCGCAAGATTTCCTGGGTCATGGGGTGGTCAGAGAGCTGATCGGCCTGTCCGGCCTCTAGGGCGGCATGTACTGAGCTCCTGAAGTTGTTGTAGCCAGTTTTGTTGTAAGGGTGATTTTCAGGCAGCGTTTTAGCCTGAATCGCCAGCGCCTGCAGATAAAGAGGCTCCGCTTCCCCGTAGCACCCCATCGAGTCGTACAGCCCAGCCAGATTATTTAGGCTTTGAGCAACATAGGGATGGTCGGCCCCCAACTGCTGTTCTCGAATTGCAAGCGATCGCTCGTAAAGAGGTTCCGCTTCCCTATAGCGTCCCATAGCCTTGTACAGCGTAGCTAGATTATTTAGGCTAGTGGCCACAGAGAGATGGTCGGCCCCCAACTGCTGTTCCCAAATTGCAAGCGATCGCTCATAGAGGGGCTCCGCTTCTTCATAGCGCCCCATTGAGTCGTATAGCGCAGCTAGATTGTTTAAGTCGGCAGCCACTTCGAGATGGTCTTTTCCATAGACTTGTTCATCAATGGCGAGCGATCGCTCATAGAGAGGTTCCGCTTCTTCATAGCGCCCCATTGAGTCGTACAGCGCAGCTAGATTGTTTAAGTCGGCAGCCACTTCGAGATGGTCTTTTCCATAGACTTGTTCATCAATGGCGAGCGATCGCTCATAGAGAGGTTCCGCTTCCCCATAGCGCCCCATTGACTTGTACAGCAAAGCTAGATTATTTAGACTGATGGCCACATCGGGATGGTCAGCCCCCAACTGCTGCTCTCGGCGGTGGAGGGCAGTAATGTGGGCAACTTCGGCTTCGCCATAGCGAACTTTGTCTGTCAAGGCTTTGCCCAAGTCGTTGTACAAGCTACCTAAAAGTGGCGAGTCTGGATCTTGGGCCAGCAAGTCATCAATCTGCTGCTGCAAATCGGCGGGGTCAGCAGCAGGTGAGCTGGGAGCTTGCTCTTGGCTCTGGCTTTGCACACGCTCTGGCTCAAACGCCCAGGCGATCGGCTGCGAAAACTCAAACACGCCCCCTCGCCAACTCCAAAAATCGGGCGCTTGGTCAGCCAACTGCGCCGCAATACGCGGCGTCAGCCACAGCACCAGCGGCAGCTGAAACCCCCGCAAAGATTCCCTTGTCCACTGCAACGAAAACAAAAACTGCTCCAGGGCCGATCGCTCCTGGTTCAGCCGCAGCCCCAGCAGCTCATCGACTCCCAAAATAGTGACCATCGCAGCGGGGCTGGTCGCCAACTCCGGCTCTTGCTCTACACAGGTTTGCAGACTTTGCTTCAGGCTGGGCTGGCGCAGGTCAATGCGAACGCGATCGCACCTTGTCCCCTTTTCCCGCAGCTCCGCCTCATAGGTGTCAATAATCTCATCGCGATACTTCCAGTTATCGCAGATCGCCACCAGCAAATTTAGCCGCCCATAGCTCGACTGTATCGACCACACCAACCGGCGCAGCTGATGATGATTTTCGGCCGCCACATCATCCACAAGATCCATCACTCAATCAGCTTCTTTTGCTTCAGCAAATCCACCACAATCGGATGCACGTCATACCACAGCGCATCGTTTTCATATTCCAACACCATCAGCCCGTGGAGCAGTTTTACAAAACCGTCGCTGCTGGCATCGGGGGTCTCAGCAGTTTTATACACCTCCACCAAAAGATCGTACAGATCGCTGCCAATCTGCCGAGCAAAGTCGTGGCGCAAATTTCGCAGCGCCGCCGTCAAAATCTCATCGTCAATGTTAACGTTGCTGCTGTCGGGCTCAATTTCAAGCTGCACCATGCACTCTGTACAGCATTCGCGGGCAATGCGCACGAGTTCTCGCATCACGCCCCCGCTTTTTAACACCATCTTTCGAGCCGTTTGCGCATCAACTAGCTCGTCGGGTAGCCGCTTAGCCAGCACCTTCAAAAACACATCAAAGGTTTTGGCCACCGGCTCTGCCTCAGGGTTGTGGCAGTCGGCCTTAGCAAAAAACTTCGCCACCGGAAACAGGTGAGGCCGCACAACCCCTTCAGAATTGAGTGCCCCCATCACCTGGGGCTCTTGCACCGCCGAAACAGGAATCGTAAACACCACCTGAAACTGGGGCGAAAACAGCGACTTAATGTTGTTGCGGTAGATTTCTTCCACCAGGGGCAGATCCAGCTTATCGAGGTCGTCGATAATTACCAAAACCGGCTTTTTGGTCGCGGTTTGAATGGCTGCCGCCAGGCGATCGCACTTGCCCACCAGGTCAGAAATGCGCTTCTCAAACGTCTTCTCTAGCTCATCGCGGAAGCTCTTTTCTTGCTGAAGCTTAGCCGTGAACATATTGAGAATATTGTCTAGCCCTAGCCCTAGCTCTCCTGTTGTGGCTTGGCTGGAGATTTGGGTGCGCTCCGTAGTATTCCAACCTAGCAGCGATTGTTTAATATCTTCCGCTACCGGAATGCGCTGCTTGCTTGCCTGGCTCAGCAATTTAATGGCGATCGCATAGAGAATATTGACGTGGGTAATGCCGCTCATCTCAATCAGGTCTGCGATCGAGAAAAACACCACAGAATGGTTAGGCTGCATGTCAATCGCCAGGCGCTTTAGCAGCGTAGACTTGCCGCAGCCCCGGTGGCCCGCAAAAATAAACTTGCCATTTTTAACCGACGCCTCAATCTCGCGCTTCAGCCGCACCATCACAGGCAGGCCATAATCGACCCGAAACTGCTCAATGGTTTCTGGTTCCACCAGGGGGAACAGGTCTAAATCTTTGTAGGCCTGCTGAAATCGCTCTAAAAGCGCCTGATCCATACCACCGATAACAATGAAGCCCTTTAATACTATCGTCTCAGACAAACTCTCGATCTACAGCGCTAGGGGCTCTTAATCGAGAACCGCAGCAGCCAAAACTATAGTCTCATTCTGAAACCAGGAAAAATTGAAATGAGTCTAACTAAGGTGCGGTTGAGTCTTTTTTTGGGATTGTAGGCCATGGGCAAAGCCAACACCCATTTTGTACCTAGATTAAGGGCTAGCGGGCGACAAAAACTCTTCGACAGGAATCACCCGCAGGGTGAGGGCAACGGGCCGATCGAGATAGTCTTCTAAAAAAGCTTGCGACTGGCGCACATCTTCGGCGGTGATGGAATTGGCTGGGGCAGCAAACTCCAGGGTGATGTTGAGCACACCGTTGTCGGGTTGCAGATCAATGGCCTGGAGATCGGCGCGGCGCGACAGGGGCAACTCGTTGCGAATTAGGTGGCTGACCTGCTCGCGCGAGTTGGCCTGCACCAGCAAATTGTTGAGCGAAAACGCCAGCGGAATACCGATGACAACCATAGTGAGCACCGACACCACAATGCCCCCCTGGGCCCGCTGTAGGGTGCCGTAGCGCTGCCACAAAAACACCAAAATGCCGCTAAAAATAATGCCCGTCAGGTTGGTGGCAAACAGCAGCGTAGACCCCCAAAACACATCCTGATTGAGCTGCGCCAGGCCAATGCCAATGACGCTGAGCGGCGGCACCAGGGCAACCGAGATCGCCACCCCCGGAAACGCATCGGCCACATGCTTGCGCGACTTGGCAAAGGCCCCCGCCGCCCCCGCCGCCATGGCCACCATCAGATCAATCAGGGTGGGCTCGGTGCGCAATAAGATCTCATCGTTTAGGGTTTGCAGGCCCAGCAAGCTGGCAATGACGGTGGCGCTGGCTACGGTAGCCAGCGTGCCCCACAGCAGCGTTAGGCCCGCCCGCTTCATCAGGCGACGGTTTGAGATCGCCACCGCATAGGCAATGCCAATAATCGGCCCCATCAGCGGCGCAATGATCATGGCCCCAATGACCGTGGCTGTGCTGCCCGCCAGCAGCCCCAGGGTTGAAATCACCCCCGACAGGGTCAGCATGACAAAAAAGCTCAGCGAGGGCACCGACTCGCGCCACAGCAGCCGATTCATGCTGGCGATAGGCGTGGGTTTGCTAGTTAGCCACTGCCAATCGCCACTGTTGCTCAGCCAGAGCTTGCGCTGTTGACGGCGCAAACGGGCCAAAACTTTCAAATACCGCCGCCGCTGAGTCATCGCCTGTGCCCCCGATAAAACGGTATAGGGTAAAACGGTATAGACGCAGACCTATTCTCTAGCAATTGGGGCCACAGTAACGAATAACCGCCTTCTCTACCCAGTACGCGATCGCCAGAGTTTCCGGTTGAGGCGATTCAGACCATAATGAACCTGTTGACCCCAGGTAAGCCCGTGCCCTCCGAAAACCCAGATGCGCCAAAGGCCATCGAGCATCAAAACGTCCCCGTCGAGCATCGCAGTCTGCACGACTTTTTGTATAGTGCCGCCGACGAACATGCCGCTGCCGCCGCTCCATCCATTACCGCCACCGACAGCAGCACCCTGCCCATTGCCGACTGGTGCGACCAAACCCAGGATGCCAAGGTCACCGGAGTCTATGCCGTGCGCGATCGCGCCGGTCAAACCCAGTTCATTGGCATCTCTCGCAACATATCGCTCTCCTTGCGCAGCCATCTGCTCGAAAAAGGGGAGGCGGTCTGTGCCCTGGTGACGGTGCAACCCTTTGCCTTCCCCAGCCGCGAGGCCATGGCCGCCCTGCGGGACGAATGGCTTGCCGCTTTGCCCAGCCCCCCACCCGGCAATGTCGATGGCACCTGGGCGGGTACCGCCGCCGCCGCCGCCACCCAGGCCATGTCTGCCGCCGAGCGCGAAGCCTACGAAGCCAAAAAGCTCAAGCTCCGCCGCGCCATGGCCGACGGCTCACTGTCGAAAGAGCAGGATATAGCCCAGGCTGCCGACCCCAAAACAGACCTAGCTGCCGCCATGACCGATGACAACTGGAGCGCCCTAATTCGCGACCAAACCGAGCAAACCCAGACCTAACCTTCAGAGTGTGGGGAGTTTTACAAAATTTGGTATTACAGCCCCGACAGCCGCACCTTGTAGGGAATTTCTTCAACCGGCACGGTTTCCACATCCCAGTCGTCGTAGCGCAGCTGAAGCCGCTTTTCTCCGGCGTATCCCACTAGCTTGCCCCCGTAGTGCTTTGCCTCGGTGCCCAGGCTTTGAATGCGCACCATGCCGTTGAACACCGTGGCGCGGGCCAAGTAAATCACCAGGTCATCGCGGGAAGGGCGATTTACGGTGGTACTGGCGGTGAGGTGGCCCAGGCCGCGCTCATCCATCTCCTGCCCTAGGGCTAGCGCCGTGTTGCGAATGCCGCGAATCGCCACGATCGCCGAAGCCACCGCCATGGTGATATCAACCCCCTCATCGGTCAAAATCTGCTGGGTCGATAGAAACTGAAAGTTGCGTTCCCCCAGATCGCTGCGAATGCGGCGGTGAATCAAATTCTCTGACTGGTAGTGGGTCAGCGCCCCTACGATCGCCCCGCAGGCTGCCCGAGGTTCTCGCCAGGGCGATTCGCGGGTTTTGCCGTAGACCTGTTTGCCGTCTTCTTGAATGCGCCCCACGTGGGTTTTGAGGTCGATCGCCACCAGCGAAATCGACTGCGGGTTGCCCTCGTAGACCCGGCGCTTTAGCTTCTCATCCAGCTCGTGGGCCACGGTCACGTGGGCCAGGGTCGCCCCATTGTCGGTACCGCCCCCGGCGGGGAAAAACGCCTCCAGCTTGAGTTCGCCAATCTCTGACAGGGTGGCAAACCGAGAGGCGACCACGTCGCGGTAGCGTTTCGTCGCCTCGCCCTGGTGGATGCGATCGCCGCAGTTAGTGTAGGCCAGCGTCGTCACCGCGCTGGGCAGACTCATATCGGCCCCGCAGGCTTGGATATCCGTGGGGCTAGCCCCGGCAAATTGCAGCTCGTCGCGCAGCAGCTGCAACCCTTTAATCAGCGCGTAGCGATCGCTGACGATCTCGTTTAAATAGTTGTGGTACGCATTGCGCTCCATGCCAAAGCTAGCGGGCAGCTGCCAAAATCGCTCAATTCGCACCTGGCTTGGGGCAGCATCAAAGGGCAAAGTCATGGAAGAGAACCCTTTTGGGTGAAATGGCTGGGCTAGACTCATGCCATGGTAAGCCGTCTAGCTTAAAAATTATCCCCTTGACAGCCCTGAGCTAAGGCAGAATTTCTTTGCGCCGCTAGAGTCTTGTATTAAGTCTTTAAGACCCCTATTCGAGACTAGCTTAAAGGCAGGTAAGTCTCATCGTGAGATTTAACTTTAGGGCGGAATGCTTGGGTGCGATCGCATTTTCTTACACTTTTTCTTTCCTGAATCAGGTCTACTCAAGCCCATGGCAAGACCAGTTTGTATCCAGCCTGGTCTCAAGATAAGATTATCCTCCTCAGCATTGAGGCTGACTACCCTTGGCCCTTGGCTCAGCAAGAATTTTCGTTCACCAAAGGTTTCGGTTAATTAACAACAACGTGCGCAAGGTAGATATCGTCCTGTATTCTGCCAATGATCCATTATTTTGTTGTCTGGGATACATTAGTCAACCTTTACCTAGAGAAAACCATGCTTAAAACCTATGTGCTTCCTGCCCTGGCCACTAGCGCCCTATTGATGACCCTGGCCGCCTGTCAGCCCACCACCACCCCCCCAGATACCGGCAGCGATACCACCACCGAGGCCCCCGTCACCGAGGCCCCGGAGGGTGATGTCGCTATAGGCGATCGCGCCGACTACAACGAAGTGCCCGTTCCTGAAGATGACACAGCGGTAGGGTCTGACCCCACCGACATTGCCCTAGCGGTCTTTGGCAGCACCGAGCCCGGCGAAGGCAACTTTGAAGAAGAGGTGGAGCTGATCGACGAAACCGATGACCAAGCCCTGGTGATGCTCACCCAAACCGGCCTCGCCGATGACTCCGTTAACGGGACGCGCTACCGCCTGGAGTTTGTGCCCGAGGGCGATCAGTGGCGGCTCGACTGGGCCGGTAGCCAGGTGCGCTGCCAACCCGACCGGGGCTCCCAAGAGTGGTCTGCCGACCTGTGTATGTAGAAGATTGTTCTCCGTTAAGACTGTTAAAGACTGTTGAAGAGGGTAATTTCCAAGTCTCAATTGGCCTGAGGATTAAGGAGATCAGCCTTTCGGATACCCTTCTATGACCCCCATTCAGCGCATTGGCATTCTCACCAGCGGCGGCGATTGCCCCGGCCTCAACGCCGTCATTCGAGCGGTGGTTAAATGCGCCAACCGGCGCGGGTGGGATGTCATTGGCATACCCTACAGCACCGACGGCTTTATGCAGGTGGCCGACGGTCAGTACGACCCCGAGCACCTGCGCCTCACCGACCACGGCTACGACATTCCCGGCATTTTGCAGGGGCTCGACGTGCTGCAATTTCTCAGCGGCACCATCCTCGGCTCGCTCAGCAAAAGCCGCTTCGACGGGCCTGACCAGATGGCCAAAATTTTGGCGGGCTATGAAAAACTCAACCTCGACGCCCTGATCGCCATCGGCGGCGACGGCAGCCTCGACATCATCTACGACCTGGCCCAGCGCGGCGGCTGGAACCTGATCGGCATTCCCAAAACCATCGACAACGACGTGCCTTTCACCGAAAAATCCATCGGGTTTAACACCGCTGTGCAAACGGTGAACAGCGCCCTCTACGACCTCACCTTTACCGCCGCCAGCCACGATCGCGTCATGGTAGTCGAAGTCATGGGTCGCGATGCTGGGCACCTAGCTCTCCACGGCGGCATTGCGGGCGGGGCCGACGTGATTCTAATTCCCGAGCTGGTGCCTAACCTCAGCCCCCTCGTGGTCACTCAAATCTGCCAGCACATCGCCGATCTGCGCCAGCGGGGCCGCAAGTTTGCCCTGGTGGTGGTGGCCGAGGGCGTCCACGGCGAAGATGGCAAACCCAAACACCTGATTGGCGAATCGCTGGCCACGGCGATCGCCGATCGCAGCCGCACCCTTTGCCAAACCGGCGACACCGCCTACTGCGATATGGATCGGGTCGAGACCCGATCCATGGTGCTGGGCCACATTCAGCGCAGCGGTATTCCCACCGCCAGCGATCGCCTGCTGGCCTCCGCCTTTGGCCGCAAAGCCGTGGATCTGATCGCCGAAGGCCGCTACAACCGCCTGGTGGTGTGGGAAGCGGGCCGGGTGCGATCCAAAGACCTCAGCGATGTAATTGCCACCGTGCGCGAGTGTCACCTGCGCAGCATCTGCCCCAGCCCGGTCGAAACCGACAGCACCATGGTCAAGGTGGCGCGATCGTTGGGAATTTATGTCGGCAATCCCGACACCCTCCCCGATCCCAAAGCCGTTATCCAGGAGGTCTCTGCGATGGTGTAGCCGAAACCCTTGGTAGGGGCGCAGGCCCTGCGCCCTTGGGAGAAACCTGTTTAAACAGGTCGCGGAGTGGGAGGAGACTCAAGATAGTGAATGTCAACGTCGCGATTGAGAGCGTTGGCGAGCACCTGGCGATCGCGCTGGGCCGCCCAAATTTCTAGGTCAAAATTGTCAGCGCCAACCACTCCTATCTCTAAACCATCCGCTGTAATCTGACAGAACACTGACTTAACGCGCTGGTTCTTCGTTTTGTCTAAGCTGACCGCTAGCCTGAGCAAGCCTGAGAGCGTTTGAACAATCTGGCGGTGGGGCTTGGATAGTTTTCTAAAGCGCTTGTGCTCCTCAGTTGGAGCCGCTTTGCAGTGGTAGCGAGTCAAATTCGAGATCAGCAAAATTTCTTCGTCGGTGAAGCCACGAGGATTGGTGCGGCTGATGATGTCTCGCGAATTTTTGTGGTGCTTTCGATAGGAAATAAACTGCCCAATATCGTGGAGCAGCGCCGAAAACTTGAGCAGATCACGCTCAAATTCACCGTATCCATGCAGGGCTTGGGTTTGATCAAATAGCTGTAGCGCCAGCTCAGCCACATGCTCGTTTCTAGACCAGTCAGACTCGTATTTCTGCGCCAGTTGGGCCGCTTTGCGATACCGCAAATTGGTTTGAGCCGGAAATGAAGCCACCTCGTGAGCATGGCGTTCTAGATAGTCTAAAATCATGCCCTCCCGCAGGGAGGCATCGCAAAGGGTAATGTCTTTGACTCCGACCAGATCTAAAAGCTTGACCAGCAAAATGCCGCCCAAATGGATGGCGTCTGCCCGTTTGTCGCTAATGCCCTCGAACCTGGTGCGTTTGTCCAGCTTGGTTTCGAGCAAATCGTCCGTGAGGCGTTTAATGTCTTTTAGCCGTACCGTTTCGGCATTGACCGATTGCAAAGCGTCGCCCCCCGCTGCGAGATAGGCCGCCTCTCCCAGGGTGCGAATGGTGCCGGAGGTGCCGATCACCCGGTCGAAGCCCAGCTCTCGAATCTGATCGATCGCCTGCTGGGCTACGAACTCGATGTGAGCCTCCAGGACATGGCGACTTTTGCTGCCCACGGGGCCTTTATCCTCAAACATATCCAACAGGCGCAGCACCCCCAGGGGCAGGCTATCGCTAAACAGAATGTTCTGCCGATCGCCAATTACGGCCTCTGTACTGCCGCCGCCAATGTCGAAGACCAGGGCGGTTTCATCCTCCAGGGCAATGGAGTTGCGCACGGCCAAGAAAATTAGCCGGGCTTCTTCTCTGCCGGAGATAATCTTGGGCGCTAGGCCCGTCTGGCGCACCACCTGGTTCAAAAACTCCTCACCATTCTGCGCCTCTCGAATGGCGCTGGTTGCCGCCGTAATTACTTCATCTACCCCCACCTGTTCTGCCAGCTGAACGTAGCGCTGAATTACTTCTAAGCCCGTGTCAAAGGCGCGATCGCTGAGGCGATGGGTGGCAAACACCCCATTCCCCAGCTTGACCATCTCCTTTTCGCGCTCAATCACGTCAAAATGTCGCTGGGCGATCGCCTCCACAATAATCATGTGAATAGAGTTGGTGCCAATGTCGATCGCAGCGAGTTTCATAGGTCAGCCAAGGCGTCGGTTTCGACCATCATGACGCCATTCGCGACGATGCGCTCGCCGGGTTGCAACGACACGGTGACAAAAGCTGGGTCATCTGCCAGCATCGCCAGAGAAACCATTCCTTGCGCCAGCCGGGTAAAGCCCTCAGCTTTAATACACCAACGCCGGATATTCCGTCACATCAAACTCAAAGCAGTGGCGTCCTTCGGGGTGCTGCCAGCGCTCGGCCTCGGGGTTTGAGTCTTGATTGCTGAGGCGGTGGGTGCTGCTGTCGGTATCAAAGGTGGCGCAGAGTTCAAAGCTGCGATCGCCCAACTTCCCATACTCGTAGGGCTGGTTGGTCAATGGGTCGTTGCGCAGCTCGATTGCATCCAGGGTGGTGGGCAGCTCAAAACTGTCGTCATCGGCAACGTATTGCTCGTGGAGCCGCTGGGCGATCGCTGCCACATCCTGCAACCGCTGGCGATCCGCCGCGATTTCGCGCTGCCGTCCAGGTGTACCCAGTACCCAAAACCCGGCTGCGATCGCTGCAATCACCGCCGCCGTTGCCACCCCGGCAAACGCTCGATCAAACGCCTTATGACTTACTTTTTCGCTATTCATGGGCCAAATTTAAAACCTTAGGGGCAGGCTTGCGCCGAATCCAGTCGAAGTAGTACCACAGCACGCCGCCATCCAGCACCAGCACCACCAGCAGCTTGAGCAAAAAGCGCAGCGTCAGCTCACCCCGCAAAAACGAGGTCAAAAACGCAATCACCGCACCAATGGCAATAATGGCAGACACTAACAGCGTTAGGTAGGTCAACCACTTGCGCACCCCCGAGAAGTGCTTTTCTCGATAGTGGGCCAGGTCGCGGTTGATCTGCCGCATCAGCCCCAGGTACACCGGGTAGGCCACCATCAGCCGCGCCAGGGCAAAGGCCACCTGCCACGATGAATCGTAGAAGCCGTAGCCGTTGCTGAGACTGTCGGGGATCAGATGGTCAATGAAGATAAAGGCCATCTCACCAAGCGCCTGAAGCCAAATGCCCAGGGTGACAAAGGCCAGCAAATAAAAGAAGGCATCTCGCGCCATCTCGCCCGAGGTGCCGCGCGGGGTGGGCAACGGACGGCCCAGCAGCCCTTCGTAGACTTCAAAAAAAGCGCGCTCTACTTCGCGGGAAGGCCAGCCGTAGTCGCGCAAGAGTTTGCTAATAAACTCGTCGGAGGTGCCGCGATCGCGGGCCAGCAAAATAAACTCCACTAGCTCGCTGCGGCGATCGGGGGTAGGGGGAAGATCGGTACTCATGGGCCTACGGTAAACCGCCATCGATATTCTAAAAAGAATTGGTGATCCACCTGTTTAACTGTCCTTTAAGACCAGAACCGCAGGACGGCTCAGCGGCGTATCCATTTGGTGAGAATGCGCATGGGCTGGCCGGTGGTGGGGTCGAGCTGGGGTTTGCTCCAGGCACGGGGTTCGGCAAAGCCAATGCTGTGGAGATGGGCGATAACTAGCTCCATGCCGGTGGCGGTGCCGATGAGCATGACGCGCACGGGTTCGCGCGGGTCGGCTGGCTCTGTGCTGGGAGGGTTGTCGGAAGGTGGCAAGCTATAGATTTCGCTGTTGGGGATGAAGTCTGACATGGCGATCGGTGGATAAAGGATGATGAAAGGGATCCAGACCTCCGAGTTTTGTGAAAACTCGGAGGTCTTTTGCCGCAAGAATCTCTACGAAGGGTGCGAAACCCCCCGCGAGATGGGAAACTGAGCTAACAAATGTCAAACGCTCTAACTAGAGGATTCCGCCTCTAGAGACCGCTGCTCAAACTAAATCTAACTATAAGCCACTTATAGCCCGAAATCAAGTAGCTTATATAAACAACTTGTATCAATGCCCGATTACTCACCATTCCAAGAATCTGCTTTAAAGCGTCGGCGTGAAGAATTGGGTTTGACCCAACGAGACTTAGCTCTCGCTGTAAATGTGTCCGTACAGACGGTGAGTAACTGGGAAACAGGGCGATATAAAGAAGCGAAATTAACCCTGCCGCAGGTAAAAGCACTATGTTTGGCGCTGCAATGGACTATTGAGGAATTGCCCAATGAATTAGGGCCTCTGTAGTTAATATTAGTAGTGGTTGGACTTGAAGAGGATGTCAATGCAACGGGTTTCCTAGCCGCAAGGCTTTATCTAAAAAACTGATAAGGTGTTCGTACTTATCCGCTGAGTCTTCAGTCATAATGTTGCCTATAGTGTCATCTATTTTAGGATCGCTATTTTTTTGCCCTTTCATTGCATCTGTATATGGTTTAAGTCGCTTGAATCGGGCGCTCTGCCTGCCAAGGCGATCTGAACCATGCTGGTGCAAAATATCTTTAGCTTTTAGGATGTAGTTAATTGTCGTGTAAAGTTCGTAGACTGCCTCAATTTCACTTGGAGACATAGCTTTTGGAACATCAGAAATTAGACTTTCAAAACCTATTTTATGCGTTGTGAAGGGTGGGTCTAAGGGAGAAGAAAACGCATTCTCCCTACTCACTTCTTCGTACAGCCAAGTAATTACTCTGACTCTCAAGGAATTTATCTCAGATAAATTTAAATCTATTTCTAGTCTCAAAAGTGATCTAATAGCCTCGGCCTCTTTTCTTGCTTTAAGCCTCTCTCTTCTATCTACAAAACTCTGATTGATTAAGGCACCTGTAGTAGCGCCCAAGAGTGCTGTCACTGCTGGGAATATGGGATTTTCAGCAAATAAAAGTATGTTTTCACAGAAATATCCTTGAAATTCACGGATACTTGATGCCCATAAATCAGATATCTCTATCATTTCTTCAGTGTCATAAAAATTTCGTTTGGTTTATATTCAACATGTTTTATTGAATTTAAGGTTGAGATTCTTGATTTAAAGGATTACTTAGAAGGTATTTAGCCTGTATTAGATGCTGTAAAGTACGCTCACACTGTCCTCTTTTCTCCTCATCCCAACTATCTATGTACATGGGTTGCAAATATTCGTACGCATAAGCAAGGACTCTAAAATCTGCATATATTTGGCAAACATCACTTAATTGCTCAGGCTCCAATGCTTTCGCCAATGCAGCCACCTGACTATCAAAGGCTTGAGTTCTAAGCCCATGGGGAGAAACTGAAAAAGGTACTTTAACTAGATCAGGAGGAAGAATTTTTGCAATTAATTCAAATTCTTTAGTAAGACTTTCTATTCTGTTAAGATTATAGTCTACCTCGATCCTTAACATTGTTCTTACAGCTAATGTCTCCTTGTTTTGCTTGAATTGTTCTTGCCAACGAAAAGCAAGAAAGCTTAATAAAAATGCCAGAGTTGGGCCTGTGGAAGATTGAACAGTACTTTTAAGAAAATCAGGAGCATTGTCTAGGTTAGATACAAAAAACCACATTTCTGAAAGGGCCGAATCCCAATAAGATACGAAACTTAATAAGCATTCTTCAATGAGAGTCTCTATTGGCATAGGTATTAGGGACTTAAGAGTAGAGAGTAGGTCGGCTGAAACGAAGTGTACCCCAACACAAGCACAGGAGCGTTGGGTTCTGCTAGTTATCAAAGAGTAGGTTGGGTGAAACGAAGTGTAACCCAACAAAAGGGCGGTGCGTTGGGTTCTGCGATCGCACTACTCAACCCCTACAAGAGCTGCACCTAGCCCGCTATTTTGGTGTGTCGCCCCGGTTTTGGCTGGGCTTGCAGATAGACTACGACCTAGATGTCGCCGAAGATGAAGGGGGCGATCGCATCAGGCAGGAGATTGTCACGATCGTCAACCATCTTTAATCAAAGAATGCACTATCCTCAGTTCCTCCATCTACTGCTCGCCTGAAAGGCCTTTTGCTATGGGGGATGCAACCCAGCCAGTAACAACAGTCTTCGCATATTGACAATGCCCAAACGATTCAGGCTCAGTTCCTCGACCGTAGCCCTTCCCGCTGGCGTCAGCCCAACAACCTGCAAAAAATCGGCATCCCAGGCAAAATGCTCATCCCAGGTCTGACGACGGGGATGAAACAGCGACACCTGAGTTTGGCTCACCGGGTCAAGCCCCGTTAGCTTGATGTGCTTGTGCCCGTTGCAGCCTCCACAGGCCAACGCCAAATTATCCAGGGCCGTTTCCCCACCCGCCGCTATTGGAATAATGTGCTCCATCACAAACGACTGAGCCGCATAATCCATAGCGCTTTTGCAGTACTCGCATCGACGGTTAGCGCGTTCAATCACCTGGCGCTGCTCGTCAACAGTAATGTATCGCCTAGGCATACACAGTTGGCGGTTGCAGACCCAGCTGAGTCATCAAGTCGGGCAAATTTACTCCCCGCAACTGGGCAAGTTCCACCAAAGCTTGAAGCCGAGCCGCATCAGCCTGTTCGACAACGTCAATCAATTGCAGCAGTTCTTGGTGCTCTTCTGGGGCGATCGCCTCATCCTGAAGCTTCGCTTGCAACTCGCTGTAGCGGTGTTGTATTTCCTCAGGCAGCTCTTGATTAATCGCTTGCAGTAGATTGGCCTCTAGCTCTGGCAAACTCGCGGCCTTGCGTTGAGCCAGCATCAGACTAACCCGCTCAACAAAATTCCTCAGCTCATCAGTATCGAGCTGAGCCACTCCGCTCAAGAGCTGATCGAGGTTGAGGTTAACCTCTGATGTTACTCGTACTGTAGCCATAGGCAACGGCGCTTAGAGGCCAAGAGGTAAGGGCTTCTGTGTCTTAAGTGTAACTGTATCTATAAACCCTCTCGCTATCATGATCAATAGCACGTTGCCAAACCTATGACCCTTGCCAGCAGCCCTTCCCCTATTCGCGTTGAAACCGGCCACGGCGACATTCGCACCATTCAGCCGGGGCGCACCTGGGAGCAGTTTAAGCACCTGCAGAAAGGCTTTGAGAACACCCGTGGGCTCAGACTCTTTTACTACAATGGCACCATCGAAATCCTTATGCCCGGCGAAGCCCACGAACTCTTCAAAAGCGTGATTGGCTTTTTGATCGAGACGTTTTTATTCAGTCGCGGCATTGAGTTCAAGCCCACCGGCTCCATGACTCAAGAAAAAGAAGGCATCGCCGCCGCCGAGGCCGACGAGTCATATCAAATTGACGGCTACAGGCTATCGGTCGAAGTTAATTTTACTAGCGGTGATGCCACCAAGCTAGAGCGCTATCAAGCCTTGGGGGTCGATGAAGTCTGGATGTGGGAAGACGGCTCCTTGGTGGTTTACCACATCCAGACCAGCCTCAGTGCTAGGGGACACTACGAAGCTGTCGATCGCAGCGGCATCCCAGCCCTATCTGAAATCGACCTCAACCTGTTGTCGGCCTGCATCCTAATCGGAGAAACCTCCCGAATTCAGGCCGCTCGACAGCTCCTAGCAGCCCCCCCAGCTAGATCCTAGGCAATCCCACCCATCTACCCACTCATCCACTCCCCTACTCCATCCCTAAATTCGCCGCCAAAAACGCCCACTTATCCGACACCTCTTCGATCACCTTTGCCGTCGGCTTCCCTGCACCGTGGCCCGCCTTCGTCTCAATGCGAATCAGCACCGGAGCCTCGCCCCCGTGCGCCGCTTGCAGCGCCGCCGCAAACTTAAAGCTGTGGGCGGGCACCACCCGGTCATCATGGTCTGCCGTGGTAATCATCGTCGCCGGGTAGGCCGTCCCCGGCTTCAGGTTGTGCAAGGGCGAATAGGCGTAGAGCACCTTAAACTCCTCCTCATTCTGGGGCGAGCCGTAGTCTGACTCCCAGGCCCAGCCAATGGTGAACTGGTTGAACCGCAGCATATCCATCACCCCCACAGCGGGTAGCGCCGCCGCAAAGAGATCGGGGCGCTGGGTCATGCAGGCACCAACGAGTAAACCACCGTTGCTGCCGCCCGCGATCGCCAGCTTATCCGCCGAGGTATAGCCCTCCGCGATCAGCCACTCCGCCGCCGCAATAAAATCGTCGAACACGTTCTGCTTATTGAGCTTGGTGCCCGCTAGGTGCCAGTCTTCGCCGTACTCGCCGCCGCCGCGCAGGTTTGGCATCGCATACACACCACCCATCTCCATCCACACCAGGTTGCTCACCGAAAACGACGGCGTCAGCGAAATGCTGAAGCCCCCGTAGCCGTAGAGCAGCGTCGGGTTCTGCCCGTTCAGCTCAATCCCGGTTTTGTGGGTGATGAACATCGGCACGCGGGTGCCGTCTTTGCTGGTGTAAAACACCTGGGTCGTGGTGTAGTCCGTGGGATCAAAATCGACCTGGGGCTGGCGGTAGAGAGTGCTCTCCCCCGTCACCATGTCGTAGTGATAGATCGTGGGCGGCACCGTAAAGCTGGTAAAGCTGTAGAAGGTTTCAGTATCTTCGCGCTTGCCGTCAAAGCCCCCCGCCGAGCCAATCCCCGGCAGCTCTACCTCTCGCACTAGCTCCCCAGTCAGCGAGAAAATGCGAATCGTGGTGTAGGCATCCTTCAAGTAATCAGCCACGAACTGGTTATTTAGTAGGCCCACCCCCTCAAGGGTGTCGTCGCTTTCAGGGATGATCTCCTGCCAGTGCTCCTTTTCTGGCTGGTTAATATCGATCGCAATTAGTCGCCCCTTCGGTGCCTCCAAATCCGTCGTAAACCAGAACAGCGACCCCTCGTTATCCACAAAGCTATAGCTAGCCTCAAACTCAGAGATTAGCTCCACCACGGGGCTTTCTGGGTCGCTCAGGTCTTTGTAGAACACCAAATTGTTGGGGTCAGTCCCCTTCCACACCGAGATGATCAAATAGCGTCCGTCTTCGGTGACGCCGCCGCCAAAGCCCCACTCTTTTTGATCGGGGCGATCGTACACCAGCACATCGTCACTTTGGGGCGTACCCAGGCGGTGGTAGAACAGCTTTTGGTAGTAGTTGACCGCCTCTAGCTTGCTCGCCTCATCTGGCTCGTCGTAGCGGCTGTAGAAAAAGCCCTGGTGGTCGTGGCTCCAAGATGCGCCGGAAAACTTCACCCACTTCAGCAGGTCGTCAGTATCCTCACCAGTTTCAATGTTGCGCACGCGCCACTCCACCCAGTCAGACCCCGCGCTCGACAGGCCGTAGGCCATATAGGCCCCGTTCTCACTTACCTCCATGCCGCTGAGCGAAACCGTGCCATCCTCCGACAGAGTGTTGGGGTCGAGCAGCAGGCGGGGCTCGGCCTCTAGGCTGGGCAGGGTGTAGAGCACGCTCTGGTTTTGCAGACCGTCGTTTTTGAAGTAAAAGTAGCGCCCGCCCCGCTTAAAGGGGGTGCTGTAGCGCTCGTAGTTCCAGATCTGGGTGAGGCGATCGTTGATGCTTTGCCGTCCCGACAACCCTTCTAGATAGGCCGAGGTCACCCGGTTTTGGGCCTCAATCCACTCCTGGCTGGCGGGCGATTGCGGGTCTTCGAGCCAGCGGTAGGGGTCGGGTACCGCCACGCCGTGGTAGGTGTCGACCTGGTCTTGCGGGGGGCTGGGGGGATACGTGAGGGAGTTGGCAATCATAGGAGCTTGAGATAGACCAAGGGCTAGTAGTAACCCTAACAAGAAGCGTAGAAAATCGCGCACGAAATCATGGCCTTCGTTAATTCAGGAATCCATTCCCTAGTCTTAGTTATCGACCCAGTTTTCTAGAACAATGTTGGGATAGCTGCGAAAATCTTCAAGGTTGTTGGTAACTAGGGTGAGGTTGAGACCAATGGCGTGGCTGGCAATTAGCTTGTCGAGGGCATCACTACGGCGATCGCGGCTAGCAGCGCGCACCTCTGCGTAAGCCACCGCAGCGGCAGTGTCAAAGGCCACCACTGGAATCAACTCAACTAGAGCATCGAGCGCCTGTCGATTCTGCGATCGCGTCGCCTCTCTACTTACATAAACCCCATATTCCAGTTCAGCCAGCGTAATCGATGAGATCACCACATCACCCTGACGACAGTCTGCAAAACGTTTCGCGACAGAAGGCGGCTGGTGCTTCATTAAATAGATGCAAATATTGGTATCGAGCATGTATTTCATAGTGCTTCTCGATCTTGATCGCTTTGGGCGGGGCGTCCCTCAGCCATAAAATCTTCAGAAAAAGCGGCAAACCGCTGCAAAACATTAGTCAATGGCGCTCCCACCGGGCGAATAATTAGAGCATCGCCCTGGCGTTCAATGTCGTAGTCCACATCTATCTGTTCAAACTGAAGTTCTTTGGGAATTCGCACCGCCTGGGAATTGCCGCTTTGAAAAACACGCGTGCGCATAGGTAAAGCCCCGCCGCAAAAATGACGTATCTACAAGTATATACACCTCTGAGCAGAACGGTGGACGGTGAAGGGTACCGCACTGAGCCCACGGCAGCGCTACACTAGCCACCGGGCGATTTTAGGAAACCGAGCTATGGGCGACAACAGCATCGACGACACAGCGGCCAGGGTGCAGACCCTCAGATCGCAGCTGCAAGCCGCCAGCTACGCCTACTACGTGCTCGACGCTCCCACGCTGCCCGACGAAGTCTACGATCGCCTCTACCGCGAGCTGCAAGACCTCGAAGCCGCCCACCCCGAGCTAGTCACCCCCGACAGCCCCACCCAGCGCGTCGGCGAAAAGCCCGCCGCCCAGTTCACCTCCGTTCGCCACAACATCCCCCTCTACAGCCTAGAGAATGCCTTTGACCTGACCGAGTTTCGCGCATGGGAAGACCGCTGGCGTCGCCAGGCCCCCGAAATTGGCCAGGTCGAATACGTCGCCGAACTCAAAATCGACGGCAATGCCCTGGCCCTCACCTACGAAAACGGCCTGCTGGTGCGCGGCGTCACCCGAGGCGACGGCACCGCAGGCGAAGACATTACCCCCAACGTCCGCACCATTCGCTCCATACCCCTGCGGCTGGCCATTGAGAATCCGCCCCCCGTGGTCGAAGTGCGCGGCGAGGCTTTTTTGCCGCTGGACGTGTTTGAGCAGATCAACCGCGATCGCGCCAACCACAGCGACCCACCCTTCGCCAACCCCCGCAACGCCGCCGCCGGTACCCTGCGCCAGCTCGACTCCCGGATTGTCGCCGCCCGCAAATTAGATTTCTTCGCCTACACCGTGTATTTAGAAGCGGGCGAGGGGGAGAGTGGGGGAAAGAGTGAGCATGAAAATCCAAAATCCAAACCCCAAAATCTAAAATCGCCCACTTCCCAATGGCAGGCGTTGGAGTTTCTCAAATCCCTTGGCTTTCGCGTCAACCCCAACCGCCAGCTCTGCCAGTCAGAAACCGAAGTGCAGACCTACTTTGATGAGTGGGCCACGAAGCGCACCCAGCTCTCGTACCTGACCGATGGCGTGGTGGTCAAGCTCAACAGCTTTGCTCTGCAACAGCGGCTGGGCTTTACCCAAAAGTTTCCCCGCTGGGCGGTGGCGCTGAAGTATCCGGCTGAAGAAGCGCCCACCATTCTCGAAGCCGTCAGCTTTCAGGTGGGTCGCACCGGGGCGGTGACCCCTGTGGCCGAGCTGCGTCCGGTGCAGCTGGCGGGCACCACCGTCGCCCGCGCCACCCTGCACAACGCCGATCGCATTGCCGAACTCGACATTCACCAGGGCGACACCGTGATTGTGCGCAAAGCCGGGGAAATCATCCCCGAAGTGGTGCGGGTGCTGGCAGATCTGCGTCCCGAAGATGCCAGCAAAATCACCATGCCCACAGATTGTCCCCAGTGCAGCAGTGCCCTGGTCAGGCCTGACGATGGTGCGGTGACCCGCTGCATCAATATCTCCTGCCCAGCGATCGTGCAGGGGGCGATCATCCACTGGGCCAGACGCGACGCGCTAGATATTGAGGGGCTGGGCGAAAAGTGGGTGAAGCAGCTGGTGGAGCAGAGGCTGGTGCAGTCGGTGGCCGATTTATACATCCTGAGCGAGGCCGATTTAGAACCCCTCGATCGCATGGGTAAGCGGCTGGCTGAGAAGCTGGTGGGGGCGATCGCCGCCTCCAAAACCCGCCCCTGGGCCGCTGTGCTCTACGCCCTTGGCATTCGCCACGTGGGGGCCGTCAACGCCAAAACCCTGGCCCAGAACTTCCCAACTGTGGATGCCCTGGGCTCGGCTAGCGCTGAGGACATCGAAACCGTCCACACCATCGGCCCCGAAATTGCCCAGGCCGTTTACCAGTGGTTTCAGGTGCCCGCCAACCAAACTTTGATCGATCGCCTGCGACAGGCTGGCGTGCAGCTGGCGTCCACGGAAGCCGCCCCTGCCACTGGCCCGCTGGCGGGCAAAACCTTCGTGCTCACCGGCACCCTGCCCACCCTTACCCGACCGGAAGCCACCGAGATCATCGAAGCCGCTGGGGGTAAAGTCACCAGCAGCGTCAGCAAAGCCACCGACTACCTGGTCGCGGGTGAAAAAGCCGGCTCGAAGCTCACCAAGGCAGAGGGGCTGGGCATCGCCATTCTCACCGAAACCGATCTGTTGACTCTGGTGAAAGCCGCCTAGGGCAGTGGTCTCACCGGTCTTTTTGTTTCAGCAGAGAGCCATGGGCAGACCAAATATCTTTCCTTTTATATAAATTTGGGCAGAATAAATATGTCGATAATGGTATCGCAGAGATACAAAAAAATTGTGCTCTGCCCCATGCGATCGCCCGTTTTGGGATAAAGTCCCTTGCCCTAGGGATTGATTTTAGATTGTCAGCATGGCGAATCCGTAGGGCCGGCGTTGCTCGTATTCATTGAATACCTACATCTACGCCCCCATCCTGGCTAAGCCGTTGGGCCATGCCTAGAACCATTGGAATCTGAAATCGTCTGAAATATTGCTGCAGAGTTACGGTTTGGAGCACTGCTAAATGGACGGACAACCGATTCTAGAGCCGGTAGCTAGTAAGCTGGCGTTAATTCCCTACGTCTTTTTGTCGGCGGCTAGCTCTGGGGAGGCAGCGATTGATGAAGTTGTGTTAGACGCTCTGTGTGCCATTCGCCTCCACCTCGATATGGAGGTGGCGTTCATCGCTGAGTTCTCAGGCGGCAGACGCCGATTTCGCTATGTCGATTCGGCCTTAGAGGATGCCCCTATCGCCGCAGGTGACTCAGACCCGCTCGAACAGAGCTATTGCCAGCGCGTGGTGGATGGCCGGTTGCCCGAGCTAATTCATGATGCCTCGTTGATTCCGGCAGCCCTAGAGTTGCCGGCCACGCTCTCAGTGCCCGTGGGAGCCCATCTCAGCGTGCCTATTCGGCTGGGGGATGGACAGGTCTATGGCACTTTCTGCTGTTTTAGCACTCAACCCGACTTCACCCTGGGCGATCGCGACCTGGCCATCATGCACCTGTTTGCCGACTTTACCTCGCGGCAGCTGGGTCGTGAGCTAGCCACCGAGCGTCGCCGCCAGGAGATGCGCCAGCGGATTGCCTCAGTGCTTGAGTCTGAATCGTTTACCAGCGTTTACCAGCCAATTGTGCACCTCATCGACAACAAGATCGTCGGCTTTGAGGCGCTAACCCGATTTTGGTCTCGGCCCATTCGCAGCCCCGATGTGTGGTTCAACGAGGCGGCGGAGGTGGGCCTCAGCGAACAGTTGGAGATGGCGGCGATCGCCAAGGCTTTGACTATCCTTAGCCACATCCCCGACGATCTCTACCTTTCCATCAACGTCTCGCCCCAAAACATTTTGAGCGGTGCCATCAATGACGCGCTTCAAAATGTGCCCCTCCATCGCATTGTGCTGGAGGTAACCGAGCATGTGGCCATCCCTGACTACTCGCAGTTTGGCTGCTGCCTTGCGCCCCTGCGCGATCGCGGCATCCGCCTAGCCGTTGACGATGCCGGGGCTGGCTATGCGAGTTTTCTGCATATTCTTAAGCTCAAGCCAGAGATTATCAAACTCGACATCGGCCTGATTCGCGCTATCGATATCGACCTTACCCGCCGGGCACTCACGGCGGCCCTGGTGGGGTTTGCCCAAGAAACGGGCAGCAGCCTCGTGGCCGAAGGGGTAGAAACCGTCTCAGAACTCACGGCGCTAAAACTGCTGGGCGTCAACACAGCCCAGGGGTATCTGCTCGGGCATCCCCTCCCGCTTGGCGACATCGCCGCACTGTTCTAACCTCGACTCAGCGCTGGTAACAATCCCTCGATTTAGACAGGGTTAGTAGCGGGCCAAACGCTACTCCCCTCGCCAAATGCGCACCGTGCCATCCCAGCCCGCACTGACCAGCGTTTTGCCATCGGGGGCAAAGTCTACCCCCCAGACCCAGCCCTCGTGCCCCTGCAAAATCGACACCAGGCGGCCCCGCTCCATGTCCCACAGGCGAATGGTGCTGTCGTTGCTGGCGGTGGCCAGCAGCTTGCCATCGGGGCTAAAGGCCAGGCTGTTGACCGGAGCCCCGTGGGCCTTGAAACAGGTGGTTTCGCGCCCGCTGTTGAGCTTCCAAAAGCGCACGGTACAGTCGGCGCTGGCGCTGGCCAACAGCCAGTTGTTGGGGCTTGCTGCCACCGCCAGCACTTCGCTCTGATGGCCCGTCAGCACATGGTTGCGGCCTTTACCCTTAAGGCGATACAGACGAATAGTTTGGTCTTGGCTGCCGCTGATCAGGGTGGTGCCATCGCGGCTCACGGCGATGGAGCGCACCCAGTGGGTATGGCCATTGAAGTGGTGGATCAGGGCTTGATCGCTCAGCCGCCAAACACAAATTTTGTGGTCTTGGCCACCGCTAAACAGATACTTACCGTTAGGGCTAAAGGCTAAGGCCCGCACCCAGTTAGTGTGGCCCTCTAGCTGGCCCAGGGCAGCTCCGGTGGTGAAATCCCACAGCTGAATGATGTTGTCGTTGCTGACGCTGGCAAAGCAGGTGCGATCGGGGCTTACGGCCACGGCCCGCACCCAGGCCCGGTGGCCATCGATCACCTGCATAGTGTGGCCAGTGGCTAGGCTCCAGACCCGCACGGTTTTGTCGCCGCTGCCGCTGACGATAAAGTTGCCGTCGGCACTCACGGCCACCGATCGCACCCAGCTATCGTGGCCCTTGAGCACCTGGGCACAGGCCCATTTGGCGGTGTGCGGCGGAGATGCCGTGGGCACCGCATCGGCCCCGGCTGGATTGAAGACGGTAGCCATATCCACCAGTTCGAAGGCGGCGATATCGCCATCTGCATCGCCCTGGGGAAGGAAGTCAGGGGGCTGAGGGAGCATGACAAGAGTCCGCATTGACATGGGCGCTAGCGATCGTTAGCGACGATGAATTTCACAGACTGACTCAGTTTGTAAATTTCACCGTCCACTACACCCTGCCAGCATCCTATTCCGAAATACTGCTTAACATAGGTCACTTGCCCACATGTTTTTATCCAAACCTGCAAACCAAAATTGCTGAGCTATGGTTGCTGTATCCCATGAGATACACTTGAGGGATGGTCGAAATCCGCCAGACCCACATCTATGCTCGCTGGTTCAGCGGCCTCAGAGATCGCCAGGCTAAGGCGCGTATTGTCCTACGCATTCGCCGTTTGTCGATGGGTAATCCTGGTGATGTAAAACCTGTGGGTAAGGGAGTGTCAGAGCTGCGGATCGATTACGGCCCTGGTTACCGAGTGTACTTTGTTCAGCAAAACGATACGTTGCTTGTCTTGCTAGCCGGAGGCGATAAGCGTACGCAAGATCGAGACATTAAAACGGCTATTGAGCTAGCCCAAGATCTGTAGGAAATTTCTTATGACTCATATCCAAACGTTTCCCTGGGATGCCGCAGACCATCTAGAAACTCCCGAAGATATGGCTGCCTATCTCGAAGCTGCTCTAGAAGAGGGTGACCCGGCGCTTATTGTGGCGGTTCTAGGCGATATTGCTCGCTCTAAGGGTATGACCCACATTGCTCGTGAAACTGGCCTTGGCCGTGAGAGTCTGTACAAAGCGCTTTCAAGTGAAGGCAACCCAGAGTTTGGCACGGTTATTAAAGTCATCAAAGCCTTGGGACTGCAATTGCACGCCACTCCAATATCTTAGTTGCGGCAAAACTCAAGCAAGCTAAGCCTAGGCAATGCTGCCGCGTTTGCGGGCTTCTTTGTAGGAGGTGCCGACATTCTTTAGCCCGGCGCGAATCATTTCTTGCTCAAGCAGGGCAAAAAAGCGGCTGCGATCGCCCCCTTTGACCACCGCCTGGTTGTGGGCTTCCGCCAGCGTCACCGGATAGCCATAGCCCTTTTGAACCTGAGTGAGCACCATCTCTAGGGCGCTTTTACACAGCGCCTCATCCTCCATCACCCACTGGGGTACTTCCACCCGCGCCACCTCGGGGCCGACATTGAGGTAGCAGAAATACACGCGATGGTCGCCGTACAGCTCCAAAATGCTGGCGGTGCTGCGCCAAAAGGGGCTGCGTTCCCCAGGAGCCAGTTCTGTGGCCCAAAAGGTCGCATCGCGTAGCGGCAAGAACCGCGCACAGGGGGCGCGGTCGGCAGGGTTGGCCTCGTCGCTGCCGCAGTGGGTCTGGCAGTCGGGCTGCAGGAACGGGCAGGCGGCAAACCGCAAAAAGTTCATCGCTTCGCCGCTGCGGCTGGCGCTGAGGTAGCCCACCAGGGGAATGTTTTGCTGTCGTAGCCGATCCCAGGCATTGAGGATGGGAGGCAGGATGCGATCGCGCGCCTCCCCCGGCAGCGCCTCCAAAAACCAGTAGATCAGCGACCCATCCACCAGGGCCAGCACCGGCACTCTGTCTGCATAAGAATTTACTCTGGTCAAACTGTCGTGGACGGCTTCCCCAAGCTCTGCCAGCACCACGGCCTCAGCCACAGTGCGGCGGTGGCCCATCCATTCCTCGGTACTGATGCCCCACTGGCGCGACAGGTAGAGATCTTCGGCTCGGTACACCACCTCCGGCAGGCTGTCGAGCAGTGGAAATCGGCTCTGGCCGTAGTGGAGCACCACTCGGCCCACGTTGATCAAGTAGCAGTAGGCGATTTCATGATGGCTGGGGGAAATTTGCGATCCATCCGTGGCGATGACGGTGTGGGCCTCGGGGGCAGTGGCGACCGGATTGCGAAGGCTGAGGACTTCGGTGGGCTGGGCGGCGGTAAAGGGGGCGCGATCGCCCCAGATTTCAGCCTGCTCTACCAGATTAATTTGACGGGTAGCGGCGATCGCCAGCAGTTTGCGGGCCGCCGCAACTCGCTCCTGGGCGGCGGCAGCTTCCTGGCTGAGGTGCTGGCTAATGCCCTGCATCTGCCGAGCCAGCTTCATCAGGTCAAGCATAAAACGACCCGTTTGGTACACCAATACTATACCTCCGGTGCCGCCGCTCAGAACATATAGCCAAAGAACGTTTCAACCTGTAAACGTTCCAACGAACTCCTCTTCACCCCAAAAATTTGCCCAGAATTTTGCCCCTACGGATGCCACTTTGTCTCCCGTCGTTATACTGTCGGGTGGCTTATGTCTTGGTCGTGTTCTGGTCGTGCTTATGGAGTCGAGATGGCTCACCTTAGGGTTCACCTCAGGAGCGTTAGCAACCCTCAGTGCTCTGGTTGTCGCAGCCCCCGCCAGGGCCGCAACCCTGCAATACTGGTGGTTTGACGCCCAAACTAACCAGCTTGTATTTACCACCGATAGCCAAGTGCAGCCTCGGGCGCAACTGCTGGCGAATCCTACCCGCATCGTGGTTGACCTGCCCAATACCCAGCTGGGCAACACCAACGCCAGCCAGACCGTAGGCGGTGCCGTACGCGAAGTGCGGGCCGGACAGTTCGATCGCCAGACCGCCCGCCTCGTCATTGAGCTTTCGCCCGGCTATAGCCTCAACCCTCAAGACGTTAGGGTTCAAGGGGTTCGCCCCAACCAGTGGGCGGTACAGCTGCCCACCCTCAGCCAGGGCGCTGCGCCCCCCTCCGGGGCTCTACCGGCCCCCACCGCCACCGCCAACCGGGTGCAGGGGAACACCGGCACCGGGGCAGGCTCCATCCTCAGCGGCGTAGTCACGACCGGCGACGGGTTTTTGATTCGCCTCACGGGCACTGCCCCCACCCCCACGATGCAAATCACCAGCGACGATGCCGACAACCGCTTTGCCATTATCGACCTGCCTAACACCGCCGTAGCGGGCAATCTGCGCCCCGACGACCTGCCCAACTACCGCTACAGCATTCTCGCTTGGGATGTGGCCCAGCAGCCCACCAATCCCCCCTCGACCCGCATTACCCTGAGGCTTGGCCCCACTAGCCCCGACTGGCGAGCCCTGCGCAATAGCAGCGGCGTGATTGTGCTGCCCCCCAGCGGCGTGCCCATCGGCAGCATTTCCGATGAACCTGCCCCCCTCGCCGCTGTGCCTCGCACCCCACCGCCCGCCCAGGCGGCTCCACCCCAGGCGCAAACGCCACCCCCCACCCCCACGCCGCCCCCCACCCGATCGGTAGAGACCCCAGCGTTGCCCACGGTGCCCAATGGGCGAGTCATTGTGGCTATCGACCCCGGCCACGGCGGGCGCGACCCCGGTGCCGTAGGCATTAACAGCCTGCAAGAAATACAGGTGATTTTTCCCATTTCGCTGCGAGTCACCGAGCTGCTCGAAGCCCAAGGCGTGACGGTGGTCATGACCCGGCGCGAAAATGTCACCGTCGATCTACAAGCCCGAGCTGATATCGCCAACCGCGCCCAGGCCAATTTGTTTGTCAGCATCCACGCCAACGCCATCAGCATGAGCCGCCCCGATGTCAACGGCATTGAGTCGTACTATTCCTCAGAGACCGGGCGCAGGCTGGCGGCTACCCTCCAGGCCAGTATGCTGGCGGCAACGGGCATGCGCGATCGCGGCGTCAAGCAGGCCCGCTTCTATGTGCTGCGGCAAAGCACCATGCCCGCCGCCCTGCTCGAAGTTGGCTTTGTCACTGGCGCTCAAGATGCTCCCAAATTGGCCGACCCCGCCTGGCGCGAAACCATGGCCCAGGCGATCGCCCGGGGCATTCTGCAATACATTCAGCAAGGGCTGTAGGGCGTATGGCCTACTGGTTCAATGGGCAGCTCTGCGAGAGCAGCGATATTTTGCTGGCGGTGAATGATCCTGCCTGGCTCTACGGGGCTACGGTGTTTACCACCCTGCGGGTCTATGGCCAGTGCCTCGACCATCCCCTCACCCACTGGACGGCCCACCAGCAGCGTTTAGGAGATGCGCTAACCGCCTTTGGCTGGTCTAGCCCCGACTGGCAGCGGGTGCAGCAGGGGGCCGAAGTCTTGCTAAAGCAGTATCCCGTCCTGCGGATTACCTGCTTGCCCGACGGTCGTGAGCTGGTGACCGGGCGCGGCCTGCTAGTAGATTTGGCGGCAATGCAGACCCAGGGCATTGTTGCCTGGGTAGCGCGGGGGGAACTGTACGGGCGATCGCAGCCCGCCTACAAAACCGGCAACTACCTCGGAGCCTGGCTTGCCCACCAAGCCGCCCAGCAGCACGGTGCCCGCGAAGCCATCCTGCTAAATGCCCAGGGGCAATGGCTTGAAACCAGCACCGGCAACCTCTGGGGCTGGGCCAACGGTCAGTGGCACACCCCCGGCCTCGGGGCAGACATCCTGCCGGGGATTGTGCGCGCCCACCTCATCGAACATTTGAGGCAGCGGGGGGAACGGGTCGATCAATCCCCCTGGCCGCCGGGGGTAATTCGGCGCTTTGAGGCACTGGCCTACAGCAACTCAGCGGTACAGGTGGTGCCAATACACACCGTGCTGGGTCACACAGTTTTGGGCGATCGCAGTAGACTGGAGGTTAACCCACAGCACCCAGCCCTAGAGGCTTTGAGGGCTGCATTTAGAGAAAATTAGCCCCTGATTTCACATCCGATTAGCCCATTCCGACAGATGGCGTTAACATAAGTTAATATCCTTCTAATCATTAAGGCTCGGTTAAACGTTAGCCCTAATCAAGTTTCCTTAGCAACAGTTTCTTAGAAACGGTTCATCCCAAGAAGTAAGTGGAGGCATTAGCCCGGTGAACAAACGGTGGAGAAATGCAGGCTTATACGCCCTGCTGGTCGTTGTAGTCATTGCCCTAGCGACCGCAATTTTTGACGGTTCTGGCCCCGAAACCCAGACCTGGCGCTACAGCCAGTTTTTAGACGCGGTGCAAAATAACCAGATCGAGCGCGTTAACATCAGCGCCGATCGCACCCGCGCCCGCTTTACCGACCCCGAAGGTAACGGTCAGATCATCGTTAACCTGCCCAACGACCAGGAACTGATCAGCACCCTAGAAACCAACAATGTCGATATTGTCGTCATGCCCCAGAGCGACGACAGCGTTTGGGTGCGCGCCCTTAGCACCCTGCTGATTCCCATTTTGCTGCTGGGGGTGCTGTTCTTTGTGCTGCGTCGCGCCCAGAGTGGCCCTGGAAACCAGGCCATGAACTTTGGCAAATCTAAGGCCCGCGTGCAGATGGAGCCCCAGACCCAGGTTACCTTTGGCGATGTGGCCGGTATTGAGCAGGCCAAGCTAGAGCTGACCGAAGTGGTTGACTTCCTCAAGAACGCCGATCGCTTCACCGCCGTCGGCGCCAAGATTCCCAAGGGCGTGCTGCTGGTCGGCCCTCCCGGTACCGGTAAAACCCTGTTGGCCAAGGCCGTAGCGGGCGAAGCGGGCGTGCCCTTCTTCTCCATCTCCGGTTCTGAGTTTGTCGAAATGTTTGTCGGTGTGGGTGCGTCCCGCGTCCGCGACCTGTTTGAGCAGGCCAAGGCCAACGCTCCCTGTATCGTCTTTATCGACGAGATTGACGCCGTCGGTCGTCAGCGGGGCGCGGGCCTCGGCGGCGGTAATGACGAGCGTGAGCAAACCCTCAACCAGCTGCTCACTGAGATGGATGGCTTTGAGGGCAACACCGGCATTATCATCATTGCCGCTACCAACCGCCCCGATGTGCTCGATGCGGCCCTGCTGCGCCCCGGTCGCTTTGACCGCCAGGTGGTAGTCGATCGCCCCGACTACGCCGGTCGCCTTGAAATTCTCAACGTCCACGCTCGCGGCAAAACCTTTTCTAAGGATGTCGATCTGCAAAAGATCGCCCGTCGCACCCCTGGCTTTACCGGAGCCGACCTGTCGAACCTGCTGAACGAAGCTGCAATTCTCGCCGCCCGCCGCAACCTCACCGAGATTTCTATGGATGAGGTCAACGATGCGATCGATCGCGTTCTGGCTGGCCCTGAGAAAAAAGACCGCGTCATGAGCGAAAAGCGCAAGGAGCTAGTCGCTTACCACGAAGCTGGTCATGCCCTAGTCGGTGCCCTGATGCCCGACTATGACCCGGTGCAGAAAATCAGCATCATCCCTCGCGGTCGAGCCGGTGGTCTAACCTGGTTTACTCCCAGCGAAGATCGCCTCGAGTCGGGCCTCTACTCTCGCTCTTACCTGCAAAACCAGATGGCTGTTGCCCTAGGTGGCCGCATCGCTGAAGAGATTATCTTTGGTGAAGAGGAAGTGACCACAGGTGCTTCTAACGACCTCCAGCAGGTGGCTCGCGTTGCCCGTCAAATGGTCACCCGTTTCGGCATGAGCGACAAGCTCGGCCCCGTTGCCCTAGGTCGCCAGCAGGGCAACATGTTCCTGGGCCGCGACATCGCCGCCGAGCGCGATTTCTCTGAGGAAACCGCCGCCACCATCGACTCCGAAGTGCGGGGCTTGGTAGACCAGGCCTACACCCGCGCCAAGCAGGTACTCACCAACAACCGCCACGTGCTCGACCAACTGGCCACCATGCTAGTAGACAAAGAAACCGTAGATTCTGAAGAGCTGCAACAGTTGCTCGCCACTAACGATGTGAGCATGGCTTCAATCGTGTAAATCACACTAGAGCCTGATAACCGGCTAGAAAAGGGGATGTCCAACAGGGCGTCCCCTTTTTTTAAGTTCTCTTGCAGGTTAGGCACTGCCGACCATTTCACTTTTCTGCCTAAATACTTTATGTGGCGCTTGTTCAGCTGATTTAGCTAGCTCACAGAATACTGCTGTTTGATTCTTGGTGATTGTATCAAGATCAATCGGAGAATATAGATTCTAAAGGGTTTACGGGTAGAGTACAAAGAGAAGCTTACGACTGCATTAAGTTGAGGAATGAGCCTTGGGTACTGAAAATGATGAGTATAAAGCTCGTCTCCGCAAGCGCGTGAGACTAACAAATCCTGAACAGCTGTACAATGTTCAGGATGGGAATGGATCCAAAATACCCTATGACTTGGCGGATGGTCGGCAGCTATTCAATCACTACCGTCATCGCATGACAAATTATGATCAGGTTTTAGATCAAATTCGCTCAGAGCAGCAAGGTCAGATTACCGGCAGGCAAGAAAAGCAAGTTGCGGTAGCAGCGGCAGAAAACATTCTGCAAAAATACCGTGACGAGCACGTCAAGGTCATCCAAGATAGCCAGAAAAAAGGGCAAGTACTTAAGTCTCTGTTTGAGAAGGCTGGGGTCAGTACAGCGTCGGCTTTATCTCAGTTATTGGATTCATGGTCTGAGAAAATCAAGCAACTTGGCCATCTAGAAAATAGTCAACGCTCCCTACAGACTTGGAATGATACTTACCGGGTACAACGGGAGTTAGTGAAGGCTATATTGAAGCAAGAAAACGCTTCAGAGGAAATTCAAGAAAAAGTCAAGCTTATCTATAGTACAAAGTCATCTAACAAAGCAATTGATTTGGGATCTGACTTATTTAATCTCGAAAAGTCTGAAATTCTAAAGCTAGTTAAAACTGTCGTCCATTACACCAAGTTGTAAGGGGGCATTATGAAAATGCTCGAGGTCAAGCAGGAAGTTTACAAGCTGACTAGGACAGGAACGACTCAAGAACTGAAAAAAGGGCATCCTGAACTAACGGAAGGACGTGACCTGCGATACAAAGCTCATTGGGTAACAATTCTAGAGCAAGTTCGTGCTCTGAAACAAATGCCCGACATAAGCCTAACTGAGTTAGAAGAGTCCGAAAAGATGCTTAAAGGCTCCCTACTCACGGTTGGTGCTATGGCCGGATTGACGCAGGATGAGATAGAGATTGATTGGAAGCGGATTCAGCTAGAAGCTCAAATAGCAGATATTCATATTGAGGATTTGTAGTCATAATCTCTCTTAGCCAGCTGTCACTGCTACCTAAAACGAGTGGCATTTACCTGGTTCTCCACCAGGATGGTACTGTTTTGTACGTTGGCCAGTCCCAAAACCTTCACCAGCGTTGGAATGGAGGTCATCACAAGCTTGCGAAACTTGTAGTTGATTACGGCAACGATATTTGTATTTGCTGGATAGAATTGCCTGAGTGGCTGCTAAATCGTGCTGAAAACGCAGCTTTTGATTTTTATAAACCTGCCCTCAATTTGAAGTCACCTCCAATAGTGTAATAATCTATTCATGATGGGGATGGCAGATCTTTCTTCAAATACATTTTTTCTTATTGTCTCCCTGATAACAGTTCAAAGTTTTCAGAAACGCTAAGCGCGGGTTTTAGGTTTGTGATTTTGGATTTGCTAATGCTTGCGCCGTAGAATTTCATCAAAGCTCTGTGTAACGGTTTGCAAGCAATAGCAGACAAACCGTTAGAAACTATCGACGCCGATGGTCCCAAGGGCTAGGGTTGTGGTTGTTTTATAGAGCCACAGGCCGCGAGATGACCGTTCAACCTCGATCTTCTGCATCAAATATCATTCTCACCAACATTGAAACCGTCCCTGGCAAAACCGTTACGCAGCACATGGGCTTGGTACAGGGCAGCTCGGTGCGAGCCAAACACATTGGCCGCGATATTGCCGCTGGCCTCAAAAACATCGTGGGTGGCGAGCTTAAGGGCTATACCGAGCTGCTACAAGAGGCCCGCGAAGAGGCCACTAGCCGCATGGTGCAAGAGGCCCAAAAGCGGGGGGCTAACGCCATTGTCAACGTGCGTTTTGCCACCTCATCGCTGACCCAAGGCGCAGCGGAACTGTTTGCCTACGGCACCGCCGTGCGGGTGGAATAGCCATGGATAGTCTAATTATTTTTGCAATCTTGCTAGGGATTGGCTACTTTTTTGGTGCCAGAACGGAAGAGCAGCACTTCCGTCAGTTGCAGAAGCGAGAGCAGGCTATCCACGGGCTGATGCTCAGCACGGCTGGAGCTAAAGTGGCTCTGCCCAAGGCCCATCAGGCGCAATTGTTCACTGGCAGCGTAGTGATATCGTCGGACTTCTTTAAGACGTTTATTGCAGGAGTATTGAACTTTTTCGGCGGACGCATCACGGTCTACGAAAGTTTGCTGGAGCGGGGCCGCCGCGAGGCCATCTTGCGGATGGAGGAGTCGGCCCTGGCCTGGGGCGCAGACCAGGTAGTTAACATCCGCATTCAAACTGCTGAGCTGAGCGGCAATAACGGCAAGGGCGTGATTGCCCTTGAGGTGATTGCCTACGGCACAGGGGTTCGATAGTTCTCTGGGCCAGTTTGGGACGCCGCCGACTTGCCCTAAACCATCTCTGCGGCGGCAACCAGGCCAAAGACAATAAATAGCAGCCCGCCAACGGTTGTCAGCCAGCGTTCTGAAATGCGCCCGGCGATCAGTTTACCGCAGGCGACGGCGATCGCCGCACACACCGCATGACCTAGGGTTGCCCCCAGCACCACCCCCACGGGATGGTTGGCTGCCGCCAGGGCAATGGTGGCAAATTGGGTGCGATCGCCCCATTCCGCTACAAAGGTCAGGCTAAAGGATTGGATGAGCACGGTTCTGATCGACCATTTTCTGACCTCAGCCTCACTCTCCTCGACAGCCTCTAGGGCCTCGGCCTGCTCATCGGCAAGACTGCCTCCCCCCACCATGCGGCTGGCATCGTACAGCAGCTTGAGCCCAAATCCTAAAAATAGAGCTACCGTCAGCCCCTGAATGTAATGTTCAGGAAAAATGGTGACCACCTGGCCGATCGCTACCGACAAAACCGTCATCACAAACAGCGCGGCGGCAACCCCTATAAACACCCAGCGGCGAGGATGCCGGGTGGCTAAAATCATGCCAATAAAAAAGGTTTTATCCCCTAGTTCAGATAGGGTGATGAGTAGTAAACCAGCGGTAAATCCGGTCAGGGGATGCATGCTCGTCTCCAGGATTGTAAACCTGAGCGGGCATGATGGACGATCGCAAGAACTCCACCAAGCCCACGTCAGTTGTGGACTCAGTGAAGGTCTCGCTTGCGAATGCGCAGTGTTAATTCACGGTGCTAATTCACCATCTGAACCAGGCTCATCGCCAGTATGTTGACTCAGATGATTGAGCTGCATTGCAGCCCTAAGCTACTCCCCTTCATGAGTTAAACCATATCATGGATGGCAGATTTACGCGTAATTGGAAATACTGATTAAATTCATAAGCAACAGTCTTTTATTTCATAATTTAATCATTTTTAAGCTGATCCAATTTCATTTTCTGTTCATTTTCTGTTGTTTGCCACAGAGGTATTTCCTGGCTTATGATATTTTTGGCGATCAAAATATTCATATTTTTGGATAGAATGCCTAAATTAATTCCCTATCAGCCTTTAGTTCTGAGGCTTTTACACGGCGTTTCTGGCCTGCTGGCAATCGGGGCCTTAATTACCGGTTTTCTAGTGTACAACACCTATGATGGTCGGTTGGGCTCTATTCCTCTACCATCACTGCCAGATATTCAAGGCATTCATGGTACGTTTGGCCTTTTCTTTTTGCTGATCTTTCCCGCTCTTGCTATCTATAGTTTTCATTGGGGATATCGGCGATTATTGTTTCGTGACTTTTGGCCTCGGCTCACCCATCAAATCGGTAAACCCAGCTGGTGGGTGAACCTTCAACGACTTTTAAACACCGCTATGCTCCTAGCCAGTACGTTGGCCGTAATTACCGGCAGAATGATGCAAGAGGCCTGGCTGCCCGCTGGCGAGTTATACCACATTTGGTACCGGCTACATCTGGCCGCATGGCTGGTGCTACTACTAACCTTGTTGGGCCACATTGCCATGGGCCTTAAGGTCGGCGGGGTGCCTCTACTGTTGTCAATGGCCCAAACAAAGTACCGTCCTGAAGAGTCGCCATCGCTATGGATAGGTTATCTCCGAGAAAAATTTCGCGAGCGATTTGGGCGTTAGCTATTAATTGATCATTCTTAAAGAACTGCATTTATGAAAGGAACAAATGCTCCATTAAAGGTGGTTGAGTGGGTGGTCATCGGTGGCATTTTTGCCGCGTTCGTTTTGCCGTTGTTGACCTATTTGACTGAGTTGTAGCGGCTACATAGCTATGGAGCAGTGGCCTGAATTTGGCGATCGCAACTATTCACAGCCTTGAGTCAGACGTGACTTGACTGCATTGATGGGGCACAGGCTAGGGCCAGTCTGCGATCGCCGTGGTTGACTGCACCCGGTGCATACCAGCCTCGGCAAAGCGCTGATAGGTCTCCTCTGCCTGGTCAGTAAAATCGACTACGTCTGGGACAACCACTGGCGAGGCACAGTCGTCGAGCAGGTAAACCTTTTGGGCCAGGGCAGGATCCGTGGCCTCAATGTCGCTCAGTAGGTCAGCCACCGTCCAGGCGACGCAATGGCTCTTGGCCTGACCCGCGACAATCACCCCGTCAAACTCCAACAGGGTTTGAATCAGGGGGGTGTTTTTTTGCGCGATCGCCCGTCCTTGCCCATCCTCCATAACCTCAGGGCTGAGCACCGAATAATTCTCTGTGAGGGGATTGTTGCCCTTTAGCTCAAAGCGGGTCTGACTCTGGCGGGCCATGGTGTGGAAAAAACAGGCCTCTTCGATCGCAGGTACCAGCGCATGGCCAATGCCCCCCAGCATGGAGTGGTAAGGCCAAATGGTGAGGGGATACTTGCCTCGGTCATCCAGGGTTTTGGTGTAGTGCAGGGCGTACTCTTGCAGGTCGCGGGAGGCAGTGAGGTTAGCGGCCACTGCCGGGTTGACCTGCCATTTGCCCTGCACTACATCGTCGTAGTGAATCATGGTCATCGGCGGCGGGTTCTCGCCCTCGGCATCGACCCAAAAGGCAGGGTGAAACACCTGCATCGCCGTATGAGTGTCGAGGGTGGCGGTAATTGTAGTGATTTGCTTTAGATTGTGATAGATAAATTCGCCCAAGCGGCGGTTGTCGTCCACAGCCCCCTGGCCCGATCGCCCGCCCACAAACAGCTCAAAGCCCGGAATACAGAAAGTGTTTTGCACATCAATTAGCAGCAGGCAGAGGCGGCGGCTATCTTCGGCTGCGGGGGGAATGTGATGGGCTTTAGCCCAGGATTGGGCCTCGACGGCGCGCTGCTGGTAGGGTACCGACCACACCTCACCGACCCGGCCGGGGTTGTAGAAATCAGGCACTGGCAGCAGGGCTGAATCGGTCATCTTCCTGGGGCTCCGCAAACTATCACATCGTTAGCTGCTCTAATTTTAGGCTCAATGGCGGGGGCACGACACCGGGTTAGGGCATCAGGCTTACTAACCTTCATACAGGCCATTGCCCGCTGTTTGGCTAAAAAAACAGCCGTAACAGGCCTTACATTTCAGCCGCTAGCGACGGCGCAGGTACAGCGTTCCTGCCGATTGATTACCTTCCCTTCACTGTCCCTTAAAAAACCGCTAAACGCCTATTAAACCTACCGTTACCCAAGCCCCATAGTATTTCTTCGTTACGCAAAAAAGCCTACTGGGGAGCCCTGACCATGGCGAAGAAGCAAGATATCCGCACCATCCTCAAAAAGATGGTCAACCTTGAGGACGAAAATCACAATCCCTCAAACAACGACTCCTTTAACCAAGTTTTAGAGCGTGCCCGCCTCGGTCGGCGGGGGTTTCTAAAGGGCAGTTCATCCCTGGCCGCCGCCGCTATGTTGGGGACAGGTTTAGCCTTTGGGGCCGATTCCACTAAGCAGGCTGGAAAAGCTGCCAAAGCTGCTACCGATCTGCGCTTCAGCTTCAACCCTGTGGCCAAAAGCATTGCCGACACCCTGGTGGTGCCCGAGGGCTACACCGCTCGCGTGCTGCTGGCTACGGGCGACCCCATTAAAAGCGGCGTAACCCCCTACAAAAACAATGGCACCGATAACGACTTTGAGGTGCGGGCTGGCGACCACAATGACGCCATGCACTACTTCGGCCTAAACAGGGCGGGCAATGGCTGGGACCCCAGCGGCAGCGATCGCGCCCTGCTCTGTATCAACAACGAAGTCTGCGAAGACCTGGGCTTTGTACATCCCAACGGCCCCACCAACTACGGCCCTGAGAGCACCGAGGCGCGTCCTGCCATTGAAATTGACAAAGAAGTGGCAGCCCACGGCGTCACCATTGTGGAAGTTGTAAAGCAGGGATCGACCTACGAAATCAACCGCGATTCGCGCTTTAACCACCGCGTTACCGCCGCCACCCGCTGTCAGATTAGCGGCCCCGCCCGCCGTAGCCCCATGATGGCCACGGCCTTTTCCCCCAGCGGTGAACAGACCCGTGGTACCCTCAACAACTGCGCCAATGGCTACACCCCCTGGGGCACCTACCTCACCTGCGAAGAAAACTGGGCGGGCTACTTTAACCGCCGCGAAGATGACAGTGCTCGCACCGCTAAGGAACTGGCTTCCTTTAAGCGCTACGGCATTGGCAATGCCACCTCGGGCCGCTACAACTGGTCGCGGGCCGAGGCCGCTAGCAACACCGATCTCTACCAGCGGTGGGATGCTAGCAAAACGGCCGATCGCGCCAACCAAGACTTCCGCAACGTGGCGAATACCTTTGGTTGGGTACTAGAAGTTGACCCCTTCAACCCCAATGCCATTCCTCAAAAGCGGACGGCGATCGGGCGCTTTGCTCACGAAGGCTGCTGGCCTGCGGCCCCAGTGGAAGGTCAATCCCTGGTGTTTTATTCCGGCGACGACGCCCGCAACGAGTACATGTACAAGTTTGTCACCGCCGCCAAGTGGGATCCGCGTGACGCCAACCGAGGTCAAGCTGCTGGCGATAAATACCTGGATGCGGGGACGCTCTACGCTGCCAAGTTCAACGATGACGGTACTGGTGAATGGCTGCCCCTGACCATGAGCAACCCCAAGATTGCCAACTACGCCGACTACGCCTTTGCCGACGAAGCCGATGTACTGATTAACGCCCGCATCGCCGCTGATGCCGCTGGCGCTACCAAGATGGATCGGCCCGAGTGGGGCGGTGTTAACCCGGTGAACGGCGATGTTTACCTTACTCTCACCAATAACGTGTCGAGCAGCGGCGGGCGCGGTGTTGGCACCCCTCTAAACGCCGCCAACCCTCGCTACTACGCCGATGCCAAAGGTGAAACCGTCAGCAAGGGCAACGTCAACGGCCACGTCGTTCGCTGGCGTGAGGCTGGAGGCAACCACGCTGCTACCACCTTTGAGTGGGATGTGTACCTGTTTGGGGCCAGGGCCAGTGCTGAAGCTGATGTCAACCTGTCTGGCCTGACCGACGAGAATGATTTCTCTAGCCCTGATGGGCTGTGGTTTAGCGAGGCGGTGCCTGGGCTGATGTGGTTGCAGACCGATGACGGCTACATCACCGACACCACCAACTGCATGATGCTGGCGGCGCTGCCCGGTACCGTTGGCGACGGCGAGGCCAAAATGATTACCAACAAGTCGGTGCCGCTCAATGGCGATGCCGACCAGCAGGTTAAGACCTATATGGGCCAGGCCGCTAGCCCGATGGTGCTAAGCCGATTTTTGGTGGGGCCGCGCGATTGTGAGATCACCGGCATTACCGAGTCGCCCGACGGCACGGTGATCTTCGTCAACATCCAGCATCCGGGCGAAAATAGCGAGTCGGCCACTGACCCAGCGCTGTTCACCAGCCACTGGCCCGATGGGGGCAACGCTCGCCCCCGCTCGGCCACGGTAGTGATCACCCGCAACGACGGCGGCAAAATCGCAGTGTAGTTGTTCTGGCGCTTGCCTTTAAGTCTGTATAGCTGCAACGAGGTTTCTCGTTGCAGCTATTTTTCTAACCGCACGACGTACCACTGCATGGCTTCACCAGGGTTGAGTTCTAATTCGCAGGCGGTGTCGCGCAGGTGCAGGGCCTGTTCGGTGACAGTGGTGAAGCGCTGGAGGTCGCGGGGCAGATCTTGCTGGCGATCGCCCAGCACCCCCGTCAACCGCTCTAGCAGCTCCTCTGGGGAGAGAAATTCTTCGGCGGCGCCGGGCATGAGCACGACGAACATCTCTTCCTGGTACATAATGGCATCGGGCATGGTGTTGCTCCTCAGGGATCTGGATTGATCCTAAACGGCTGACCCCCCTGTGCGACTGGAATTGGGGAAAGGGAGCATAGCGCGTTTGTCTAGCCCGCCCTCAACCCTTCAGCGGCGCAGCGGAAATTTTATGGGAAACTGTGAACTTCCGTGGGCAAGTGGCCCGAATCTTTGGATCCGGTGGTAGGATAACAAGAGATTCACCGAAATCCCGACCGGGTTACCGGTGAATTTTTGCTTCTGCCCCGTCCAAGTCATCCGGGAATAGGCCGCTCTGCGGTGCCATTGCCTGGATTTTTCTGTTTTAACGGTTATTTGCCTGCCGCTATGGTTCAGACTCCTATTAAACCCAACTCCGCCGCCCCCGGGCCTGCCCCCTCCAAATTGGAGGGTATTAAAGAGAACAGCCACTTTTTGCGCGAGCCCGTGGCCAGCGAGCTGCTGCAAGACACGACTCACTTCTCTGAACCGGCCATTCAAATTCTCAAGTTCCACGGCTCGTACCAGCAAGACAACCGCGACAACCGCGCCAAGGGCCAAGAAAAGGACTACCAGATGATGTTGCGCACCCGCAACCCTGGCGGGTTCATTTCTCCCGAGCTGTATCTCACCCTCGATCGCCTGTCGGATGAGTACGGCAACGGCACCCTGCGGGCCACCACCCGCCAGGGCATGCAGCTCCACGGCGTGCTGAAGCAAAACCTCAAGGCCACCATTGGGGCGATCGTGCGCAGCCTGGGCTCTACCCTGGGGGCCTGCGGCGACCTCAACCGCAACGTCATGGCCCCGCCGGCCCCCTACACCAACCGGCCCGAGTACCGGCTGGCCCAGGAGTATGCCAACAACATCGCCGACCTGCTGCGTCCCCAAACCGAGGCCTACTACGAAATCTGGCTAGATGGCGAGAAGGCAGTCTCCGTCGAAGAGCACCCCGACGTGGTGGCGGCCCGCCAGCGCAACGGCAACGGCACCATTGTGCACAACAGCCCGGAGCCAATCTACGGCACCCACTACATGCCCCGCAAGTTCAAGTGCGCGGTCACAGTGCCCGGCGACAACTCCATTGATGCCTACACCCACGATGTCACCCTAGTCGTCATTACCGATCGCACCGGGCAGCTTAAGGGGTTCAACGTGCTGGCCGGGGGCGGTCTGGGCCGCACCCACAACAAAGAAGAAACCTTCGCTCGCGTGGCCGACGAGATTGGCTACATCGATAAGGCCGATGTGTATGAGTTAATGAAGGCGATTGTTGCGACCCAGCGGGATTATGGCGATCGCCACGATCGTCGCCACGCCCGCATGAAGTACCTGATCAACGATTGGGGTGTCGATCGCTTTCGCCAGCAGGTCGAAACCTACCTGGGCAAGTCCCTCAAGCCCTTCAAAAAACTGCCTAAGTGGACGTTTTATGACTACTTGGGCTGGCACGAGCAGGGCGACGGCAACTGGTTCGTGGGCGTGCCCGTCGAGAACGGGCGGATTATCGATCGCCGCGAGGGTATTCAGCTCAAGACGGCGTTAAAAGAGATTGTGCAGCGGTTCAACCTGCCAATGCTGATCACCCCCAACCAGAGCGTGCTGTTCTACGAGGTTAAGCCCGAAGACAAAGAGGCGATTCAGGCGATTCTCACCCGCTGCGGCATCGAGAAAGAGACCGAGCTCGATCCCCTGGTGCGCTACGCCATGGCCTGCCCTGCCCTGCCCCTCTGTGGCCTGGCGGTGACCGAGTCAGAGCGCATCATGCCCACGGTGCTGGGGCGTCTGCGCGCCCTGCTCACCAAGCTAGGCCTCGAAGACGAGCACTTTGTGGTGCGCATGACCGGCTGCCCCAACGGCTGTGCCCGTCCCTACATGGCCGAGTTGGGCCTGGTGGGCAGTGCCCCAGAGTCGTACCAGTTGTGGCTGGGGGGTTCCCCCAACCAAACCCGCTTGGCCCGCCCCTACCTGGAGCGCCTTCACGACAACGATGTCGATACCACCCTAGAGCCGCTGTTTGTGTTCTTCCGCGATGGGCGCAAAAAGGACGAAAGCTTCGGGGATTTCTGCGATCGCGTCGGTTTTGGAGCCCTGCGGCAGTTCGCGGCTACCTACAACGCCGATCAGTACACTCCCCGCCATACCAAAGAAGGACGGCACCGGCTGAGCGTTTCCCATGACCTGTTCATGACGCTGCAAGCCACTGCCGACAAGGAGGGGCGACCGATGGCCCAGGTCATGGCCGAGGCCCTGTCGGTATACCTGCAAAGGCCGGTCGCTAAAGACTAGTGCACAAAAAAGGGGGATGGGTTTTACGACCCATCCCCCTTTTTTGTGCGGAGTTAAGTGTTGAGGGGTCGGGAGCCTGACTTTGCTAGCAAGTTTTGCGAACAAGCTAAATAGGCTCCCGACCCCTGAGTTTGTTAACCTACCGGTTGGCTGCGATCGGGCAGTATCCACACCAGCATGGGGCAAACCACCACGGTCATCACGGTGACAGCAGCGATGATTTCGAGTCCGGCAACAAGAGCAGTGTTCATAACAGGTTCGCCTCCCAAGGCAAAGGATGGTTGGCGCGTTCCTTCGAGAGGGGTTTCTCTACTTCCGTCCTGTCAGGCTAGCGATATCGGACTGTAGACAGGATGAACGGCGTCTTTCTTCTGTATCTACTATTACAGTTTAACCTGGCCTTCTGGTTTGGAAAGGGTTTGTAGCACTTCTCAATAATTACGGATTACCGATCTATCTAAGCTATTCATGGTGAGATGCAACCTAGTTTTTGTAGTCTCTAGTGCGGTTTTTTACTATTAGAAAGTAACTAAAGACTGTCATTCTACCTGCTGAGATCCTGCCGTTGGAGGTTCTACCATGACCCTGATTAAAGCCTGGACAACCCAAAAACTTGCTAAGCTCGGCCTCTGGCTGGCTAGCGCCTTTGGGTTTGGTATGGACACCGCTCAAACTACCGCCACCAGAGACACCTGGGGCCCAGACAATCTGGCCAGCTTTGGCCTAGAAATGAGCAAAGGGTTTGGCGTAGGGCTGTAGTTTGGCCCTATCTCAGCTCAATTTCTCAGACTAATCCTTCGACCAGACATGACATGACTCCTGCCCACTTAACCGTTGGCAGGATTTTTTTGCGTATATTTGCGGCTGCGCAGATCACCAGTTCATGGGTAAAAAATCTTGTCCCTTCACCGCCGACAAATGCGCCAACAAATAGGTTCAATCCGGATGCTTTTCAGCGGCACAAATAGGAATTGGGTGTCGCAGAGGTTGTCGTCCGTGCGATCGCCCCTAGCCAAACTGCTTTTTCGCCGCTTCATAGACCTCAATGGTGATCTGGCTTATGCCCTGCTCTTGGGCAAACTTCTCGATTTTCTTGCGGGCAGCAGGGCGCACAAAGAAGGGAATCTCTTTGAGGCGGGCTTCGGCGTCAGCAGTCCATTCCATAGGTAGAGGCGCAATTTTGCATAGTGCTTCAAACTTCTTTACGATATCAGGGGTCAGAGACATTTCTAAGCCAAGGTTTGATTTCGCACGATAGGGCCGTAATCTGCGCCCCATCCTTTGCAGATTTTTCTTGGACCGAAGGGATGCTAGACCCCAAAATCCTCTCGCCAGAGAGTTTTCGGGCCTTAGGTCTCTGACCGCGTTGGTTGAATTAAGGAGATCGCAGTGATACGGAAATTCTTACTGATCGTACTGGCCGCCGTCGTGACCACGCTGGTGGCGATGGGCCTATCCCCCGCCGCCAAGGCCAACATTGTGGCTGAGCCAGTAGTTTACAACATTGACGGACAACCCTTTGAGGGCTACTTTGCATTCAACCAAAACTTTGGCGAAACCCAGCCTCTGGTGCTGCTCATCCACGACTGGAACGGCCTGGATGACTACGAACAGCGCCGCACCCAAATGCTGGCCGAGCAGGGCTACGCAGCCTTTGCGGTAGACCTCTACGGTCAAGGGGTACGGCCCACCAACCCCGACGAGTCGCGGGCGCAAAGCGGCGCACTCTACGCCGATCGCGCTACCATGCGAGCCCGACTGATGGCAGGACTGGCTCAGGCCCAGGCTCAAGCGGGCGTAGACGGCAGCCAGGTGGTGGCGATCGGCTACTGCTTTGGCGGAGCTGCCGTGCTCGAAATGGCCCGCGCCGGTATGGATATAGATGGTTTCGTGTCGTTCCACGGCAGCTTTGAAACCCCTGAAGGGCAAGACTACAGTCAAACCCAGGGGCGGATTTTGATTCTGCACGGCTCTGACGATGGCTCGGCCCCCATGGCCGACGTGGCCCAGCTCGCCACCGAACTCGATGCCGCCGAGGTTGACTTCGGTGTGGAAATCTACGGCGGTGTTGACCACGCTTTCACCGTGTGGAGCGACGCTAATCGCTACGATGGCATGGCCGATCGCCACTCATGGCAGACCCTAATGACCTTTTTAGGTGAAGTTTTGGGCTAGCCCTTATAAGCTGTAAGCGCGACCATCATCCCTCACAACCGAGTGCTTCTAGAAAACCACCGTAAGCTAGGCCAGCCTACGGTGGTTTTCGCGATCGGTGTGTTTTGCTGCCGCTGCTGGGTCGCTTAGGCCCATCCCATCCCGTATTTAAAGGAAGCAAGAAGCGCCGACTTTTTCCGACCTATTCTAACCCAAGCTATGGCTACACTCCAGATAAGCTTTTACCGCTGTCGCTTTGGGTAAGATTATGGATCACTTTTCAACCCTGATTTTGTTGCTGCGCGATCGCCCCACCTTTTTAGAAGAAGTCCGCCAGGGCAAAAAGATTGAGTCTAAAATTCTATCGCTGCTGGTGGTCAGTTCGCTATTTTTTGCTATCTATGGGGCCATTATTGGCTCGTCTAGCGGCTGGCAACAACTGCTAGTGTCGATGGTCAAGCTGCCCGCTCTCTACTTGCTAACTCTGCTAATTTGTCTGCCGACGCTGTACTTTTTCGACATTCTGTTTGGTTCTAAGGCCGACTTTCGTCAGTACGCAGTGCTCAGCCTTACCACCGTTTCGGTGATTAGCGTGCTGCTGTTTAGCTTTGCGCCAGTGACGCTGTTCTTTTTAGTGTCTATTCGCAGCTATCACTTCTTTTTATTGCTCAATGTCGCTATCTTTGGCCTTACGGGTTTCATTGGGGTGAGGCTGTTTTATTCGGGCATTCGCTCGGTGATGAATTTTACCGAAGATACCCCGCAGATTCGCAACCGCCTGCTGCTGTTTTGGTTGACGCTCTACGGTCTGGTGGGTAGCCAGCTGGGGTGGACGCTCAGACCCTTTTTTGGTTCCCCTGGCCAACTCTTTCAACTCTTCCGTGAGGTAGAAGGCAACTTTTACTCTCAGGTGATTCGCAGCATTGTTTCACTGCTGTTTGGCAATTGATTAACCGCTACTGCGCGGGCAGGGCAAATAGCCACTTTCCCCAATAGATACACCGTATTTCTGATTCATATTTTTAGTTGGCAATCCCTGATTTTGCAAAGACGATGACCTCTGATTTGCAGGCGCTACGCATTACCCGGTCTGAACTCGATCAGCTTACGGGGCTAGACATTGACTCGGTTTTTATGGGCAGAATGATCCGCCCTTCTGTGTGGCGATCGCGGCGGCAATTGCTCTCCCTTTTGATTACAGAATGCCTCGTGCTAGGGACAATGTTTGTGGTTTGTCTGGGGCTAGGGCTGGTGGTGGTGAGCCAGCAAGAGGGCTTTAACCAGTTTGGTGCGCTGCTGCTGGGGATTGCTGTGGCGATCGCGATCGGAGCCGTCGCCTGGCACCTCTATCAAGGTTGGCGGTCGAAAGCCTTTATTACCCTGGCGCGACTGCTGGATGAGTGCGATCGCCACAACGACATCATTCAGGCGCTGCAAGTGATGGAGGAACTGGATGCGGCGCAGGGGACAGGTCAAGGGTTGCAGAACAGCGAAATATTGGTTGCGCTCCAGGCCACCCGCGACAGTCTGATTTCAGCCCTCATGACCGAGAAGATTTTGCGTCGCCATCGCGCACTGATGCAGCGGCGGCAAGAATTATTTAGTACCCTTGAAACCAACCTGGCGACCCTGCAAACCCTCCACGTCAACCACCAGGCCAGCGAATATCGACAATTTTTGCAAGAAGCGTTAGCCATTGGTCTCGCTGTACAACAAGAGATGGATGCTAATACCAAACGCTGACAGGGCTAGAAATAGCAGGTCTCGCCTTCTCGGCGGAGTTACCTGCCGTACTTGATAAGTCTATCTATTAATAGAGTGTTGTTTAGCTTGGCGGCAGTCAATATACAAGACAGGAGCCAGGTTTGGCCAATCACACACCCGTTGAACCAACCTTTCCTGTTTGAGAATTTTATAATAAGGAATGTCTTTTATGACAGCCCAGATAGCACAAACTCGAGAAACAGTAGCTGTTTTCAGCAGCCGCCAAGAGGCTAATCAAGCTAAGCAAACTGTTCAGGCATCTGGCTTGAACGATCAGCAAGTCTCTATTGACGATCATGTTTCCCCTAGCGTTCAAGTGGCAGCTCAAGGCACTACCACAGGTGGCCAGGCAGGGTTTTGGATGGGGCTATTTTTAGGAGGCATAGTAGGGCTAATTGCCACTATCATTGCGGCTGCTTGGCTGACGGGCGGCTCTCCCCATTCTGCTATTAGCCGGTTTATAGTTATCGGCAGCGCGATCGGTGGCGGCATTTTTGGTGCTGCTGTGGGTAAAGGAGTGCGGGCAGGCCAACCTGCGAGTCAAAAAATGAAAAGCGACCCCAATATGCCCCGTCAATTTCGGCTTATAGTTGCCGGTAATCAAGACGAAATTCGCCGTGCTCAGCAGGCTCTCGGCCAACCCCCTGTAAACAGCTAGCGCTTCGTTGTTCTCTATCCTAGAACACGGTTTTACATAATTTGCCCTGGTGCTGCGTGCGGCACCAGGGCAAATTACTGCGTGATAGTAGTAGAAGTCTTCCGCAGTCTGCTATTCACCGCTGGATAGATTTTATAGGGGTTTTGCCTCTCTCAAAAGTTTCTGTAGGGCTACTGATTGAAACTCTATTGCCAGTGGCTGTCGGTTGCTGTACTTGCTCTGAAGCTCACTCCACCCGTTCTGCCAACTCCATCCAGCGTTCGGTAGAGGTGTCAATGGTGGCGGTGAGTTCGCCCAAGCGTTCCGACAACTTTGCCACCTCACTGTAGTCACTGGGTGGGTTGCCATAGAGCTGCTTTTCTAGCGCCTTTTTTTCGGCCTCCATAGCGGGAATTTGAATCTCTAGCTGTTCATATTCTCGCTTTTCTTTATAGGAGAGCTTTTTGGTCTTGGCGTCAGTACTTGGATCTGCCTTGGCTACCGTTTGAGCAGAATTAGCAGATTGAGCTTTGTTTGCCGCTGCCTGCTTTTCATTCGCTTTCTCGGTGTCTGAGGCGGCTTTTTTATGGTCTAAATAGACCGAGTAGTTGCCCGGATAGTTGCGCAAAATCCCATTGCCCTCGAAGGCAAAAATGGTGTTGACGGTGCGATCGAGAAAGTAGCGATCGTGGGAGACCACAATCACGCAGCCGTTGAACTCCTCCAGGTATTCTTCCAAAACTCCGAGGGTCTGCACATCTAGATCGTTAGTTGGCTCGTCGAGAATTAGCAAATTTGGAGCTGAGAGCAGCACCCGCAGCAAAAACAGCCGCCGCCGCTCGCCGCCGGAGAGCTTTTCGAGCGGAGAGTACTGCTGGTTTGAGGTGAAGAGAAACCGCTCTAGCATTTGGGAAGCGGTGATCACGCTGCCGTCGTTGGTGGTGACCAGTTCGGCGGTTTCTTTGAGGTATTCGATTACCCGTTGGCTGGGGTTGGTGAACAGATCTTCGGAGTGTTGGTCGAAGTAGCCGACGTGGATGGTGCTGCCGATATCGACGGTGCCGCTGTCGGGCTCCAGCCGCCCGGTGATCACGTTCATGAGGGTCGATTTGCCGACGCCGTTGGGGCCGATGATGCCGATGCGGTCATCCGGGGCGAAATCGTAGGTGAAATCCTTGAATAAAAGCCGATCTTCGTAGCTTTTAGAGACATTCTCCAGCTCGATCACCTTTTTGCCGATGCGGCGACCGACGGTGGAAATATCGACCTTGCCGAGGGATTCTTTGAACTCGCGGTTTTGCATGTCGCCGATGCGATCGATGCGGGCCTTTTGCTTAGTGCTGCGGGCTTTGGGGCCACGCTTCAGCCATTCCAGCTCGCGACGGAGGACTCCAGCGTGTTTCCTCTGGGTGCTCTGGTCGGCGGCTTCAGCTAATGCTTTTTTCTCTAGGTAGTAGGCATAGTTGCCCGCGTAGCCATAAAGGTCGCCCCGGTCGATTTCGAGAATGCGGTTGGTGACCTGGTCGAGGAAGTATCGATCGTGGGTGATCAGCAGCAGCGCGCCGCGAAAGCCGCTGAGGTAGCTTTGCAGCCACTCTACCGATTCGGCGTCGAGGTGGTTGGTGGGCTCATCCATTAATAATGCGTCGGGGTCGGCTAGCAGGGCGGCGGCGATCGCCACCCGCTTTCTATACCCCCCCGACAGATCGCCCACCCTGGCGTCAAAGTCGTCAATGCCCAGGCGGCTGAGAATGGCCTTGGCGCTGCTCTCTAAATCCCAGGCATCGGCGGCGGCAATTTTTTCAGATACCGTCGAGAGCTTGGCCATCAGCGCATCGGCGTCACCCGTACCCTGGGCCATGTGGTGAGAAATATCTTCGTACTCGCGAATCAGCGCCATCTGCTCGCCCGCGTCGGCAAAGACCTGCTCTAGGACGGTGCGATCGGCCTCAAAGTCGGGCTGCTGGGGCAGATAGACAATCTTGGCCCCAGGATTGACCCAAAAATCGCCGCCGTCGAAGGGCTCTAGCCCCGCAATCATCTTCAGCAGGGTCGATTTGCCAGAGCCGTTGGTGCCAATCAGGCCCACCTTGTCGCCCTCATCCAGGCTAAAGCTAGCATCGCGAAGAATTTCTTTGATGCCAAAGTCTTTGGTGGCAGAGCGCAGAGTAAACAGAGTCATGGGCAGCCGGGTCGTGAACCCTTAGATCATAGACCCTAGGGTATGCTGGCGGGGGAAGTCGGCAGTTGTGCAACGTCCCTTTATCCGATGACTAATGATGAAAGCTCCTACAGCCTGAGCCACCATGCCAAGTTGAGACTAGCTGAGCGCAAAATTGTATGGGCTTGGGTTGCCCTTACGCTTGTAGAGCCAGCGCTGATCGAGTCTCCATCCAGAAGACCCTACCTGTCAGTGCGCCTACCGAGTGATACCAGAAGCGGGCGGACGGGTCTTGAAGGTTGTCTACAATAGGACTACCAATCCCTGTCATATAGTGACGATCCACTTCGACAGGCGCATGCGTGGCAGGCTATGAATATTGCATACGACCCCGACGTTGATGCTCTTTACCTACGCCTGGCTGAGGGTGACATTGTAGAGTCTGACTCAATAGAACCCGATGTGGTGTACGACTATGATGCCGCTGAGCAAGTGGTGGGAGTTGAGCTGTTGAGAGTAAGCGCTAACTTGCCAAAGCTGGCCATCAGGGCGTTTCCGTTTCGGAGTCTGGAGCAGCAGGTGGAATTTATGCGCTTTTTAGAGGCGATCGCCGATACCGACCTACAGGCAAAGCTCGCCTTCGCCAGACAAATTTTGCAAAACCAGCAATCTTTGCTGCAAAGCGCTTGATGTTGGCTAGTTTTTAGCTGGGCGGCTCAACGGCAGTGGTTTGAGAACTGGCGGCAGACCCTCCAAACAACTGGGGCAATAGCAACCCCGATCGCGCCTTATAATCCGCAAACTCGGGATAGCGCGAGAGGGACTGGTCTTTTTTGCGCATGTTGGGCACAAACAGCACGGCGGCAAACAACCCCAAAATGGCGAAGGGCAGCCAGTGCATCGCTAGCAGGGCAAAGGAGAGATAAATCAAGATCTCGCCCAGGTAGTTGGTATTGCGGCAGCGGGCAAAAAACCCTTCGGTAATTAGCCCCGGCTGGTATTTGAGGGTGAAGTATTTTTGGGCATCGCTGGCGTAGTGCAGAAATACGCCGAGGATGTTGAGGGCGATCGCCCCGGCGACCAAGGGCAACGGCGGCTCTACCCCCCGGCTAACCAGCAAGAAAGGCGCCACCCAGTAGAGGCCCAGAATCGCGAAGGTGAACACTCCGGTGGCTAGGGGAAGGGTTTGCTCCCACTGCTTATCGGGGTAGAGGCGATCTTTTAGCAGCCACAGCAGGCCGTAGGTGCCGTGGAGAGCCAGGTAAACCCACGGCCCCAGACCAAAGTTTTGGTAAACCACCATCAAAGCCACGACGAAAAGAGCCGTAGTGCCTTTGTGGAGGTTGATAACGTGCTTTACTTTCATCGCAGTGTCCTTGGAGGGCTTCACTATCGTAGCGATGAAGCTGGGGTAGGCGCTAGAACCAGGCGCATCAGCGAATCTCCTGCACCCATGAGACCCACTGCCTTCGTTCAATTCTCTGAGAGATTTCAAATCTGCCGTCTCGGCAAGAATCTTTTATTCATAAGGGTTTCAGGAGTTTTCTGCACCACTAAGAGGGCGTTTGAAAAGTGAGTCGCTGTAGCTTTAGTCACCTGCTGATCCCCCCTGCCCCCCTTAAAAAGGGGGGTTGAAAGTCCCCCTTTTTAAGGGGGATTTAGGGGGATCCTCACTTCTGCTACAAGAAAGAGGACTTTTCAAACATCCTCTAAAGTACTGAGGTTCCGGACTACCTCTCTGGCCCTAAGATGTGGGGTTTAACGGATGGGCTGATAGCTCTGGCTGGTAAAAACGATAGGTATTGCGCCCATTGTGCTTGGCTTCGTAGAGCGCCTGGTCGGCGTGGCGCAGCAGGGTGGCTGGGTTGCTGCCGTGTTGGGGAAACAGGGCAATGCCCAGGCTAACGCCCATGAGCAATCTGTGATCTTCGACCGAGAAGTTGGGTTGCAGGCTTTCTAGAATACGATCGCAGGTGCTGACCACCGACTCCATAGCCGTCAACCGAGAGAGCACCAGCACAAACTCATCGCCGCCCCAGCGCACCAGCAGATCTTCTTGGCGCAGGCAGTGGGCCAACCGCTGGGCGACCTGGTACAGCAGCTGGTCGCCCACGCTGTGGCCCAGGGTGTCGTTGATGGCCTTGAAGCGATCGAGGTCTAAAAACGCTACCGCCACCTGGGTCTTCTGGCGATCGGCCTGGGCCAGCGCCTTGGGCAGGTAAGTCTCGAGAGAGGCGCGGTTAGGCAGCCCGGTGAGCTGGTCGTAAAAGGCCTGATGGTGAATTTTGGCTTCGATCTGCTTTTGCCGGGTAATGTCTCGAATCAGCCAGTGCAGACGCGCTTCACCCTCCTCGCGGCTAGCCGATAGGGTAATGGCCACATCTATAGCTGGGCCTTGGCGGGGCGTGATCTGGGTTTCCCAGGTTTTGAGGGGCAAGGCCCGAGAGGCTGAGTCTTGGTGCAGCTGGGTGAGCAGATCGTAGAAGCCAGCCCGTTTTTGAATGGGGAGAAACAGCATCAGGGGCTTGTCGATCAAAGACTCCTGGGGTAGTTGCAGCAGAGCGGCGATCGCCACATTGGCCGCTTGAATCATGCCTTTATCATCGCTTACCAGGTAGCCATCGGGGGCCAGGTTAAACAGCTCGTGGTAGCGATGGCGCTCGATTTCAAGCTGGCTGCGGTAGTCGAGCAAAGCTTGATTTTGCTCGATCAATTCTTCATGGGCCGCGCGCAGTTCATCAAGCACCAGATTGAGATCGTCTAGCGCGCTCGCCAGCAGCCCCGGCTGAATGGGTGATTCGCTGGCGCGATCGCGCAGCAGCAGGGCTCGCTGCTGCACCGCATCGATGCGCGTAAACATCATATTCATTAGAGTTTACCTTGGCGGCATTCGCTCAGCTCTTGGCGCAAGCGGGCATTTTCTGTAGTGAGCCTAACCTTATCCTCTAGATCATCATAGGCGGCTTTCAGCCGCTGCTCCATGAGCCGCTGGTCAGAAATATCCCGCAGCGACCAAAGAATGGTATCTGCCCCTTTGCGGCGGTCTTTGAGGCGATTGGTGGTAATGGCAACGGCAACGGACTCGCTCTGGCGAGGAATCAGCTTCACCTCCCAGGGTTCGGTAGGGGTGGGATTGGCCAGGCGCTGCTGAAAACCTGGCCAATCGCCCAGCTCGATCAGCGGCAGAAGGGGCTTACCCACCAGCCCCTCCTGGGGTAGCGAAAACAGCGCCTCTGCGGCTCGGTTCGCCTGGTAAATTTTGCCTTTTTCGTCGGTGACTAAATAGGCGTCGGGGGCGAGTTCAAACAGGGTGCGATAGCGCTGACGCTCTAGATCGATTTGGGCTCGGGTGTCGGTAAGAGCCTGATTTTGCTGATGCAGCTCGACATCGACCGCCTGCAATTCTTCGAGCACAAAATAGAGTTCTTTGAGGGCTTGCTCCAGCAATTCGGGCTCAACGGGGTTGGTGGTGGCTTGCTCGCGCAGCTGTAACGCTCGCTGGTAGACGGCTTCAATTTGATGGGAGATACCCATAACGTCAGTTCTTCCTGCTAAGAGACTGCTCACCCTAAGGGGTGAACAGCGGGGTTGAGGCAGCAGAATTCAGCTAAAGTGCCTTGGGTATTAAACAAGATCTTTGTATTAAATAGTTCTCTTGGAACAATACCCCTTTCCGACCATAATCCCACCAATTCTTGCATATCACCCAAAACACACTAATCTTATCAACCCATAATAGCCCCATCACTCGGCAAAAAGTCTAAGGCCGTAGGTTTTTCGCTCTTTTCAGGCTTGTTTTCTCGTTTTTTGTCTACATTCACCTGGGTTGGATATTCAGGAGACGTGCCAACGTTAGAACGGGCCAACGTTTAGAGCAGAAATGCCTTAACCAGGCCAGCTACAACTGTATTAGGCCAAACTATTGTTCCCCAGACTTCAGTAGTTGGAGCAATTTAGCCTACAAGGTAGTCATAGCTACCTAATCCTCGGCAGCAGGTCGTCCGAGTCTATTTTCAATGGCCAACAAAATTAGGTCGCAATCCTCAGATCGCACCATTTTTCGGGCGTTGAGCCGCATGGTTTGGGGGCCAATGGTTTCAAAGTCGTGCTGCACCTCAAAATCGTCAACCTGAGAATTTTGGGGCAGCAGGTCGTAGAGCAGCGATCGCAGCTGAGGAATATTCCACTGGCCGTTGCCCAGATCAAAAATAGAGCGCCCCTCCGTATCGCCTGGGTTGACCCGAAAGGTTTGGTAGAACTGTTGGTTGGCCGTCACCACCCGCAGGTCGTCGGTCAGCACCACCAGGGGTTCTCGCACGGTCTGCACAATGGCATCGGCGTAGTCGCGGGCCTGGCGCAGCTGCTCTGAACCGCGCTTGAGGTCATCGATATCGACCAGCACCACCACCGCCCCATCAATGCGGTTGTCGAGGGTGCGGTAGGGGCGAATGCGCAGGTCGTACCAGTGGTTGTCTTGGTCTTGCACCTCCTGACTGGTCTGCACCAGGGTATTGATGACCGCTAAAATTTGCGCATCTAGGTCGGTCACGGCCAGGCGATGGTTGATGTCGCTCAGCGGTCGGCCCAAATCGCTGGGGATCAGGTTGAAAATTTCTGCCGCTGTGGGGGTAAACCGGCGAATTCTCAGGTCGCCTTCTAGCATCAAAATGGGGATGTGAATGCTGCTGAGCAGGTTTTGAAAATCGTCGCTGATGCGGGTGGTTTCGTTATTGCGGCGGTAGAGTTCGTCGTTGATGGTGCTGAGTTCTTCGTTGGTCGCCTGAATCTCTTCCTTGGCGGTTTGCAGCTCTTCGTTGGTGCTTTGCAGCTCTTCGTTGCTAGAGAGAATTTCTTCGTTGGCGGCGCGCAGGTCTTGGTTGGTGGCCTCCTGCTCTTGAATAATCGACTGGAGGTGGGCGCGGGTGGTGTCTAGATCGTGCTGCAGGGCCAGGTTGACCTGGTGCACCCGGCTGAGGTCTGAGTCTGAAGAATCGCTGCCCTCGGGGGCGGGGACATCGACGGTCACGCCCTCGGCGGGCAGATCGGTAAACAGCACCAGGTAGTGGGTTTTGCCCTCGATCTCGGGCGCAATTGGCACCACTTCGATCTGCAATGGTCGGGGGCGATCGCCCTCCTCGATCAGCAGCGATCGCCGCCAGACCCCCTGGCCCGACTGCTTGGCCTGGTAGAGGGCGGTGCGCAAATCGAGCCGCAGCCCTTCCTTGGCCATGGTCAGCAGGTTGAGGCTGGCGCGCCCAGGGGAGGGCTCTAGGTAGGCCCCGGTCTGCCCGCGAAACTGCAAAATCTCTAGGCGATCGTTCACCAAGACCCCCACCGGGCCGTAGCGACTGAGCACAATTTGATCGGCAAGGCTGTAGAGATCGATTTCTTGCCGCCGCTCGGGGGCCGCCGGGGGGCGAAACATCTCGCTGCTGGGGGCGTAGGTGCTGGGGTCAAAATCAAAGCTGAGCGGCAGCGACGACGACTGCTTGGCGTAGATCTTATGGCGACTGTCGGTCAGGGAAAATAAATGGTTAAATTCGCCCGCTGTCTCCGACGACCCCAGCAGCAAAACCCCCCCAGGCTTAAGGCCGTAGTGAAACATCGGCAGCACTCGGTTTTGCAGAGCTGCCCCAAAGTAGATCAGCACATTGCGGCAGCTAATCAGGTCTAATCGCGAAAACGGAGGGTCGCTAACCAGGTTTTGGCAGGCAAAAATGCACAGTTCTCGCACGACTTTATTGATTTGGTACCCCCCTTCGACGGGCACAAAAAACCGCTGTAACCGCTCGGGCGAGACATCGGCCACCTGGCTGGCGGAGTACCAGCCAAAGCGGGCCACCTCAATGGCCTGTTCGCTGACATCGGTGGCAAAAATTTGAATCGCCGGGTTAGCGGCGTGGTTACTCAAGTATTCGAGCAGGCAGATGGCGATGGAGTAGGCCTCTTGGCCGGTCGAGCAGCCTGCCACCCAAATGCGCAGGGGTAGATCGGGGCGGCGATCGCGCAGCAGGGCTGGCAGCACCGTCTGGCCCAGGGCCGTAAACACCGGCGCATCGCGAAAAAAGCTGGTCACTCCAATCAAAATTTCTTGGTACAGAGCCTTGACCTCGCCAGGGTTGGCCTGGAGGTATTGACTGTAGCTCTCCAGGCTTTCGAGGTGGTGTAGGGCCATACGGCGAAAGACACGCCGCTTTAGGGTAGTGGGCTTGTACTGGCCAAAGTCAACCTTCGTGGCCCGCTTCAGCAGGCTGAGAATGTCGGCCATCGCCCTGGGCTCTTCGTTAGGAATCACCACCGGCTCCACCGGAACGCTGCTGGTGACGTAGGGGTGGTCACTGAGACCGGCCAGGGTTGCGGCAATCTCTTCTGGGGTCTGGATAAAGTCGATCTGCCCAGTGGCGATCGCCTGGTGGGGCATGCTGCTAAACTTCGCTGAAGCCTCTGACTGCGAGAAGGTAATGCCCCCCGCCGCCTTGATCGCCTCTAGCCCCAGGGTGCCGTCGGCATCGGCCCCCGAGAGCACCACGCCAATCGCCTTATTGCCCCGCTCTTCGGCCAGGGCGCTAAAAAAATCGTCGATAATGCGGCTGGCGGTGCGCGATCGGGGCCGAGGCCGCAGCCGCAGCTCGCCATTGACAATCGTCATCGCCGTATTGGAGGGGATCACGTAGACCTGGTTGGGGGCGATCGCCACCCCATCGACCACCTCATGCACCGGCATCTCGGTGGTGCGGCCAATAATTTCGGAGAGCAGGCTGGGCTGTTTGGGGTCTAAATGCTGCACCAGCACAAAGGCCATGCCCGTCTCGGTGGACAGGTGACTGAGCAGTTCGGTAAAGGCCTCTAGCCCCCCTGCCGATGCCCCAATCGCCACCACCGGAAACGAGCCGTCTGACACCTCTGGGTTAGCGGCCTCGGACTGAGGAGCGTCATTCTCTGGAGCAGTTGGCTGGGAAGACATAGTTACCGATAGGCTGCGGCCTAACCTGAGCACCGCTTAGCTCCCCCTAGGATAAGCGAGAAAACCCAGGCTGTTGCTCGGCTCGAACGGAAAACCTCTGCCCTCCTCGACTACCCTAAGGGCTGGCCGGTTCGAACCCGCCAACAAGCGCTAAACTCTCCTTTGCCTCCCGTTTGCCTTCTAACCAACCGCTACTGTACTGCTACCGGAAAATCTGATGCGACTAAATGCAGGGTGTGAGCTTTTGTTTGAGACCACCGAGCCTTCACCGCTCATTCTCATGCTGCGTCCGCGCGGTGGGGCCGCTCAGCAGATTCTTCAAGACACCCTAGAACTAGAGCCCACCGTGCCCGTGGTGGACTATGTCGATAGCTACGGCAACCTGTGCCAGCGGCTGGTCGCCCCGGTGGGTCAGCTGCGGGTGCGCAGCACCTCTACCGTCGAGGTCGCCGACGCCATTGATGTGCAGTTTGGCGCTGAGTTTGTGCCCGTGCAAGACTTGCCCGACTACGCGCTTCAGTTTTTGCTGCCCAGCCGCTACTGCCAGTCTGACGTGATGGCCGATTTGGCCAACAAAATTGTGGCCGACATTGAGCCCGCCTACGACCAGGTCGAGGCGATTCGCCACTGGATTCACACCAACATTGAGTACCGCTACGACACCAGCGATGCCTCGACTTCGGCGATCGACACCGAAAAAAATCGCGTCGGGGTGTGCCGCGACTTTGTGCATTTGGGCCTGGCCCTGTGCCGCAGTTTGACGATTCCGGCCCGCATGGTGGTGGGCTATTTGCACCAGCTCGACCCGATGGATCTGCACGCCTGGTTTGAGGCCTACGTGGGCGATCGCTGGTATACCTTTGACGCCACCCAGGCCACCCCCAAGGGCGATCGCATTGTTATAGCCTACGGTCGAGATGCCGCCGATGTCGCCCTGGCCACCCAGTACGGCCCGCTCCAGCTCAATGAAATGGAAGTCTGGGTCAACCCCTCAACCGATTGATTGATCCCTGCTTAATGTTTCTACTTGGTTTAAGTCAATCAATACCTACTAGACTATAGGTAATTCCAGCGATGACGCTATCCACTGTGAGATTTCCACTATGGATGCTTCAAGGTCTAGGACAGTGTGCAGCAGGCCAAAAATTTTTTAGACCTCAAAATCTAAAAAGATTATTTTCTAGATAGGTAAAGAACCGTGGGCAAAGAAAAAAAGGGCAATAAAGAAGTTAAAAAACCGAAAGCGGACGCTGACGGCACTAAAAAGCCCAAGAAAGAGCGCAAACAGTACGACTGACCTCTGTTTATGTGGCCAACGGCTTTTAGAAACCCTTCGCTCCAAAAGCAGCCCAACCGACAACTTTGGGCATCTTCACCCAGCCAAACCGGCAAAATAGTCAGTCAGTTATTCCGCTGATTGAGAGGCTATTTAGACAAACCCCAAGGCCGTTAAGAACCATAAAGCATTCAACGTTGACAGTCCATTTCTATTTGCGGCCCCTTCGGATCGGCGGCAAGTAAGAATGGTTTTTTGACCCCTAACTATTCTCATCGCTCATACCTCTGGGGCGATGAGTTTTTTTAGTCGTTTAAACTTTTGGTGCCGTACTTCATCAATTCAACCCCGTAATCAACCCTTCGACTATCACGATCAAAGCACGTTCTTTTTGTATGGATAACCCTTAAAATGCCGATTAAAGACCAGCCGACTCCACCCAAGTTTCGGCTATTCAACAATATTTTTCTAATTGTGGGCGTCGTGTTTTTGGCGGCCAGCTTTATTTTGCCCACCCTCCTGGGGCCGCAGATTCCGGGGGTGCCCTACAGCCTGTTTATTCACCAGGTGCAGGAGGGCGAAGTGGCGCGGGTGCAGGTGGGCCAAAACCAGATTCAGTACCAGCTCAAACCCGTGGATGAGGAGGAGACCGGCCAGGTCTTTACCACCACCCCGATTTTTGACTTGAGCCTGCCGACTACCCTGCAAGACAATGGCGTTGAGTTTGCCGCCACGCCGCCGCCCAAAAACCGCTGGGTGGGCAGCCTGTTGAGCTGGGTGATTCCGCCGCTGATTTTTGTGGGTATCTGGCAGTTTTTTGCGCGGCGGGGCGCTGGTGGCGGTGGCCCCCAGGGCATGCTGTCCATCGGCAAGAGCAAGGCCAAGGTCTATGTGGAAGGCGAAGCGGCCAAGACCACCTTTGCTGATGTGGCAGGGGTCGATGAGGCCAAGACCGAACTGGTCGAAATCGTCGATTTTCTCAAAACGCCGGGGCGCTACACCCAGATTGGGGCGCGCATTCCCAAGGGCGTGCTGCTAGTCGGCCCACCCGGCACCGGCAAAACTCTGCTGGCCAAGGCTGTCGCCGGGGAAGCGGGGGTGCCCTTCTTTAGCATCTCGGGCTCTGAGTTTGTGGAAATGTTTGTGGGGGTGGGCTCGTCGCGAGTGCGCGACCTGTTTGAGCAGGCCAAAAAGCAGGCCCCCTGCATCGTGTTTATTGATGAGCTGGATGCGATCGGCAAGTCGCGCAGCAGCAACGGCATGTACGGCGGCAACGACGAGCGCGAGCAAACCCTAAACCAGCTCCTCTCTGAGATGGATGGCTTTGCCCCTGAAGACGCCACGGTGATTGTGCTAGCAGCCACCAACCGGCCCGAAATTCTTGACCCTGCCCTCTTGCGCCCCGGTCGGTTTGACCGCCAGGTGCTGGTCGATCGCCCCGCCCTGTCGGGTCGCGAGGCGATTCTCAATATCCACGCCCAGACGGTGAAGCTGGGGGATGATGTGAATTTGAAGGCGATCGCCACCCGCACCCCCGGTTTTGCCGGGGCCGACCTGGCCAACCTGGTCAACGAAGCGGCCTTGCTGGCCGCCCGCAACCATCGTGAAGCGGTCGCCCAGGAAGACTTTGCCGAGGCGATCGAGCGGGTCGTCGCCGGGCTTGAGAAGAAGAGCCGCGTGCTCAACGACAAAGAGAAGAAAATTGTTGCCTACCACGAGGTCGGCCACGCCCTGGTGGGTTCGCTCATGCCCGGCAGCGGCAAGGTCGAAAAAATCTCCATCGTGTCGCGGGGCATGGCGGCCCTGGGTTACACTCTGCAACTGCCCACCGAAGACCGCTTTTTAATGGATGAAGCTGAATTGCGGGGGCAGATTGCCACTCTGCTAGGGGGGCGATCTGCGGAAGAAATTGTCTTCAACAGCATCACCACCGGGGCCTCTAACGATTTGCAGCGGGCGACGGATCTGGCTGAGCAAATGGTCACCGCCTTTGGCATGAGCAAGGTGCTTGGCCCCCTGGCCTACCAGCAGGGCGCGCGACCGATGTTTCTCGACGGGGGCATGGCCAACGGCCGCCGCGCCATGAGCGAAGAAACTGCCCAGGCGATCGATCGCGAGGTCAAAGACATCGTCGAAACCGCCCACCAGCAGGCTCTCGATGTCATTCGCCACAACCGCGACCTAATGGAGACGATCACCATGCAGCTGCTGGAAACCGAGGCGATCGAAGGCAAGACCCTGCATCACCTGCTCGACCAGGTGCAGGCCACTCCAGTCGGGGCCAATAGCTTCGTCCCCCATTGATACGTAGGTTGGGTGAAACGCAGTGCAACCCAACAAAATCTGTGGCTATTGGGTTGTGCGATCGCCCCACCTAACCTACGAAGATCCTCAAGTCGAATGGCCCTGACGTAAGCCTCTACGAATCGCTGAAAGCCTTGATTCATCGTAGGGTGGGCACTGCCCACCAGCCTTATATCAGTGCCATTCTTATCAAGCCTGCTTTTTTTATAAATTCCTTGGAGGTCTACACATATGTCATCTTCTCTAACCAAAGGCACCCTCGTCACCATTATTGGCGAAGCGGTTTTGCAAGAGCGCCTGATTCACCTGCTCAGCCAGCTTGAGGTGTCGGGCTACACAATTGTGCCCGCCAAAGGGGCAGGCAGCCACGGCAGACGCATGGGTGATATAGCTGGCTACAACACCAATATCGAAATCAAAACCATCGTCAGCTCTGACCTCTCTGACCAACTGCTAGACGAACTGAAGCCCTACCAAGAGACCCACGCCCTGATTGTCTTTCGCCAAACCGTAGAAGGCTTGTTCGATTAGGCATGCAAGCCTACGCTGTCTGGGGAAATCATTGGGAGCCTACCTAAGGATAGACGGGCAGCTCAGGCAGGCCCGTGGATACTATGGCTTGATGACCAACTGAGGAACGCCCTGCGATGATTACCGTTCACCACTTAAACAACTCTCGCTCCCAGCGGGTGCTCTGGCTGCTCGAAGAACTGGGCCTGTCCTACGAGGTCAAGCGCTACGAGCGCGACCCAGAAACCATGCTGGCTCCGCCAGAGCTGCGGCAGGTGCATCCCCTGGGCAAATCGCCAGTGCTCACCGATGGCGACCTAACCCTGGCCGAATCGGGGGCGATCGTCGAATATTTGGTCGATCGCTACGGCGATGGGCGGCTGATTCCAGCCCCAGACACCCCCGAGCGGCTGCGCTACACCTACTGCCTGCACTACGCCGAGGGGTCGGCTATGCCGCCGCTGCTGATCAAGCTCATCTTCGACAAAGTTGAGCAAAGTCCAATGCCCTTCTTCGCCAAGCCCATCGCAAGAGGCCTCGTCAACAAGGTCAAAGACTCATTTATCAACCCTCAAATTACCCAGCACCTCGACTTTATGGAGGCCGAGCTAGGCAAAAGCACCTGGTTTGCGGGGGAAGACTTTACCGCCGCCGACATTCAGCTCAGCTTTCCCCTAGAGGCCGCAGCGACTCGGGCGGGGCTCAACGCCAGTCGCCCTAAACTCATGGCATTCTTAGATCGTATCCACGCTCGCCCGGCCTACCAAAAAGCCCTGGAGCGGGGTGGTAAGTATGAGCTGTTGAGTTGAACAGTGCATAACTTTGGGTGTGATTGACGGGCCTAAATGACCTCTATGGGGCAAAATACCCAAACATTTCTGCGGGCTTGGCGATTCATAGCCCTGATGCTGGCATCGCTAAGTCTCAGTTTGTCTATGGCCCATTTGCTAGAGCTGCCCCAAAGAATGCAGTTTGACCAGCAGCTCTGGGTTGAGGTAACCGTTGTTGAAAACGTTTATCGACTGTTTGGCTCCGTCGGCGCGGTGTTTGAAATTGGCGCGATCGCAGCGGCAATTGGTCTGGCTTTTTGGGTACGAAAACGTGGTTCAGTGTTTTATTGGGCACTGGCTGCAGCCATTTTTCTAGGCTTGGCGTTTGCCAGCTGGCTCCTATTTGTCGCGCCTATGAATGCTGAATTTGCCACCTGGTTGACTAAACCTGTTCCCGCCGATTGGACAAGCTATCGCAACCAGTGGGAATATGCCCACGCTGCGATCGCCCTGATCAAAACCCTTGGCCTCAGCTGTCTCGTTGTCTCTGTACTCTTAGATGCGCCGAGACAGCTAGCGGTTATTTCTGAGTTTGAGCGATCGCACCAAAAAGACTTGCCGGCCACAGCCTCTTTTCCCTTATCCACTGTTTCTTCAAAGACTCGCCCTGCCTGGCTATGGCCGCTTCGACTGGTGGCGGTAATCGTTCTCAGCGCGGCCTTTTTTGGGTTGATCACCTACGTTTTTCACAGCGTTCTAGTCGGAACAATTCTATCGATCGCAGGCATTTTGGGGCTTGGCGTCTCAATGGATAAATAATCGGGGCTGACTGGTGCGATCGCTGTCACCATAGAGATTGAGCCGTCAATCTTTTGCTAGGGGATATTTCCGTGGTTCACCATCACGACCATCACCATTCTCCTGAAACGCACACCCGCGCGTTTCAGATCGGCATTGGTCTAAATATCGGCTTTGTGCTGATTGAGGCGGCGATCGGGTGGACAACCCAATCCCTAGCGCTGCTGGCAGATGCCGGGCACAACCTCAGCGACGTGCTCGGGCTCTCGCTGGCCTGGGGGGCCAGCTACCTCGCCCAGCGCCCGCCCAGCCGCACCTACACCTATGGGCTCCGCCGCTCTACCATTCTGGCGGCCCTGTTTAACTCCATGCTGCTGTTGCCGGCAGTGGGCGGCATCACCTGGGAGGCCCTGCGACGGCTGCAAAACCCTACGCCAGTACCGGGGATGACCCTGATTTGGGTAGCGGGGGTCGGGGTGGTGATTAATACCCTGACCGCGCTCTTGTTTTTTTCTGGGGGTAAGCAAGACCTCAACATTCGCGGGGCATTTTTGCATATGGCCGCCGATGCCCTGGTGTCGGTGGGGGTAGTGTTGGCGGGCGTCGCCATTTTGCTCACGGGTTGGCTGTGGTTAGACCCGGCCATCAGTTTGGTGATTGTGGTCGTGATTGTGGTCAGCACTTGGAGCCTGCTGCGCGACGCCCTAGGCCTCATACTCGATCGAGTTCCCAAACACATTGAGCCCCTCGCGGTGCGGACGTTTCTCCAAGAACTGCCAGAGGTGGCCCAGGTTCACGATCTCCACATTTGGGCCATGAGCACGACAGAAACAGCCCTCACAGCCCATTTGGTCATGCCCAAGGGTGGCCCAGGGGACAGTTTTTTGGCCCACGTCTGTGAAGAACTGCACCATCGTTTTGCGATCGACCACGCCACCCTACAAGTCGAAACCGGGGACGCACAGTACCCCTGCCGCCTAGAGTCTAACCATCAGGTGTAGGCGAATGGGTGAGATACTCCGCCTGGCTGGGGGTGCCGGGAGCGCGCCCATGATTCCATTGGCAGGTAAGGTTTAGGGTTCAGTTGAGCCTTTTTCCATAAAGAGCGGTAGATCTGCTTTAGCATTAGCATAGGTAAGACTGCTAAGCCTGCCCGTTAGCCATCAACCAAACGTAGGCAAGCACGCCTAGCGCCGCTACCCCTGCTAGCGCCTCGCCCTGCTGATCGATAAAGGTTTGGGCGATCGCCCAACTATCCCTCACCAACCGCCGCCGGGTTTGGCCCAGCTCAACCATCAGCGCTTTAACTTTGGCGTCAACTTCTTGAACGGTTAGCTCTTTGCGGCGGTAGGCGGCTTCGACCTCATCTAGCTTGCGCCAGTAGTCTCGGGTAGCACCGATCAAATCGGGAAGCATTGGTTAACTTTTGTAACTGCGTTATTGACAGTCTAACGCTTCTCCGATCTTGAGGTGTCTATAGACAGAGGTAGAACAAACCCTACACCTTGGCCGATTCGACAGCTTGCTCAGGGGTCTTCTCGGCTGCTTTTTCGGGTGCGTTCTCAGGTGCAGCCGCAGCCACCTCATCGCCATGGGTGTCATAAAACACCAGGGCTGCTTCTACCTGAGCTTTAGAAAGGCCATATTCTTCGGCGATCTGCTCCGTTGACCAGTCCCACTCGGTGGCGGCTATCACCACCGTTCGCACATGAATGGTGGTGCCATGCACTACGGGCACCCAGCTATTTTCGGCATCAGAGCGAAAGGCAATGTCGGGAAAGGCGGGGTCGGGTTCCATCAGGGCGCAGTGGGTCTCTTTCTGAAGCGAGGCTAAAACCGTGTTTACGAGTTGCCAACGGGCCTCAACAGAGAGTTGCAGAGCCTGATCTTGTAATTCCTGGAGCGTCATAAATGTGAGCGTAAGTGCGGGTGGAACACCTCCATTAAACTGCAAATGCCGAACCGGGTCTTGTCGGTGGGGCTGTTCTAGGGGCTAAGGGCAACTGGTTTATGCTGAAGATGGACCTCTTGCCCGAGCCAGAGGTCTGCTGAGCACCTGTTCTCTAGTTGTTGCGCCATGTTTGCCACCACCGCCCCGCCGCTGCCCGTCAACCGCGATCGCATTCGCCCCGCCATCCAAGTTCTGCAAGACCAGCTGGTGGCCTGGCGGCGAGGCCTGCATCAGCGGCCCGAGCTGGGGTTTAAAGAATGGCTGACCGCCGACTTTATCTGCGAAAAGCTCAGCGAGTGGGGCATCGAATACCAGCGCAATATTGCTAAAACCGGCGTGGCAGCGGTGATTGAGGGCAGCCGCCCCGGCCCCGTGCTGGGCATTCGCGCCGATATGGATGCCCTGCCCATTCAAGAAGAAAACGCGGTGCCTTACTGCTCGCAGCACGATGGTGTGATGCATGCCTGCGGGCACGACGGTCACGTGGCGATCGCCCTGGGCACCGCCTACTACCTGGCCACCCACCGCGACTTTGCGGGCACCGTCAAAATCGTCTTTCAGCCCGCCGAAGAGGGGCCGGGGGGGGCCAAACCCATGATCGAGGCCGGGGTGCTAAAGAACCCCGATGTCGAGGCCATGATTGGCCTGCACCTGTGGAACAACCTGCCCCTGGGCACTGTGGGCGTGCGCACCGGGGCACTGATGGCGGCATCCGAATTTTTTACCTGCACGGTGCAGGGCAAGGGGGGCCACGGCGCGCTGCCCCACCAAACCGTCGATTCCATCGTGGTCGGGGCGCAGATTGTCAACGCGCTGCAAACCATCGTGGCCCGCAACATCGACCCCACCAAGTCAGCGGTGGTGACGGTGGGCCAGTTCCACGCCGGTAAGGCCCAAAACGTAATTGCCGACACCGCCACCTTTGGCGGCACCGTGCGCTACTTCGACCCCGCCTACGCCGACTACTTTGCCCCCCGCATGGAGCAGATCATTGCGGGCATTTGTCAGGCCCACGGGGCCAGCTACAGCTTCGATTACCGAGCGCTATATCCCCCTGTAATCAACGATGCAGGGATGGCAGATCTGGTGCGATCGGTAGCGTTGGCAGTGGTCGAGACTCCAGCGGGCGTGGTGCCCGACTGCCACACCATGGGCGGCGAAGACATGGCCTTTTTCTTGCAGGAAGTGCCGGGGTGCTACTTCTTTTTGGGCTCGGCCAACTCCGACAAGGCTCTGGCCTATCCCCACCATCACCCCCGCTTCGACTTCGACGAAACCGCCCTGGGGCTGGGGGTGGAAATGTTTGTGCGCTGTGTGGAAGCGTATTTTGGCGAGTAGAGAGGTGGATGGGTAGATGCGTAGGGGCAGACCCACGTGTCTGCTCAAAACCAACGTGTCTGCCCTTCTCCGAAGAGTGAGGTTAGAACGCTCAAAGTTAACTTCTTTTATCGGGCGAGTTCTCGGCTAGCAGAGTTGCTATGCTTGGCGGTTAGATAACGAGGATTTCACCATGGGGCAGCGGTTTCGGCAGTTTAGGGGGCTAGCGATCGCGGCGATCGCCCTAGCCGCAAGTATCTTGCTGACCCAAGGAATGCACCCTAGCGTTGGCGTCGGCAACCGGGATGCAATCGCCCAAACCAACGCCCCACCGCCAGCCCTGGCCCCGGCACTGCCCATGGTCAGCGGCAGTTTCGAAGACCCCCAGGGCCGGTTTCAGATCGGCATTTTAGACGGCTACAGCGTCAGTTCAGCGGGCGGCAGTCCGCTGTTTCAGGCGGCAGATGGTAGTTTGGCTTACACCGTGGCGGTAGCGCCCTTACCCTCGGCCCAGACTCCCGAAGCGGCCCTGGTGGCGGCGGCAGAGAGCACCTTTGGCGCTGGGGAAGGCTTTTTGGCGGGCGACGATGTGCAGCCCATCCCCGGCGGCGGCATTCGCATTAACTGGACAGGTCGCCTCAGCCAGGGAGCCGCCCCACCCCAGCCCATTACCGGCAAAATCTTTGCCCGCCAGCGCGGCGAAGAAGCCTTTTTGCTGCTGGTGGCCGCCACCAGTGCCGCCGAATCCCAGCTGTCTGACGCCATCAACGCCCTGGGGGGGACGCTAACGGTGCCGTAGGCTACAGTGGCGTTAGTTAAAAGGTTTAAGCAGGCTATGGGTATGCGCCGATCGACCTTGTGGGGGCAGCCCCAGACCTATCTACTGCTAGGGGGCACCGCCCTGGGCTACGCTCTGATGATCTTTTTGGTGGGGCCAAAACCCGTGGCCGTGCTAGCAGGGGCCGGAACGGCGGCGGCCATGGTGAGCAGCTGGGCAGCTGGGTTTCGCCCCAGTGAGGCATCGACGAATAGCGGCGACCTGCTCGACCCCCAAACCTTTGCCAGCCAGTTGGGCACTCTGGGCCAACGGGTGCCCCCCAAGGCCCAAAAAGTCTGGCGCGAAGTGCAGGCCTGGTCTACCGAATCGCAGCGCTTTGCCGCCCGCATCTTCGATCGCGACCCCCTCCTGCAAGTGGAACTGCTCGAAGCCCTGCACACCGTGCTCGATCTCTCAGGCCAGGTGGCCGATGGCCTAGCCGTGCTTGACCAGATCGAAACCCCCGCCTACCAACAGATGGCCCAGCAGCGCTTGACCGCCAGCCGCGATCGCCTCCAGGCGACCCATTCCCAGCTGCAACAGCTCCAGGATCAAGTCGCCCTCTCCACCCTCGACACCGCCGACGACAGCACCCTACCCCACAGCCTGCAATCGCTGATTGAGGCCAACAAAACCATCCTCCAAGACAACCAAGACTCCACGTAACCCCCAGTTTTCCAGGAACCCTCAGGAAAACACGCAATTCAACCTGTATCTACTCCCTCACCTTCCCCACTTTCTATTCCCCACCCATCCCTCCCTAAAATGCGCCGCCTTCCCCTCATCCTTTTCCTCCTCAGCCTCTGCGCCGTGCTGCTGTGGAACTGCACCCCTGGTCAGACGGGGCGCGTTGCCCAGGTTGATTCTGTGGAGAGCGCCCAGCAGGCACTACAGCAGTCGGTAATGCCCAACATCAACGTGGGTGAAGACCTGATCGCCGATGAGGTGGCTAGCCGCTACACCACCGACCAGATCGAAGACCCGCTGCCCGATGTCAACACTTTTCCGCTCTATGCGGCCCAGCCCGGTGGGGGCAACACCGCCTATATAGAAATCTACAGCTCGTCAGAAAAGGCCAACGTCGATCGCCAAAACGAGCGCTGGTTGGTAGAAGTGGCCGAAGCCTTTAACCAGCGCCAAGAGACTCTGCCCTCAGGCGAAGTCATTCAGGTGGGGGTGCGTCAGGTGGCCTCGGGCACCGCCGCTCGGCTGCTGGGGGCCGGGGCTGTGCAGCCCCAGGGCTATAGCCCGTCTAACGATCTCTGGGTGGCGATGGTGCAGAGCCAGGGGGTGAGCACCGTGCCCGTGGCGGCGCGGCTGGTGCCCAACACCGCTGGGTGGGTGCTGCCTAAACCCGTCTACGACAGCCTGGCTGAGAATGGCACCGTCAGCTTCGATCGATTATTAAATGCGATCGCCTCGGGCGAAGTCACCGTAGCCTACCCCAACCCCTACAGCAGCTCCACTGCGCTCAATCTGCTTTACACGCTCTACTGGCGGGCGGCAGGGCATCAAGAAAACGGCGGCCAGCTCACCGTGGCCGAGCTGCAAACCCCCCAGGTCAACTCGGTCTTCGACCAGTTTCAGCAGCAGGTGCTGATCACCACGCCCACCACCCTCGACCTGCAAGAACTCTTTCTGCGCGACCAGAGCAATCTGCAAGCCTTTCCGCTGGAATACCAAAACTACCTGGCCCTGCGGGAGGTGCCCGGCTTTAGCGACACCGAGTTTGTGCCCTTTGGCGTGCCCCACAACAACCCCCTAGTCGGCTTTGGCTGGAACACGCCTCAGCAGGCGGCGGCGCTACAGCGGTTTGCCCAGTTTGCCCAGTCGGCCGAAATGCAGACCCTAGCCCAGCAGCAGGGCTTTGTCGAAACCGACTACCTCAAGGCCAACCAGGTGCCCCCCTTCCCCAACGGCGAGACCCTGCTGGCCGCCCAGTCAAACTGGAAGCTGCGCAAAGACGGGGGCCGCACGGTCTATATGGCCCTGGTCATCGATACCAGCGGCTCTATGGAAGGCGATCGCATCCAGGCTCTCAAGGATGGGCTGCGGGTCGCCGCCGGGCAGATCAACGCGGGCAACTACGTCAGCGTCGTCACCTTTGCCGATGCGCCCACCCGCCGCCTGCCCCTGGCCCCCTTTGATCAGCTCCAGCACCAAAAGTTTTTGGCCACCGTTGACAGTTTGCGGGCCGATGGTGCGACAGCCATGTACGACGGGGCCATGGTGGGCCTCGCCGACCTGCTGGCCCAAAAAGAAAAAGATCCCAACGGACGCTATTATCTGCTGCTGCTCAGCGATGGCGAGGTCAACCGGGGCTACACCTTTGACGCCATCCAAGACATTTTGACCTATAGCGATGTGCGGTTTTACCCCATCGCCTACGGGGAGGTCAACCAGGGCGAATTACAGGCGATCGCAGCCCTGCGCGAATCCACCGTGCAGCAGGGCACCCCCGACAACGTGCAAACCCTGTTCAAAGACCTGTTCCAGGTTAATCTATAGGTCGTTTGGTCGGACTCGACTCACCCATGCGCAACCCCAACCAACGACTGATTCTCACCCTCGGCCTGGGCTGGCTAACCTTTGCCGGCCTGGGGCTGGGGCTGCGCCAACTTCTGGCTGGCCCAGCGGTAACGGTGATTATCGATCGCAGCTACTGCGCCCCGGCCCAGTGGCAGGAACGGGTGGGCGATCGCTACGCCAGCCTCTACGCCGAGCAAGAGCAGCGGCAGCTCACCATCGATCAAGTAATCTACGTCAGCGACCTGGGGCAGGAAGTTGCCGAGGCCGTGCCCTCCCCCGAAGATGTGCAGACCCTCAGCACCTACGGCAGACCCAACCCCACCCAAATGCAGCAGGCCACCCAGGAAAGCCCCAATGCGGTGGTGCTCTCCTGCGGTAGTTAAGGAGTGTAGGATGCTGTGGCGGTCGATTCTTCACCCGCTTTATAAGACTGACAAGCCATATAGAGCTAAATCACGTATATTAGGGATAAAAGTGAGTTCTGCCTCAGAATTATATGACTGAGACATCCCAAACACTCCCCGATTTTGAAGAACCACCTGTTGTAGAGAATGTAATAGGTGTTGAGTTCAATGAACTCAATGACTGGTCAATAATGAGTTTTGCCGAGTTCTGGCAAGTTATTCAGGAAGAATATCCGAGATACGAAACTCAGCCACCTGTTACAACTACATCTGTTCAAGACCTGGTTCTAGAGTATGGTTTTCCAGGTAAGTTTCCAGTTCGTTTCTGGTTTCATCATTCTTCAGAAGCTCAACTGTTACAAGTTCAGAGTGATCGTTTCCTTTACAACTGGCGCAAGTACATTACCGAAGGTACCTATCCTCGATATGAGAAGACAATCCGCCCAGAATTTATCAAAGAGTGGACACGATTCTGCGATTTTCTTCAACAAAAAGGTATTGAATCTCCGCAGGTCAAAAAATGCGAGATAACTTACGTAAACCATTTCGAAAAATCTCGAGAATGGGAGTCCCTGGAGGACATGCCTGAAATGTTTCGTTTTTGGCAAAAAGGCATCTCAAGCGTCTTCTTGCCGTCGGCATCTTCGCTAGCATTCCAAATTGTTTATCCAATACCTGAAATCGATGGAAGCTTGCTTGTAAATATGCAACCTGCCCTACGAAATAGTGATTCGAAAGACATAATTCAGCTTAGTTTGACTGCTGTTGGCAAACCAAACTCCTCAACGTTGGAGGATGTATTGGATTGCCTTGATACAGAGCGTCAATGGATTGTTAATAGCTTTTTGGATATAACAACTGAAAGAATGCATGAAATATGGGGAATTAAAAAAATATGAGTACCTCAGCTGCCCATTATAATAGTCATCTTCTTGGTATTTCCTCAGCCATTACTACTTATAATTATGCTTCTGAAATTTCAAACACTCTTACCCTCGATAGGGTTGCAGATTCATCTTTGCAGCAAGTAAACAATAAAACCACCAAAATTAAAAGCATCACGTCTTCCAGATCAGGCGCTTTATATTATGCGGTGCCTTACGGGGATCAGAAGGCATTCTATGATCCTAGTCAAAAATATCAACAGACTCAAATTACTCCTTACGAAGCTCGATCGAGTTGGCTTTTGCCTGTTTTGAAGTCTGCATTCGAGTTTAAAGAGCTTACGGAAAACTGGGACAGCTATGGTAGTCCGAAAATTACTGAGGATGCTTTTCAATCGTTATTAAATGTTTTATTTCAGGTTCAAAATGAAATTTTACCGTCCCCTTTTATTTGTCCTGTGCCAGGTGGCGGCTTACAACTTGAGTGGGAGATTGGTGAATACGAACTAGAGCTAGAGTTTTTGCCCGATGGTTCAATCGAGTTTTTGACTGTAGATAAAAGTGCTAATCATTTGGAAGATGGCATGATGGAAGGCAAGTTGGAGCGTACCAACGGCATAGCGAGGATTCACGAACTCCTTGCGTGGTTATTGTCTAAGTAAGTAATTATATTTATTCCAAATCCCTTTCCTATGCAGCCACGTGTTGATGATAAATCAATCAGTGATGATGAAAGGCTTTGGCGTAGAATTGTACCCTCTAACGTTTTTACTAAAGTAGATAAGGACGGAAATTTGCGTCCTTCCTCAGCTGCGTTTCTCGATGGAATAACTGGCGAAGTTTCTGTATGCAGGGCATGTTTAACTTCGGTTGACAAGGTTCTCGAGAATTATCAACAGCAAGGCTTAGTAGAGATTAATGCAAAACTTCCACGATCTTTAGGCCACATAGTAGTAGCAGATCCCCAAGAAGAGGATTTATCTCACGCGTTGATATGTCCGCCACCAGATAGTTCCTATAATCGGAGAAAAAAAGATGCCCGAATCATAGCGGATAAGGCTGAATGGCTGGTCAAGCCTGTAATGGCTTCTTAATTCTATATCTTAATAGAGGGGTAGTGAGAATTCTTACTTCTGAAATCTGCTTCACAGATACAAATTCACGCCTAAACTGAAAAGTGCGCTTGTAATCATCTTTGCCACGATTTTCCCACCTTTATGACCGCTACCTCCAACCTGCCCAGCGACGACACCACCCGCCGCCCCGATAGCGACTGGCGGCTGTTTCTGCGCATGTGGCCCTACATCTACAAGCACCGCAATGCCCTGGTGCTGCCGCTGATTTTGCTGGTGCCCCTGTCGCTGGCCAACGCCCTCCAGCCGGTGTTAATTGGGCAGGCTATCTCCCTGATTCGCCAAGAGCCGGTGATGTTTTTTCTAGAGGGTCGCACCCTCCAGGGCGGGCTGAATTTGCTGGTGGGGCTGCTGGTGGTTACCGTGCTGATTCGCCTGCTGCTGGATGGCTTTCAGAGCTACCTGGTGCAGGCCGTGGGGCAAAACATTACCGCCGACATTCGCACCGACCTGTTTACCCACGTCACATCGCTGGCGGTGCGCTTCTTTGACCGCACCCCCGTGGGCAAACTGATCACCCGCATCACCAGCGATGTCGATGCCCTGGGCGACGTGTTCTCCACCGGGGCGGTGGGCATCATCACCGATGTGGTGTCGATGCTGGTGCTGCTCGTGGTGATGTTTACCATGCAGTGGCAGCTAGCCCTCATGCTGCTGGCCCTGCTGGTGCCCGTCACCTGGCTGATCATTTACTTTCAGCAGCAGTTTCGCAAGGCCAACTACAAAGCCCGCGAATACCTCTCTGAACTCAACGCCACCCTGCAAGAAAACGTCGCGGGTATCAACGTGGTGCAGCTGTTTCGGCGCGAGCGCTACAACGCCGAAATGTTTCGGGCCACCAACCAGAAATACATCACCGCCGTCGATAAAACCATCTTCTACGACTCGGCGGTGTCCTCGACGCTGGAGTGGATTTCGCTGGTGGCGATCGGTGGCGTGCTCTGGCTCGGCGGTCTACTCGTCATGCAAGACGCCCTCACCTTCGGTACCCTGGCCACCTTCATTCTCTTTGCCCAGCGCCTGTTCGACCCCCTGCGCCAGTTTGCCGACAAGTTCACCGCCATCCAGGCCGGCCTCACTGCCGTGGAGCGCATCACCGACCTGTTTACCGTGCCAGTCGAGATTCGCGACCCAGAGAAGGTAGGGAAAGATGGGGACGGTAAGAAAGGTAAGGAAGGTGGGGGCAATAAGAGCGCGGCGATGGGGCTTGGCGGAGTCAACGGCAACGGAGCGAAGGAATTAATAGGTAAAGGCAAAAGCGAAGGGAATAGCAGCTTAGCCACCTTCCCCACCACCTATCCACCCATCTCCCCCACCGCTTCATCTTCCTTATCCTCCTCATCTTCCTCACCCCTCCACCCCCTCACCCCCTCACCCGCCAAAGCCTCCGAAATCCGCTTCGACCACGTCACCTTTGGCTATAGGGCCGATGAGCCCGTGCTCAAAGACCTCACCTTCACCATTCGCCCCGGCGAAAAGGTAGCTTTGGTGGGGCCAACAGGGGCGGGGAAGAGTTCGATCATTCGGCTGCTGTGTCGGCTCTACGACATCAACCAGGGGGCGATTTTGCTGGATGGAGTCGATATTCGTGACCTGCCCCAGGCGGAGCTGCGGCGGCGCATGGCGGTGATTTTGCAGGATGGCTTCCTCTTTGCTGGGGATGTAAAGAGCAATATTACCCTGGGGGAAGAATATCCCCTAGAGGCAGTGATTGAGGCCGCGAAGCAGACCAACATTCACGGGCTGATTGAAGACCTGCCCCAGGGCTACGACACCGAGCTGCGGGAGCGGGGCACCAACCTCTCGGGGGGGCAGAAGCAGCTATTGGCCTTTGCCCGGGCAGCAATTCGCGATCCGGGGATTTTGGTGTTGGACGAGGCCACCGCTAACCTGGATGTGGGCACCGAGGCAATGATTCAAGAGGCCCTAGAGCGTCTGCTGGAGGGGCGCACGGCGATTATTATTGCCCACCGCCTATCGACTATTCGCAACGTCGATCGCATTTTGGTGCTCAAGTATGGCGAGCTGGTCGAGCAGGGTAGCCACGACGAGCTGCTGGCGCGGGAGGGGCTGTATTCGAGCCTGTATCGTTTGCAGCGGCTTGGGGTTTAGGGCATAGGGTTCAGGAGATTCTCCGAAAACCTGTACCTTAAACCTTAGGCCATCTAGACACTGCCTTTTTTCACCGGCATGGCAACCGCAGCCCCGCAACCTGAAAAGCGCGAAACCCCACCCCCCAACGAGGGCTTTTTGGTGTGTGGGTTGGGCAGCCTGGGCCAAAACTGTGTGGCCAATCTCAAGAGCTTTGGGGTGCCGGTGCACGCCATCAACAACACCCTGCCCGACCAGTGGGAGGTGCCCCACCTGCGGGATTTAATTGACCACTTAGAAATTGGTGACTGCCGCTCGGCGGAGGTGCTGGAGAAGGCGGGTATTCGCCAGTGTCGGGCGGTGCTGCTAGTGACTCAGGATGAGCGGGTCAATCTGGAGGCGGCGCTGACGGCGCGGGTCTTGAACCCCAAGGTGCGACTGGTGATGCGATCGGATAAGCAGAACCTCAACGAGCTGATGGGTCAGCAGTTGCAGAATTTTATTGCCTTTGAGCCCACCCAGCTGGCAGCCCCCGCCTTTGCCCTAGGGGCCTTTGGGGAGGAGCTGATCGGCTACTTTACCCTCGATGGCCACCGCTTTCAGGTGGTGAAGCAGCGGTTGGAGTCGGGGCACGGCTGGTGCGATCGCCGCCATCTCCACGAGCTAGATACCCACCACCGCCGCATTCTATGCCATACCCCCGTCGATGAAGATTCCTGGGTGATGGCCGATAGCCCCTCCAGCCTGTTTTACTCCTGGATTCCCGACACTGCCCTGCGGGTGGGCGACGAGGTGGTGATGGTTGAAAGCGATGCCCAGCTGCGTACCCTTCACCGCGAAGCCCCTCAGCCCGTGCGGCGAAAGCCCCTCAGACAGATCGGCCGGGCGATCGCCCGGCTGTGCCACTGGCCGACCCTAAAGCAGGATTTCATTCATCTAGTGCGATCGAGTTCGGGGCAGCAGTTGCGTCGGGTGGCGATTATCTGCGGTATCACGGTGCTAGCGCTGTGTCTGATCGGCACGCTGCTGCTAGACGCCAACTCCCCCGACGACATTCCTTTGTTTCAGGCGTTTTTGTACACGTTTATCACCCTGTTTGGCGGCTATGGGGATGTCTACGAAGCCCTAGAAGACTTTGAGCATCCGCGCCTGCTGCAATCCTTTGGGGTGGTGCTGACGGTGGCCGGAGCCGCCTTTATCGGCGTCCTCTACGCCCTGCTCACCGAAAAACTGCTCACCCTGCGGTTTGAGTTTATGGAGCGCCGCCCCCCGGTGCCCGAAAAAGACCACGTAGTGGTGATCTGGCTGGGGCGGGTCGGGCGGCAGGTGCTGGCCGCGCTGCAAGAGCTCAACCAGCCCGTCGTAGGGATTTCGTCCCACGGTCTCGATGCCGATGTGCTGCCCAGAGTGCCGCTGCTGACCGGCGATGTCAGCGCCGCCCTCAACAAAGCCAACCTAGCCACCGCCAAAAGCGTTGTGGCGGTCAGCGAAGACGAAATTCAAAACCTGGAAATGGGGCTCTTGGCCCACCGCCTCAACCCCTACTGCCGCGCCATCATTCGCACCTACGACCAGCAGTTTACCGATCGCGTCGCCCAGATTTTTCCCTTTGCCCAGGTGCTCTGTGCCTCGGCCCTGTCTGCTGAAGCCTTTGCCGGGGCGGCTTTTGGTGAGCATGTCATCGGCCTGTTTCGCCTCTACGACCAAACGGTGTTGATCACTCAGTACCAGGTCGAAACTGGGGATACCCTGGTCGGCATGCTGCTGGCGGAGGTGGCCTATGGCTACGGCGTTGTGCCCCTGTGGCATCAGCACCCCGACCAGCCCGGTAAAATCATGCCCTCCGACGACACGCGATTGCAGCCGGGCGATCGCCTGGTGGTACTGGCCACGATCAGCGGTCTGCGCCGCATTGAGCAGCAGGAACTCGCCCCCCGCACCTGGCACATTTACATCGAAAAAGCCTTCACCGCCGATGCTCTGTTCGACGGGGCCACCGAGCTGGCTCGGGTGGCTGGCTACCGTCTGGGCGACGCGCGGGAGTTTATGGCCCAGCTGCCCAGCACCCTGCCGCTGTCCCTCTACCGCCACCAGGCCCTGCGCCTCAGCCGCCTGCTGACCCGAGCCCAGGTCAAGGCCGAGGTGGTGCCGCCGCCCTCCTAGGGGCGATCGCCCTGGGGGTCGGTCCCTGACCATCGCTCCGGCCAGAGGATTTCTGAAGAAATAGATAGATTCGGCAGTTTTCCTGCCGGGGCTAGGGCCTTTGCGATAGAGTTTGCCCAGAGATATTTGCAGCAGGACGGGGCTATGGCTAAGTGGGGTAAAGGAATAACGCAGCACCGAGGGGCAAAGCCCCGCCTGAAAGCGTTGCTCTGGCTGGGGGGAATTAGCGCGCTGGTACCTCTGGCCCTGCCAGTGCTAGCCCTCACCGAATCGGTGGGTGCCCCAGGAATCGACGCCCTGCGGCTGCACGGTGAACCCTATAACCTAACCGGCGCAAAAATTGCCCTGGGCCAGGTTGAAATTGGCCGCCCCAGCCAGTTTGGCCTCGACAAAGTGGCCTCAGAAACCCTGCCCGTGGTAGTGCGGCGGGTGCTGTTGCTCGACGGCTGGGCCGTGGCCGACGAGTATGTCGATGGCCATGCAGCCAATGTGGCCAGCGTCATGATTAGCCAAGACAAACTGCGCACCGGGGTTGCCCCCGAGGCGCTGCTGTACTCGGGGGCGGTGGGGCCGCTGAGCGATCGCAGCGCCCAGCCCGAAGAATGCCTCGCCTCCCAGTCGGTGGCGCTGCAGAACGGCGGCGATGTGCGAGCCATCAACTTCAGCTTTGGCGAACCCCTGGGCCGCGACCCACGACCCAACGCGGTGCTCGACGGCAACGCCCTGCTCACCCAGTGCATCGACTGGTCGTCGCGGGTGCACGGCTCTCTGTACGTGATTGCGGGCAACCAGGGCGGCGGCGGCATCCCCATCCCCACCGACAACTTCAACGGGCTGAATATCGCCTACTCGCGCCAGGTCAACGGTGAGTTCAACAAAATTGACTACTCTAATCTGGGTAGCGAACCCACCTTTCAGTCGCGCCGCGCCGCCGCCCCCGAAACCAACGAAGGGCCTCGCCGTTCGATTACGCTGGTGGCCCCCGGCAGCGACATTGAGCTGATCGACCCCGACGGGCAGGTGCGGCGCTCTAGCGGCACCAGCTTTGCCTCGCCCCACGTGGCTGGCACCGTTGCCCTGATGCAGCAGTTTGTCGATCGCCAGTTTCGCACCGGGTCGCCCAACTGGTCTCTCAATGCCCGCCACCCCATGGTGATGAAAGCTGTGCTGCTCAACTCTGCCGACAAGGTTAAAGACAGCGGCGATGGCCTGCGCCTGGGCATGAGCCGTACCCTGGTAGACGACGGCAACCGCTCCTGGCTGGAGTCTGACGCCTACCGCGACCCGAAGATTCCGCTCCACAGCGATCTGGGTACCGGCCATCTCAACGCCTACCGCGCCTACCAGCAGCTGGCCCCCGGTACCGCTGGCCCTGACCAGGCGATCCCCCCTATCGGCTGGAATTTTGCCGAGCTTGAGGCCCAGCCCGCTGCGGTGCAAGACTATGCGTTTGCCGATACCCTTCAGGCCGGCAGCTTTTTGTCGGCTACCCTGGCCTGGGAGCGGGTGGTAGATCTGGTCGATGCCAACGGCAATGGCCTCTATGACCTGGGCGAGAGCTTTAACGACAAAGGCCTCAACGATCTCAATCTATACCTCATGCCCGCCGCCGAAGACGACATTGCCAACAGCGTGTGGTCATCGGTGAGCGAGGTCGATAGCGTTGAACACATTTTTTATCAAATTCCGGAAACGGGCCGGTACAAACTGAGAGTTATCTATCAGCAGCAGGCCCACAGCGAACCTACCCAGCCCTATGCCCTGGCCTGGTGGTCGGTGCCTGCGCCCTAGGGCTCACAGCAGTGGTTTAGGCCGCTCCTCTGATAGTTTCTAGGGGAGACTACGCCCTTTTGGAGAAATGCCTCATGGTCGACTACGCCGTTGCTCTCAAATGCGCTCGCCTGTGCCAGGAGGTCTACCGCGACTTTAGCGGCCTGCGGTTTTCAGACTATCCCGACGTCGAGCCCGTGTTCGTAGAAAGCCAGGACAGTGGTTTTACCGATACCCAGGTGTCGATCTTAAACGAGCTGACCAGCGATCGCCTCTATATCGTCTTTCGCGGTTCCGACAAATCCATCGACTGGATGAACAACGTTCAGTTTCGTCAGCAGGTTTACCCCTACGGCGACGGCAACACCGAGGTCAAGTTTCACCAGGGGTTTATGACGGCCTACTTCGCCGTGCGCCAGCAACTGCTGGAGGCCATGGACAAATTTGTGGGCCAGAATGTCATTGTCACGGGCCACAGTTTGGGCGGGGCGCTGGCCACCATCGCCGCCCTCGACATCCAGTACAACCTGGGAGCCAAGCGCGATCTCAGGTTTGAGGTGTACACCTTTGGCGCTCCCCGCGTGGGCAACACCGCCATGGTCAAGTCCTACAATGGCCGCATTCCCAACAGCTATCGCTTCATCTACGGTTGGGATATTGTCACCCGCATTCCCCGTACTTGGCAGGGCTTTGACCATGTAGAAAAAGCGATTCAGCTAGGCTCTCGCTGGACCTGGCAGGTGCTCAGCCGCCGATTTAGCGACCATTCCATCAGCGCCTACATTGAGGGTTTAGAGGCTGAAGTTAAGGCCGCCTAATCGGGGGAATGCGATTTAATGCCAAGGCCCACCCGCCGATAGTGGCTCGGCCACAAAGGCCTACGTTCGCGGCCCCGGCACCATAGAGATGCCGGGGCCACGCTGCTACAGCGATCGCCAGTCTAATTGAGACAGTTCTCTCAAAACCATTCAAGCGGTTTTAGCAGTCTTTGAGAGAAGTCCTTCAGATCCTGACTATAGCTGTATCTACAGACTGTCGGTGACGCCGGTTTCGGCTAGGGGAGGGGGCGTAGTGACGCTGCTAAAACCCATCTGAGTAGCGGCTTCCCGCAGCAGCGAAATCTGCGACTGAAACTCCATACCCTTAAGGTCAGACAAAATTTTGCTGACATCGCCTTGAGCGCTGTAGTTGCTGGGCATGCCCACGATCTGGTTGCCCATGGCCTCGGCCCAGCCGAACCACACCAGCAGTTGGTTATTGGCGCTGAGAGCACCGTAACGCTGGGAAATATCGCTCTGGTCGCCCTTCGCCACGCTGCGCATCGCCTCTAGCTGTTCCTCTTCAGACATATCAAACAGCTCGGTAACTAATGGTTCGGCCAGCTCTGGGTCGGCTGCGCCGGGGGCCGCTGGGGTAATTGAGCTACCCATAGCTTCGTAGACGTAGTAGAGCAATGCCAGCTTGTCGTCTACAGACAGCGCATCGTAGCGCTGAAACAGGTCATCGGTAGAGTTTTCGGTAATTTGAGTTGTTTGCTTGTCAGCCATAAAGCCATCCAATATCGTCGCTTCACCTTAAACCGGTGGCCCTTGCCCCTACATCGGCTGCGGGGGAGACATGGCCGTAGCCAATTGGTAGAGGCGTGGGGGGTAAGGGGGGGATCGACTGCTGGCAATACAGCTGAGATGCATTTGTGTCTAAGCGATTTACTGCTTAGACAGAGCCTCTAGATCGGGGCGTAGCCAAAAGTGACATTAAACTGGCGGCACCAAATGCCCACGGTTTGGTAGTCATTGATGTCAACGTCCGCCGGAATCAGGTATCGCTGCGCCCCGGAGAAGCTTTGTAGGGGGGCGAGGGTCAAGTAGTCGCCCTCAGCAATATTGACGGGCACCGTCGCGCCTTTGTAGAGAATGACCTCGACCGCCGGGCCACGCGCCGTGTCAAAGGCGGCATCAAATTCTAGATATCGCTGCCCGCTGGCGGTCGTTAGGGTGGCGGTACCCCTGGTGGCGTGGTCTTGTTCGACGGTGACAAACTGGCCTGGGGTCTGAGCTAGGAAGGCTGTCGCAGCTACAGCCCCTCTACTCAGCAGCGAGTCAGGCAGGATTGCCGTGGAGGGGGCAATGCTAGTGCCCAGCGCCACCGCCGTTGCCCCAAACGCTAGGGCGGCAAACATCAGATTTTTCATAGAAGTTATCTCCAGTAATGGGCGATCGGGTTAGGCCATCGGTTGATGCTTGTGGCCATCATCGGTGGCCCGCGTGAGAATACCCTGATCTAAATCTGAAGAGCTGTTGAGAAAACGATGAGGGATGCGGCTGCCTACTCAGGGGCAGGAGAATTGGGGATACCTACAGGGAAAGAGCGAAAATCGAAGAGCGAAGAACGAAAAACAAGAGCGAAAAAATCCCGATGGGCCTGAATATTTGGCGTTTTGGGCCGTTTTAACTCAGACTTCACCGGCTGTGGAGCTTGGGCCTGATGTCGCCTGCGAGCGGTTTTAGCCGACAACCTGCTGTAATCTCCTAGGGTCTGGCAATGGTCTCTAGATTTGGGCAGGGATGCGGGATAACCACCAAAATCAGATGAAACTGTCTCAGCTGCGGATTTTAGTGGCTGTGGCCGAGCATGAAACCTTTAGCGAGGCCGCGCTCAACCTCGATATGTCGCAGTCGGCGGTGAGCCACAGCATTTCGGCGCTGGAAGACCATTTGGGGGTGGTGCTGTTTTCTCGCGGGCGGCACGGGGCACGGCTCACCCCGGTGGGCGATCGCATCGTCAGCCACGCCCGCACCATCTTGCAGCAGGCCGACGCCATTGCCCGCGAGGCCGAGCTGGCGCGGGGTTTACAGGGGGGCCAGGTGCGTATTGCCTCTTTTCGTAGTATTGCCATTCACCTGCTGCCCGACGCGATCGCCGAGTTTAAGCACCGCCACCCCAACATTGCCGTCAACCTCAGCGAGCACGACAACTACCTCCAGGTCGAACGCGCCCTGCGGGAGGGCCGCGCCGACATTGGCTTTACCCTGCTGCCAGCCGCAGATGATCTCGACACCCGAGAGATTTTGGAAAACGCCTACGTGGCTCTGTTTCCGCCCGGTTTTAAGCTGGCTGGGCCGCAGCTCACCTGGGCAGAGCTGGCCCAGCACCCGCTGATTATGCCCCCCGCCGATCGCATCATGATGCGCGATGTTTACGAGCATGTGCAGTCTTACGGGTACCAGCTCAACGTGGTCTCTGAGGTCGAAACCGACACCACCATCGTCAACCTGGTGGCCCAGGGGTTGGGGGCGACCATTCTGCCCCGGCTGGCCGCCGAGCCGATTCCGCCCCAGGTGCAGGTGTTTGCGCTGCCGGTGCCCCTGGGGCGCATCATTGGGGCCGCTGTTTTGGGCGGTGCCCTGCACACCCCGGCCATCTACGCTTTTCTCGATGTGCTCAAGGCTCTGGGCAGCTCTATCGCCGCCAGTGCCACGCGATCAACCGTTGCTGCCGCCCCAAATTCCTAGCCGCTATCCCCAGGCCCTGGGATGGGCCTGAATCGTAGCCGCAACGCTGCGGTAAATGCAGAACAGCGCCACCATTTGCACCAGGTGGTAGACCACCAGGGGGCTGACCCCAGGCCAGGGAATCAGCAGCCCGATGGCCCCCATTGCAGAGAGGGCGATCGCCGCCAGCAGCCAGACCGGAGCACCCGGATTCTTATGGCGCTGCAGCCACTGCACCAGCAGCACAATAATCAGCGCACTGAGATAATCGGCCACCCGCAGGGCAAACCCCCACAGGGTAAACCCCACGGCGATCGCCCCGGCCAGTTTTCCTGTAGCCAAGGCCAGCAGCAACCGGCGATCGCCCCGGCGTAGAGTCGCCGCCGCCGCCGCCAGCGTAAAAAAACTGGCGATCGCCACCGCCATCCCCATCCCCTGCCACAGCCAAATGCGGTGCCCTAGGGAAAGCTGGGGAGCAAACCCGTGGTAGGTGCCCCCCATTGCCGCCGCCCCGCTAACGCTGGTAAAGGCCGCCGCCCAGAGCCGCTGAATATTCCTCTGCCCCAAGAGTAGCCCGGCCAGCAGCAGGCACTCTAGGGCGATCGCATAGTCAGTCAGAGTCGCAAGTGGTTCTGCCATGCCGAGGAAAGACAAATGAAGCTTGGGCGTGCAACCCAGTCTTAAAGTCTAAGAATACTCCAGGCAAACAACCACCCCGTTGCCACCCACTCACTCACCCACGCATCCACCCCTTTCAAAAAAATGCTTGACTTAGAGTGCGCTCTAACCTCTAACGTGCAGATATGGAACAGGAACTCACCATTCAGCAGGTCGCCGCCGCCACCGGGCTCAGCGTTTACACCTTGCGCTATTACGAGCGCTGCAACCTGATTGCGCCCATTGGTCGCTCCACCAGCGGCCATCGACGCTACTCGGCTAACGACCTCCGCTGGATCGAGTTTCTCAACAAACTGCGGCTGACGGGCATGCCCATTCGCCAAATGCAGGAGTACGCAGAGCTGGTGCGATCGCAGCCCGACTCTGGGTTCCACAGCCGACGACAGATTCTAGAAGCCCATCGCGAAGCGGTGCTAGCCCAAATCCAGCAGCTTCAAGAAAACCTGGCCGTCATCGACTGGAAGATTCAGCACTACTCAGAACTAGAGGCCAATCTCCATGACTCACTCAACCCCTCTGAACAGACCCGCTCCGCGTAATGAAGACGTTTGAGAAGGTCTGTTTCTTATAGCAAACGTCAAGATCCCCTAAATTCCTCCTTAGAGGATGTTTAAAGAGTCCTATTTTTTGTAGCAAAAGCGGAGATCCCCCTAAATCCCCCTACCCTGCGGGAAGCCGCAAGCGTCTATAAAAAGGGGGACTTTTAACCCCCCTTTTTAAGGGGGGCAGGGGGGATCAGCCGGTGACTAAAGCTACAGCGACTCACTTTGCAAACGCTATCTAAGCCCTCAAGTTTCATCTTTCGCAGTCTGTCCAGTGGATCTGTGCTGCGGAAATTTGAGCATCCCAACCTCCAAATTGAGGGTTAGGGGAGAACGATATTGGAATAAAACAACCTAAACCAGGAGTTAAGCCATGAAAACCCGTAAATTAGGTCAACTGGAAGTTTCCGCCATTGGGCTCGGCTGCATGGGCATGTCGGAGTTCTACGGCGATCGCGATGAAGCCGAGGCGATCGCCACCCTGCACCGCGCCCTAGAGCTAGGCGTCACCTTGCTCGACACCGCCGACATGTATGGCCCCTTTACCAACGAAGAACTGGTGGGTCGCGCCATTAAAGACCGCCGCGACCAAGTGGTGCTGGCCACCAAGTTTGGCAACGTGCGCACCGCCGAGGGCGGATGGGGCGGCGTCAAAGGCACCCCTGAATACGTCAAGCAGTGCTGCGACGACTCGCTCAAACGGCTCGGGGTCGAAGTCATTGACCTTTACTACCAGCACCGGGTAGACCCCACCGTGCCCATCGAAGACACCATCGGGGCCATGGCCGAGCTGGTGCAGGCGGGTAAGGTGCGCTACCTGGGCATGTCCGAGGCGGCCCCGGCCACCCTGCGCCGCGCCCACGCTGTGCACCCCATCAGCGCCCTGCAAACCGAATACTCCCTCTGGAGCCGGGAGCCGGAGGACGAAATTTTGCCCACGGTGCGCGAGCTGGGCATCGGCTTTGTGCCCTATAGCCCCCTGGGGCGGGGGTTCTTGACCGGAGCCTACCAAAGCCCTGACGACTTTGCCCCCGACGACTATCGCCGCCATGCCCCCCGCTTCCAGGGTGAGAATTTTGCTAAAAACCTGGCCCTAGTCGATCAGGTGAAGGCGATCGCCGCCGAAAAATCCGTCACCCCCGCCCAGCTGGCCCTGGCCTGGCTGCTGGCCCAGGGCGACGATATGGTGCCCATCCCCGGCACCAAGCGCCGCAAGTACCTCGAAGAAAACGTGGCGGCGGCAGAGATTGAGCTATCCCAGGCCGACCTCGATCGCATTGACGCCGTGGCCCCCCAGGGGGCCGCCGTGGGCGATCGCTACGCCGACATGAGCACCGTTAACCGCTAAGTGTTGCTGTCTAAAACCCGCTCTAACCCCCCTTTTTAAGGGGGCAGGGGGATCTTCAAGGGCCGGTACCGATATCCAACGCCATCGCAGAATTCTCTAAACCACTACCTAGGTCAAACCGACACCTAGCAAACAAAGGGGTGCCCGATTCGCCGAGCACCCCTTTCCCACATATCTCAGTCAACTAGCGTAACTAGCGGCCCTAAAACCCTCGGGGCTGGCTTAGCTGCTGAAACTCAAAGCTGATGGTGGTCTGGGCATTGTCGTCGTCGGTAATGGTACAGGTCTGAATTGCCCCATCGTCGTCGGTGACAATGCTGACGGCCTGGGGTGCCACAATGCGGTGGGCGTAGACGGCCTCGCGGATGCCCAAAAAGCGATTCACCGTAACCACCAGATCGCGGCTGTGGTCGGGCTGGTCGTAGGTAATCGAAAACAGCGGCTTCTGACGCAGTACGTCAAATTCCCCCAGCTCTCGATCTAGCTGTTTTAGGGTGATCAAGCGGCCTCGGTGCTCATCGGTGAGCTGGGCAAAAAACTCTTGCCAAATGCCGGGGGGAATTTCGAGCTGATATCGCTTATAGGACAGTTCCAAATCCATCGTTTACCTCCTGACAATGGTGTTTAGAGTAGGGTTGGGGTGTGTCATTGATGTGCCAAGACTGTGACAAAAGGGCCACCTCTGGGCGGTGCAACACCGCTGAGACGCCATCGACACACCATCGCCACAACCGCTGATTACCGTTAGCCATCACACAAAATGCACCGATTCCCAATTGGAAAAGGACAGACATTATGGAAACTATGGTTCGCGATCGCCAAATCACCCCCACTGGCTCTCGCTCTGCTGCGATCGCCCCCGGTCGTCGGGCGTTGGGTATGGCCCCCTTTGCGCCCTCGGCTTTTGACCCCCGCACCGTCGCCATGGGCCGCTGCGAGCTGGGCAAAATTCGCCTGGAAATGGGCCGGTTTCAAGACGCCCTAGAGCTATTTGAGCAATCCTTGGCCGTGCAGCCCCACGCCGTCGAAAGCTGGTATGGCCGAGCCGAGGCGCTGACCTGCCTAGGCCGCTACGAAGATGCCCTCGCCAGCCTAGAGCAAGCCCAAACCCTGGCCGGGTTTGCCAGCGCCCGCCTCTGGGTGCAAAAAGCCGCCGTGTTGCTCTGGCTCAACCGCCTAGAGGCCGCCCTCAACTGCTGCAATCGAGCCCTCTGGCTCACCCCCCACCACAGCCAGGCCTGGCTGTTTCGCGGCGTTGCCCTACACCGCCTGGGCCGGGTAAAAGAGGCCTACCGCAGCTATCGACGGGTTTCCCAGCCCGAGGCGGCGGCGGGTGCGCGCGCGAATATTCAGCAGTTGTGCCAAGACATTGCGCTGCAAAGCCAGGCTGGTTAGACCTCCACTCAGCCCTGCTCTGGTTAACCCTACGCCTCAAGGCGGATAGCATCCCCCTGAGGCGTAGACGGCTGAAACTAGAGGATATTGCCGAAAAACACTCCAAAGGGGGGGATTTCGAGGGTGTCGCCGTAGCTGCGATCGCTAAATACCCCTTCCCCCGTGGGCTCACAGGGCGGCAGGGGCGATCGGTCTTGGTAGACGGTTTCGGGGCTTAGGTTAAACAGACAGAGCAGCTGCTGCTGGTCGCAGGTGCGCACAAACCCCAGCAGCCGCTCTTCGGTTAGGGTGAGCAGCTGTAGGTCGCCCCCGGTCAGAGCGGGCTGCTGTTTGCGCCAGTGAATCAGCCGCTGATACTTGTGCAGCAGCGAGTCTGGGTTGGCCTCCTGCACATCCACTGCACTGTCACGGTGCTGGTCGGGAATGGGTAGCCAGGGGTCATTGCTGGTGGTAAAGCCCGCCTCAAGAGCCTCTTTTGCCCAGGGCATGGGCGTGCGCGAGCCATCGCGCCCCAGTACTTGAGGGTAGCCCTGAATGCCAAAGGGATCTTTCATCTTTTCGTGGGGAATGTCGGCCTGGGTCAGGCCCAGTTCGTCGCCCTGGTAGATGCAGCAGCTGCCCCGCAAAGACATAATCAGGGCGGCAAACATGTGGTCAAAGGCCGCCTGCAAAAATTCGCTGCTGGGCTGGTACTTGCTCCACCGATTCTTTAGGCGAGGAAAGTCGTGGGTGCCCGCCGTCCAGCAAATGACGCCCTCATCAAACAGCGTTTCGACCTGGCGAATCAAGGCCTGCATCCGCTGAACGGTGAAGGGCTCGTCGGTCATCAACGATGAGTTGTAGGCGGTGTGCAGTCGGTCGGTACCCTTCACGTACTCGCTAGAGGTGAGCAGGGCATCCTCCGTGCTGCTAATTTCGGCCAGGGTGGTGGCACCGTAGCGATCCATCAGCTGGCGAATGGGTTTGAGCAGGGCCAGGGTTTCGGGCTGGTCGAGGTTGTGCTGGTTGATCTGCGAAAAGAATGGATCGGTGGCGGTGGCCCCCGCCGGACGCGGCATGTCTGGCGGGCGCATGGGGTTGTCGGCCAGGGTGCGATCGCAGGTAAAGAAGTTCACCACATCCAGCCGAAAGCCATCGACCCCCAGCTCAAGCCAAAACCGCGCCGTGTCTAAAATGGCCTCCACTACCGCCGGGTTGTACCAGTTGAGGTCGGGCTGGCTGGTGAGAAAGTTGTGCAAATAGTACTGCTGTCGGCGCGGTTCCCAGGCCCAGGCGCTGCCGCCAAAGGTCGAGAGCCAGTTGTTGGGCGGCGTGCCGTCGGGCTTGGGGTCGGCCCACAGGTACCAGTCGGCCCTGGGGTTTTCGCGGCTCTCGCGGCTTTCGAGGAACCAGGGGTGCTGGTCAGAGGTGTGGTTCCACACCTGATCGATGAGGACCTTGAGGCTGCGATCGTGGGCGGCCGCCAGGATATCTTTGAAATCTTCTAGGGTGCCAAAGATTGGGTCTACCGCTCGATAGTCGGAAATGTCGTAGCCAAAGTCATCCATCGGCGACTTAAAAAAGGGCGAAATCCACACCGCATCCACCCCCAGATCGGCAACGTAGTCGAGCTTTTGCAAAATGCCCGGCAGGTCGCCAATGCCATCGCCGTTGCTGTCGGCAAAACTGCGCGGATAAATCTGGTAAATGACGGCACTACGCCACCAGTCAGAGGGGGAATGCATAAACAAGTCTGTGTGTACGGCAAAGGGAGCGGCGACGCCCCTGGAAACGCTTTCAGGAGAGGGAAATCTCATAGAAACCCACGCCCAAGCTCCAACGGTGACCTTCAGATCCCCAATAACAGGGCAGAGCCATTTCAGGGTGGAAAACGCATCCTCAGTCCAGCGACGTCGCCATGGGCGATCGCTACGACTGTCTAGTCAGCGATCGCTGGGGCCGGTGACGGGGTTTAGACAGCTGAGCCCCAGAGCTGCTCTCCTCATCCCCCTGGTGTTCTAACGTATCTTTGGCAGTGCCGCTATTGGCCGGTGGGGTAGTGGGTTGTAAATTGCCGAAGAAATAGCCGTAGCCCCGCAGACGCAGCATGCCTTCGTTGCGCTTAGCCGCCGGGTTGGCCCCCGTGGCGGTGACACAGGGCAACATGTCGTCGGGCAGATCAAAGTGGGCCGTGTCTGGGCTGAGATTAAACATACACAGCATACGCTGCTGGGGAGCCTCACGAATAAAGGCAAAGAGTGGCTCTTCGGTATCGAGAATGCGGCAATTTCCCTGCATCAGAGCAGGCTGGTTTTTGCGCCAGTGCAGCAACCGCCGCCAGGTATTGAGCAGCGAGCTGGGGTCTTCGGTTTGAGCGTCTACCGCTCGGGGGCGGTGGGCCTCGGGAATGGGCAACCAGGTGTCGGCATGGCTCGAAAAACCCGCGCTGACGGCGGAGGACTGCCAGGGCATGGGCGTGCGCGACCCGTCTCGCCCCACCACGTCGGGGTACAGCGCCTTGCCGAAGGGATCTTGAATCTGGCTCACCGAAATATCTTCAGGAATGCGAGCCTCACTGAGGCCCAGCTCGTCGCCCTGGTACAGGCAGAGGGCACCGGGCATAGACACCAGCATGGCCGCCGCCTGGTGATAAAACGTCTCGGGATAGGGCGTGCCAGCGGCATCTTTGCCGCTCCAGCGGCTGCGCAGGCGACCGTAGTCGTGGTTGCCCACCATCCAGCAGTTGCCGCCGTTGGTGAAGTACCGCTCCATTTTTTCGAGGGTGTGGCGCATCAGCCCGGCGCTGATGGGCTGATCGACCAGCAGGGCGCTGTTGTAGGCCAAGTGGGCGCGGTGCTTGCCCTGCACATACTCGCTAGACAGCGCAATGGAATCTTCGCACAGGGTGACTTCGGCCAGGGTAACGGTGCTGGGATATTGGTCGATTAAATCGCGCACAGGCTTCAGCGCCTCTAGGGCCTCGGGCTGGCAAAAGCTGCGCTCAAACATCATTTTCGCCATCGGGTTCTCGGGGTCGATGCCGTCGGGATGGGGGCTGCCCTCGGGGCGAATCTGCTCGTCGCGCAGCTCCAGGTCGTGCATAAAAAAGTTGGGGGCATCGATGCGAAACCCGTCTACGCCGCGATCGAGCCAAAACTTCGCCCGGCTTAAAATAGCCTCGATCACCTCGGGGTTTTGCCAGTTGAGCTTGGGCTGACTGCGCAAAAAGTGAAACAAAAAGTACTGCTCGCGCTTGGGTTCCCATTTCCAGGCGGAGTCGCCGTTAAAGGCCGAGAGCCAGTTGTTGGGCGGTGAACCATCGGGCTTGGGGTCGGCCCACACATACCAGTCGGCCTTGGGGTTGTCGCGGCTTTCGCTACTTTCTAAAAACCAGAAGTGGCGATCGCTAGTGTGACCCCACACCTGATCGACAATCATCCGCAGGCCCCGGGCGTGGGTTAGGGCCAAGAGCTTATCAAAAACATTCAGATCGCCAATCACCGGGTCAATATCCATCATGTCGGTGATGTCGTAGCCCAAATCATCCATGGGCGACTCATAGATCGGCGTTAGCCAGATAGCATCAACCCCCAGGGCCGAAATGTAGTCGAGGCGATCGACGATGCCGTTTAAGTTGCCCCGACCATCGCCATCGGTATCTAAGAAGCTCCAGGGCACGATTTGGTAAATTGCAGCATTTTGCCACCATTCAACGGTCTGCATAGATCAATCCTTTCAATGTTGAGAAGCGTGGCTTCAATCTGCCCAGTGCGTTGAACGTCAGCAGCAGGGTGTCTGAACTTGCCCACATCAGTCTCGACAACAGATTGAAGTATTTACCACCAGCGATATTCACCGGCTGATTTAGAAACCGCTGTGGAGAGACTAAGGTTTCAACCTGCCTTAACCACAGGGTTACTTCATTTTAGAACCCAAGAGAACAATGCTATCCGCCCGAAGAAAGACTTGCCTATCAGCAAATTTAAGTAGGAAAAATCACTCAAAACCAATGAGTTTAGGGCAGTGGTTCGATCGCAGCTATAGTTTTCAAGATGGTTTTATAACGGGTTTCACCAGGGTGAAATCCATCGCGGCATCCCCCCTGTGCCCCATATTAAGAAATGGCCCTACTGTTCAGAATGCTCGAAATACCTGCGAACTAAGGATTTTCACTTTTAATTTTGCATTTTGAACTCCGCATAGCGGTACTAGTTTGGTCGTTATCACCTTTAAATAAAAAATAATGTAATAAAAATCTCAAAAAATCCCGCCCCTATCGAGGGGCGGGATAAAAGGACGCTAGATCGCGCAGGCATAGCGTCATTGAGCAGCGACTGGCTTTAGTTACCGGGGGTAACTTTCTCTAGGGCATTCTCAATTTGATCTTGCACAGTGGTCGCTTGAGAATTTTGAGGAGAATTTAGCGTATGCAGATCGGCATCTCCCTGTACTTCGTTGGGCCCGCGCTGGGCCTTGCCCTGCACCTCGCCCTGGCTGCGGGGCTCAGCCTTGAGCGCCCGCTCCGAGGCTTTTTGTATATTATTCATTTGGGCTGTGCCATCTGAGGAATTGCTGCTGGATTTACCAAAGGCCATGGCTGGACTGGCCACCCCAAGGAACAAAAACAGCGAGGCAATCATCACCATAGAAATCCTGGCCAGATTGCGATTGAGCCGATGAAGAATCTGCTTCATTGTTGATAATCCTCTCAACTTAGATTTGATGAACAAACTAAAACTTACGCAAATAGTTTTTAGGAGCTAAGATCACCAGTTATTGCTACCAAAACCGACTTTAATCGGCCCATTGAAGGAGGTTAAGCTGGCGTTAGCCATCATTTTTTTCAATGACCCCATCACCTTAGGGCATTGACAACCTATCAGCATCAATCTGAGGATATAGGCCCAACGGTGGGGATTTGCCGTTGCCTGCGATCGCCCAAATCTGGGGATAAAAAACGTGATGGCACTCAATCTGAGGATTCCTCAACCTCGCTTCCTCACTGTGGGCGGGGTCTAACACCAAGTTTTAGCTGAATACCCTCGATGCTTAGGGCAAGCATGCTACGGCTCTACGGGTTTCCTGATGATGAATCGGGGTTTTATCAAATCAGATTTCGTATCAGACTTAATCGAGGCTAAAGCTTTGGGTGATAGCAGCGGCAATTCCTGTTGTTCAGCGGGTTGCCGCAGAATTGCTAGGAATGCGGTCGATCGCCCCCTGAAGAATATCGGTCTACCCAAAGAGCAGGTTAAAGCAGGGTAAATCTATTCCTCAGGGTTGAGCAGCGGGGGGATATTTTGCCCAAAGTGCCTGCCTGTGGATAGTTTTTTGAGATTGTTGTTTTAAGGGATTCCATTTCTTTGGAAGGTTGGTCTCAGGGCGATCGCCGGGTCAGACACGATGGCCACCTTCACAAAACTATGGATATTTTTCTACCCTAGGGTAGATCAGCCTTTGGATAGAAAGGTTAATCATCAGACGTAGGCCATGGGTCGTACTGACGGCTGCCGAAAGCCTGAACAGACCTGGACGAAAATGATTACCTCAGAGCTGTGGAGGTTCTGAAGGCCATCGACTTCAGCCGGTGAGGCTATCTAGGTCACTGTTTGGCAGGGTGAGAAGCAGGGCGAGACTCGTCGCTGGCCGTTGAGCTTGCGCCCTAGCTGTCAGTTCAGCGATATACATCTGGCCCATGTCAGAGCTGAGGCGTACCTAGGTGACTACTGGGAACTTTCTCCCCCATGGTGGGTAACGCCCACCCCACGGCGGCTACCGTCGCCAAATAAAGCGGGGATCTTAATTTTCTGGAAATCTCCTTATCTATTCAGGTGAACCAGTATTCGGTGAACCAGTATTCAGGTGAACCAGGCGTAAAGGGAGACTCACATGCCTCTTCAGGGCTTAACCCAATCCATACCTATGGGCCAAGACCCGATGGCAGCGCTACGGCGATCGCGCGATTGGTCGCAGACCCCGCTGGGCGACGACGCTGCCTGGCCCGCTGCCCTTAAAACCACCCTGGGCATTGTGCTCAGCGCAGAGACGCCGATGGCGTGCGTCTGGGGGCGCGATCGTCACCTGTTCTCTAACTCGGCCTGTGCCGCTTGGCAGCCTGGCGAGCCTGGGCAAGGCCAACCCCTGACCGACTTTTTAGCCAGCCATGGGGGCTGGGAAGATCTGGGTCGCACCGTTGAGAATGTGTTTGCCAGCGGGCGATCGCAGTTCGTTGACCTTCCCCCAGACGCCAACCTGCACCACTGGGCCTGTAGCGCCATTTGGGATGAGGCGGGCCAGATCGCGGGGGTATTTGTCACAGCTCAGATCACCCACTGCCCCTCGGCGGAAGGAGCCCTGCGCAAAAGTGAAGAGCAGCTGCGCCTGGCCCAGCGGGGGGCCGGGGCCGGCCTGTGGGATTGGGATATGGTCGCCAACCGCGTCACCTGGTCCGAGGAGTACTACCACCTCTACGGCTTGGCCCCGACGGTGATGCCCTCCTACAAAAACTGGTTGGCCGCCATTTCGCCCCTCGACCGACCCCACGTAGAGCAAAAAACCCGTGAGGCGATCGAGCAGGGCGAAAATCTCAAGGTCAGTTTTCGCATTGCCCACCCCGAGAATGGGCGGCGCTGGATCATGGTTCGGGGGCAGACCTTCTATAACGAGGCGGGCCAGCCCATGCGCATGACGGGCATTGCCATCAACGTCACCGAGCAAAAGCGCTTTGAGCAAGCGCTGATCGGCAGCGAGGCGATCGCCCATACCCAGGCCGAAGAGCTGGCCGCCCTGATGGAAACGACCCCCGCCGCCATCTGGATTGCCCACGATGCCGACTGCCAGCGGATGACCGCCAACCGCACGGCCCACGAGCTGATGCGAACCCAGTCGCAGGGGGGACTGATCGCTGCACCCTCCAGAGATGAACGCTCGCCGCTCTTCAAACAGTGCCGACAGGGGCAGGAGATTGAACCCCAGGATTTGCCGATGGAAAAAGCCATTCGCACCGGGCAGGAGGTGACCGATGAAATTGAGTTCGTCTACCCCGACGGCACGGTGCGCACCATCTACGGTAAGGTCGTGCCCCTCCGTGGTGCCGATGGCCAGGTGCGGGGGGCGATCGCCGGCTTTGCCGAGATCACAGCCCTAAAAGAGAGTGAGCGCGATCGCGAGCAGCTGCTTCAGCGTGAGCGCATTGCCCGCGAAGAGGCCGAACAGGCCAACCGGCTGAAGGATCAGTTTTTAGCGGTGCTCTCCCACGAGCTCAGGTCGCCCCTCAACCCCATTTTGGGCTGGGCCAAGCTGCTGCAAACCCGCAGTTTTGATACGGCCAAAACCGCCCAGGCTCTCGCCACCATCGAGCGCAATGCCCTGCTCCAGACCCAGCTAGTCGATGACCTGCTCGATCTGGCCAAAATTTTGCGCGGCAAGCTTCACCTCAACCCGGTGCCGGTTCACCTCGCGACCGTGGTCGAGTCGGCCCTAGAGACGGTGAAGACGGCAGCGGCCACCAAGACCATTGCCGTCAACCTCGACCTTGACCCGACGGTTCGAGTGGCGGGCGATGCCGCCCGTCTCCAGCAAATTGTTGGCAACCTGCTCTCCAACGCGATTAAATTTACCCCCAGCGGTGGCCAGATCAACGTCACCCTAGGCTCCGTCGATGACCAGGCCAACCTGGAGGTCAGCGATACGGGCATTGGCATCAGCGCCGACTTTTTGCCCTACCTATTTGAGTCCTTCCGACAGGAGGATATTTCGATCACCCGCAGGCACGGTGGGCTGGGGCTGGGGCTGGCGATCGTGCGTCAGCTGGTTGACATTCACGGCGGCACCATTGCCGCCCGCAGCCCCGGCGAAGGTCAGGGGGCGACCTTCAGCGTTCGGATTCCTAAGCTGGCGGAGAAGACCAATGCCGACTCCGTCGCAGCCCTACCGCGACCGGCCCTCGACTTGAGCGGCATTCGGGTGTTTTCGGTCGATGACTCGGCCGACACTCGCGAATTTTTGACGGTGCTGCTGGGGCAGTATGGGGCCGACGTCATTACCGCTGGCTCGGCCACCGAAGCCCTCGACACCCTCAAAACCCTCCATCCCGATGTGCTGATCAGCGACATTGGTATGCCCGACATGGATGGCTACCGGCTGATTCGCCAGGTGCGCGCCCTGCCCCCAGACCAGGGGGGCAAAATACCGGCGATCGCCCTCACCGCCTACGCCCGCGACGAAGATCAGCAGCAGTCCCTCGACAGCGGCTATCAGCGCCACCTCACCAAACCCCTCGATCTCGAAAAGCTGGTGCAGGCGGTGGTGGAGCTGACTCAGGCGTGCCCGTAGGATGGGGTTGAAGGGTTAGCGGGTTGAAGGGTTGAAAGGTTTGAACCTGCCAACTTGCCAACCTGCTAACCCCAACGGCCAAGTTAGCCCTGCCAACAAGAGTCGAAACGTTAACGAGCGACGCTGAGCGCCTGCAGCAAGGCCTGGGCCGCCGCCTCAGAGGAAGCCGGATTTTGCCCGGTGATCAAGTGGCCGTCGTGCGCCACGTAGGGCTGCCAATCCTCGGCTTTGCTGTAGTTGCCGCCGCTCTGCTTCAGCGCGTCTTCGACTAGAAAGGGCACTACGTCGGTCAGGCCCACGGCCGCTTCTTCGCTGTTGGTAAAGCCGGTGACGCTCTTGTTTTGCACCAGGGGCGAGCCGTCGGGCGCTTTGGCCTGGCGCAGCACCCCAGGGGCGTGGCACACGGCGGCCACAGGCTTATTCGCCTTGTAGAAGGCTTCGATTAGGGCGATGGAATGGGAATCGTTGGCGAGATCCCACAGCGGGCCGTGGCCACCGGGGTAAAACACGGCGTCGTAGTCGGCGGCAGATACCGTAGACAGCACGGCGGTGTTGGCCAGGGCATGCTGGGCGCTAGGGTCTTGCCTAAAGCGCTCGGTGGCCTCGGTCTGGGCATCGGGGGCGTCGCTTTTGGGGTCTAGCGGCGGCTGACCGCCCTGGGGTGAGGCCAGGGTAAGCTCGGCCCCGGCGTCTTTAAACACGTAGTAGGGGGCGGCAAATTCCTCTAGCCAGAAGCCGGTTTTTTTGCCGGTGTTGCCCAACTGATCGTGGGAGGTCAAAATCATCAAAATTTTCATAGACTCAATTCCTTTGCGTTAGTCAGATGTACGGTTTGAACAGGCTTGGGCCTAGCCACTAGAGCCGCAGACCAGCTCTGCCAGGGCTAGGCCCAGTTGCTCTACGTCGAGGGGTTTACTCAGGTGGCGCTGAAACCCGGCAGCGATCGCGCGATCGCGCGTCTGGGCATCCACGTAGGCGGTCAGGGCGATTGCGGGGGTGAGCCCCCCGGCTGCCGCTGGCCGCTGGCGCAGAATCTGCATCAGCGTGATGCCGTCTTGCTCGGGCATGCCAATGTCGCTAATCAGCACATCGGGATGGTGCTGCTCGATCAGGTGCAGGCCCACCGCCGCCGATTCGGCGGTGAGCACCTCCATGCCGTAGTCTTTCAGCAGGGCCGACAGCAGGTGCAGCGAATCGCGATCGTCGTCAACCACCAGCGCTAGCCGCCCAGTCAGGTTAATGGTGCCGGGGGGGACGAGGGCTGGATTAGGCAGGGCCGTGGCCGCTTGCAGGGGCAGCCGCACGGTAAAGGTGGCTCCCTGGCCAAGGCCTGGGCTGGTCACCGAGACCTCACCGCCGTGCTGCTCCGTCAGATAGCGCACGATCGCTAGCCCCAGCCCCAGCCCGCCAAAGGAGCGGGTGCTGCTGCTGTCGGCCTGGCGAAAGCGCTCAAATACGTGGGGCAAAAAGTCGGCGCTAATGCCCTGGCCCGTATCGGCCACCTCAATGACGGCATAGTTGCCAGCTTGGCGCAGCCTGACCGTAACCGTACCGCCCCTAGGGGTGAATTTGATGGCGTTGGAGAGCAGGTTCCACACGATCTGTTGGAGGCGGCTGGGGTCGCCCCCCACCGTCCCCAGGGTCGAATCAAACTCGGGGTGTAGGGCAATGGCCTTGGCCTGGGCCGAGAGCTGCACCGTTTCTAGGGCGGCCTGCACCACGGTAGACAGCGCGACAGACTGAATATTGAGCTGGAGCTTGCCCCGCAAAATGCGCGACACATCGAGCAAATCTTCAATTAGCTCGGCCTGCACCTTGGCGTTGCGCTCAATGGTTTCGAGGGCGCGGGCGCGGGTATCTTCGTCGAGGGGGCGCGATCGCAGCAGCGAAATCCAGCCCAAGATGGGGTTTAGCGGCGTGCGCAGCTCGTGGGAGAGCATCGCTAAAAACTCGTCTTTGATGTGGTTGGCCGCCTCGGCCTCGGCGCGAGCGACCCGCTCCTGGGCCAGGGCGCGATCGCGCTCCACCAGCGCCGTTTTCTGGTCGTGAATATCCGTAGACGAGCCAAACCACCGCAGCACCTCCCCCCCTTCCCCCCGCAGCGGAAACGCCCGTACCAGGTGCCAGCGATACTGGCCGTCCGCCCGCCGGGGTCTGGCCTCTAGGGACAGCGGCAGCCCCTGGTGCAGCGCCTCGGCCCAGGCCGTCTGGCAGCGATCGCGATCGTCGGGGTGCAGCACCGTCAGCCAGCCCTCAGCAAAGCTCTGGGCCGCAGTCAGGCCCGTGTAGTCGTACCAGCGCTGGTTGCAATATTCCAGCTGGCCGTCGGCCAGCGCCGTCCAAAACATTTGCGGCATCGAGTTGGCCAGGGTGCGAAAGTGCAGCTCGCTCTTGCGCAGGGCAGCTTCCACCTCCTTTTGCTCGGTCACGTCGGAGTTGATTTCTAACACAGCGTCGGGTTCGCCCGCCGGGGTGGGCTGAAGCGTCCAGCGGCTATTGGTAATAATCGCGCGGCCCTCGCGAGTGGTTTGCCTCAGCTCCCCCGCCCAGTACCCCTCCTGCAAAATAGCTTCGTGAATTGCCGACCTGGGCTCGGGCAAGACAGTTTTGAGCAACTCTGTGGCCGATCGCCCCACCGCCTCCGCTGCCGACCAGCCGTACCGCCGCGCCGCCCCCTGGTTCCAGTAGGTAATGATGGCCGTATCGAGGTCTTGAATAATAATGCTGTCGTTGGCCAAGTCAAGCATCTGCATCTGCTGATAGAGCTGACGCTGGCTATTTCTGCGATCGGTCACATCGCGAAAGTAGATCGCCAGCCCGTTAGCCAGGGGGTTAACATGCATCTCAAACAGGCGATCGCGGTGCAATACCCCCGGAGTTTCTACCATCAGCGGCTGCCGAGTCATCATGGCCCGTTTGAACGATTCCCCCATAGCGCTGCCGTCTAGATCGCTCAGCACCTCCCAAATCGACTGCCCCAGCAGCTCGTCTAGGGGGCGATTAAACAGGTACTGCGCCTGGGGGTTGATGTACACAAACCGCCACTGCAAATCGACCGCATAAAAGCCTTCAGTAATGCTCTCTAAAATAGCCGTTACCCACTGACTGGTCTGGGTTAGAGAGACTTCGCTTTCCCGCAGCTGCAGAGAGCTGTACTCTAGGCGATGGCGGGCCGCTCTCAACGAGCCGCATATGGCGCTGAGCCCCATCCCTTGGATCACAAACACGCTTAGTCGAATCAGAGCTGGGGTATCTAGGCTGAGGCTATACAGCGGTGCCATAAAAAAATAGCTGCTGACCAAAGCCGCTAAGACCGTTGTCAGCGCCCCACACGCCGCCCCACCCCGCCATGCGGCTACGACCACGGCCCCATAGAACAGCAAAAAAGGCGTCATAGCCATATTGGCTACGGGGTTGAGCAGCCCCATAATCAGGAGGGCCACCGTCACGCTAAAAACCGCTATGCCACAGGTTTTAGGACGCAAATAAAACAGATGAATGTTCATAGCAGCCTAACGGTATTAAGCATTTAAGACGGTAGATAGGCTATTTTCAGCCTACAGCTCGCGCACAAAAAACCGAATTTAGCCTGCCTACCGTCTTTTGGCTAAATCTAGCTTGAGATAGCAAACTCCGGTAGTCATATATCTCTAGGCATAGATTAGGTATTTGCACTGATTAAGCTACCCGATCGCGGCTCAGCCCATATCCGGGCGCCTATAGAGATTGTAGAGATTGGGTGACTATCGGCCACAGCTAGCGATCCCCCTAAATCCCCCTTAAAAAGGGAGACTTTGAAGCGGACTCACCCCCCTTTTTAAGGGGGGCAGGGGGGATCCTCCAGCCGTTGTATACACGCTTATATCCGGTTTTGCTCAGTTTTGCCGCTGAAGCCTGAGAGCCATAAACCCACCTATCTGGCCCAAATTTATTCTTGAATCTGCTGTCAAAAGTCCAGCGTCAGCCGCAGGCTTTTTGTCAAATTGGGTTCAACCTAGCGAAAGATAACGCCGCTGATTTCGATCGTTACAGTAGGGCCAGCCTATCAATTAGAGCGGCCTTAGCCTATCAATTAGAGCGGCCTTTACGAAGTTTTATCCAGTAGCTAACCCTGCCGCCGCCTTTTTTGGCCAGATAAGTCTTTTTTATCGCTCTTTGTAGCCTCTTTTTTGTAGCTCCCTTAATTAAGCACTTTTGTATTCACCCCAATTGAGACCCGCCATGACGATTACCCCCGATCAAATTTCTGCTCAACATCAAGACCGCACCCCCGCCCTAGAGTCAGAGATGGTGCCCAGACCCCAGTACGACGACCCCAACTACAAGGGCAGCGGCAAATTGCAGGATAAAGTGGCCCTAATTACCGGTGGTGACAGCGGTATTGGTCGCTCTGTCGCGGTTTACTACGCCAAAGAAGGGGCCGATGTTGCCATTGTCTACCTCAACGAGCACGACGACGCCAAAGAAACCCAGCGGGCCGTGGAAGATTACGGTCGCCGCTGTCTGCTAATTCCGGGCGATATTCGCAGCGAAGACTTTTGCCGCGAGGCGGTACAGCGAACCGTCAAAGAATTCGGCCAGCTCGATATTTTGGTCAACAATGCAGCGGTGCAGTACCAAGAACCTACCCTCGATGAAATCGACGAGGCTCGCCTAGAGGAGGTTTTTGCCACCAACATCTTCTCCATGTTTTACTTTGCCAAGGCGGCGACTCCCCACATGAAACCGGGCAGCTCTATGATCAACACCACGTCGATCAACGCCTACAAAGGCAACCCCAGTCTGCTGAGCTATTCCACCACCAAGGGGGCGATTTTGGCCTTCACCCGCTCCATTGCCGGGCCTATGTTAGAAAAAGGCATTCGCGTCAATGGCGTGGCCCCAGGCCCAATCTGGACGCCGTTTATTCCCGATGCGTTTTCGGGAGACGATGTGGCCAATTTTGGCAAACAGGTGCCCATGCAGCGCCCTGGACAACCTAACGAAGTTGCGCCTAGCTTTGTCTTTTTGGCGTCTGAAGATGCGTCTTATATGGCGGGTCAGGTGCTGCACCCCAACGGCGGTGTAGTGGTTAACGGGTAAAACTGAACCAGCCTAAATACGGTATGCAGAGGAGGAAATCTCGTCCAGTCTCCTAAGGCTGGCTAAATTTCCTCCTCAATTATTCATCTTCTAGGGATGTTAGAAGGGAAAAACCTGCTTATCTATCGCTAGATTTTCCGAGTTATCCCACAGGGCTGATTTGTCTTCAGCTGGGGGCATCGTATGGTTGAAAATGCGATGGAGGCTTGGTGCTCCACTGTGGCTGCTTCCCTGAATATTTCTCCTATTCCCCTTTGAAAAGGATCATCATGCAAGGTCATTGCTTGGCAGCAATACCCCGCTCTGCTTCGACAAATTTGGATGACGATACGCTTCGATCGAGTCCTGTTTTAGTTGCTGAGTCGCCGCTGCCCCCCACGCGAGTTTCGGTAATTGTGCCGGTTCGAAATGAAGCGGAGATGCTGCCAGAGACCCTGCTAGCGCTGGCAAATCAGGTCAATTTTAACGGCGATCGCTTAGAGTCTAAAAGCTACGAAGTGATTGTGTTTGCCAACAACTGCACTGACGACTCGGCAGCGATCGCTCGCCAGTTTGCTCAGCAGCATTCCCAGTTTCAACTCCATGTCGTCGAGCAAACCCTGCCCCCTCAGGAAGCCCACATTGGTCGCGTGCGCCAGATGCTGATGGATGAGGCCTACCGACGGCTCCAGGGGCTGGGGCAGCCCTACGGCATCATTGCCTCCACCGATGGCGATAGCCAGGTCGATCGCCACTGGATTGCCGCCATGCGGTACGAAATTGAGCAGGGGGCCGATGCGGTGGGCGGGCGCACGGTCACCCACCGGGCCGAGCGAGCGGCGCTAGATGCGGCAACTAAGGCTTCTTATCTGCGGTTTGTGGGCTATCGCTACTTGATCAAGCAGCTCGAAGACTACCTCGATCCCGACCCCTTTGATAAGGCTCCGCGCCACTACCAATTTTTTGGCGCTAACTTTGCGGTCACCCACGAAATGTACGCCCTGGCGGGGGGCATGCCCCTAGTACCCACCTCTGAGGATGTGGCGTTTCACAATGCGATTGTCAAAGTGGGGGCCAAGGTGCGCCACAGCCCGCTGATGCGAGTGACCACCTCGGCTCGCCACCAGGGCCGCGCCACGATGGGCTTGGCCGATCGCCTCAGTCAGTTTCAAGCGCTAGGACAGCGGCGGCAGTCATTCTTGGTGGCGTCAGCGGCAGAGGTTAGGGCCAGGCTGCTGGTGCGCCGCGATCTGCGCCGCTACTGGGGACAGGCCACCAGCGACCCATTTCGCGCCGCGCTGGCCCCCCAGCGACTGGCCCAGTTGGCGACGCGGTTAGCCGTGCCCATGGCCGATCTGCACCAGGCGATTGAGCAGTCGTTGACCTTTGGAGAGCTGTTTCAGCGGGTTGAGCAGTGCCAGCAGACGATAGGGATCTGGCAGCAGCAGTGGGCGGCGGTACCCATAGAGATGGCGATCGCCGATCTGCGCCTCTACCTCAATCAGCAGCGCCAGCAGGCGTCGCCCCAGGCTGGCGATCGCTGGCCTGGGGCTGAGTTGAGAGACAACTCTGTGCCAACCCCCAATGTCGCCTTGACGGTCTAATCCGAAATCCTACCTGAATACCCCCGATTCGTAGGGGCGTAGCATGCTACGCCCCTACGAGGTTGCTGATTATGAATCGGAGTTTCCCAACTCGGATTTCGTATTAGACTTCATCCTGCCGAATACCCTAAGGCACCGGCCTTTAAGAGGATGTTTGAAAAGTCCTATTTCTTGTAGAAAAAGTGGAGATCCCCCGAAATCCTCCTTAAAAAGGGGGACTTTTACCCCCCTTTTTAAGGGGGGCAGGGGGGATCAGCAGGTGACTAAAACTACAGCAAATCACTTTTCAAACGCCCTCTAAGGGTGAAGATGCCGTTTGTAAAGGCGTCCTTCAGCTAGTTCGCGTTTGGTTTGCTAAGGGCGCTCGTAGAGATCTAAGCGATAGTCGGCGGTGCACTGACTGGACAAAGGCTTGAGCTGGGAAACCGCCGCAAAGTCTTGAAAGGCATTGTGCACATCGTCGCCCCGCAGCGGGTAGCTGGGGGCATCGTGCAGCCAGTGCACCAGCAGCAAGTGGCCACCGGGCTCCAGCGATTCGTAAATGCGCTGTTGGGCGCTGTGCAGATCGGCCAGGCACCAGTAGTAGCCCACCTCTGAGAGCAAGACTAAATCGAAGCTGTCGGTGGGGTACTCCTGGGGCACATTCATCAGCCGAAAGCGCACTTGGGGGAGGTGTTGGCAGCGCTGTATAGCCCGCTCTTGGGCGATCGCAGAAATATCCACCGACAGCAGGGCGTCGCAGCGCTGGGCCAGTTGCTCGGTGAGCACGCCGATAGAGCTGCCGATCTCAAAGGCGGAGCGGTAGCGCGGTTTGGGTAGCGCGGCCATGGTGGCGGCGTATTTGGCGGCTTCGTACTGGCTGGTTTCAAACCGCCAGGGGTCGGGGTCGGCCTGGTAGAGGGTGTCAAAAAAATCGGCGGCGAGGGATTGTTCGCTTACGGGGTCGGTCATGGGGTGGGCTCTAGATAAACTTCCCAGGGGTTGAGAAAATTGGCGATCAGCTCAGGCGACAGGCGAAACCCGGTGGGGTCATCATCAATTAGATCGGTGGTTTGCGATCGGTAGCAGTGAATCGCCTGCTGTTTGAGGGGTAGCTGGGGGGCAACATCGAGCCGCCAGGGCTGGTAGCCCTCGGCCAGGGGCTGGCGCTGGTGCGGGTCCCAATCCCAAATTGGGTATTCGATCACCTGGGGCGGCTGGGGAAGCACCGCGATCGCCCCCTGCACTAGCTGCCAGCTCGCCCGATGGTCGCGGTGGGGGTCAAACCGATAGGGCAAAAAAATTGTCTGGGGAACCGTCTGCCGCAGGTAGGTCTGGCACTGCTCCAGCGCCGCCTGGGCCGCTGGTTCCTGGGGGCGATTGCCCGCTAGGGACAGGTGCGGTACAGCGCCATCGGGCAGGCCCAGAAAGGTGACGTTCTCAGCCTCCACCCCAAGCAGCGCCAGGGCAGCTAGGGTCTCGGCCTCGCGCACCTGCTTCAGCCGAAGGGCCGGATACTGCTGCGATCGCGGGTGGGATCGGGTGCCGTCGCTAATCACCAGCACGTGCACCGGGCAGTCTCTGGCCCGCAGCTGAGCGATCGCGCCGCCGCAGCCCAGGGTTTCGTCATCGGGATGGGGGGCCACCACCAGTACCGGGGGCTGGAGGGAAGTGATGGATTGCAGCGGCAGCGCCTCTGCCGCCACAAAGGGCGACGTGAACGAAGAAAGCGTGTCTAGGCTTGCCATAGGCGATCGGCGGGGATAGTTTGGGTCAGAGCGTAGCCCCCCACCCCAGCTAGGGCGACATCAAAGGCGGGCTGCCGCAGATACAGGGTCAAATCGCGAATCACCCGCTCCATGGGGTGGGGCGATAGCAGCCCTCGGGTGCCCACCGAGCGCTGGCACAGCTGCATGGTGTCAATGCAGATTTGCTCAATGGCGGTACGCATCATGTTGGCGTAGGCCACCAGCTGCCCCTGGTGAGGATGGGCTCCCTGGGCCTGGCCGCCAAACTGTGGGTCGTAGGCGACCAGGCGATCGGCGACCCCGCCCAGCCAGAGATTGCCGCTCTCTAGGGCGATCGCCATCTGGCCCAGCCGCTCTTGCTGGTAGGGGTGGTCGGTGCGGCCCTCGCCCTGGAGGTACTGCCGAGTGAAGTCAAACAGCGCCTCGGCCCCGCCCAGCTGCACGGCGGCAAAACGCACCACCCCAGCCGTGAGCCAGGGCTGCCGCAGATAGTCGCCCGGTTCGCCAATCAGCGATTCGGCCCCCAGCTCTACACCGCTGAAATCAATTTTGTAGCTGGCGGTGGCGCGCATGCCCATGGGCTGCCACCAGTTGCGATCGCACCTAGTTTGCACCTCATCCATGGGCACAATGCACATTTGCCACGACCCGTCGGGCAGCTTGCCGTTGACAAAGGGGCGCTCCACGTAGCCGCCCCCCGAACAAAACGTCTTTGCCCCCTGTAGTCGGTAGCGGTTGGGGCCAATGGGCACCAGGTGCAGGCCTTCGGCGTCTTCGGCATTCCAAACGCCAAAAAGTTTGTGCTCGTCGCGGGCCTCGCGCCCGTAGCGCTGAATCTGCGCCGCCGTGCCAAAGGTTTGAATCAGCTGTAGCGCGTTGACATGGCCTTCATACACCCGCCCGATCGCCAGATTGCCCCGGCCAATCTGCTTGAGCAGCCGCAGCAGTTCGTGGGTTGTCGAGGCGTCAATGCCGAGACCGCAGCCCCCCAGCTCGGGGTGCAGCGGTGCCGCCAAAAAACCGGCCCTGGCCAGCTGCCCAAACTCCTCCACCGGAAATGCCCCTGGCCGATCGACTGCCGCCGCCCGGTTCGCAAAGCCATCGGCCAATTGCCCAGCCGATCGCAGCAGGTCAGCGATCGCCAGTTTAGGCCCCAGGGGAATCGTTAAAAGTTCAGCAGTGATAGGAACACCTCCTAGGAAATCCGGCCCTGCCCCTGACCAAAATTTGGCTCACCTTGGGGACAACAATGGGAATGCTCTTAAGAATGACAGATGCTCGACCTGTGCCCCTCTACCCTGAGGGATATTTGAAAAGCGGCCTATTTTTATTGGTTAGAGCTTATTGATTAGGGATCGAGATATCCCTAATCTCAAGCTTTTTTCAACGTCCAAGACAGCGTTTTTCGGGGAGCATCCATTAAAGCTTTAGTCAGCGCAGTGTTAGAGTTAAACTTGAGCTGCGATAGGTAAGAGGCATCGACCATAACTGTAAATTTTTCGCAGGAAAATGGCCAGGGCGTAACGCTTAAATCGCCAGAATCTAGCTCATAAATACTGTAGCGTCTGCCGTCGGGGCCTTGGGTAATCTCTAGCTGCCGACCGCCTACGGGTATCTGACGCTGGGACAAAATTAGCGACAGGCGATCGCACCAGCGCATAAAGGTATAGGCTTTTTCGGCGTCCTCCTGGGTAATGTCAAGTTCGGTCTGCCACTGGGCCTGGCGCTGGCGCTGTTCCTTTAAAAAACTGGCCATTTTGGAGTCATCTTCCCCCTTGCCCTGGTTTAAGAAGCACAGGTGCATCGAAATTAGCATCGCCACCCAACGGCCCTGATACAACGCTTCATCGGCGTGCTGGCTGAGTTGTTCGATGGGCGATTCTTTCTTTAAAGTAAAGTCTAGGGGCGCTCCGGCCTCGGTTAGCTGATCTCCCTCCCACTCTTTTTCGAGGTGATCGTGGTGGGTGATCGCCGCGATCGTTTCGTAGAGACGATAGGTTTGCTTGCTAAAGTCCCAATGTCCGGCAATTTGAGCCGCTAAGAGCGCATGGGCACGGTGATAAATAATTTCCCAGCCATCATCTTGAAGATTGACGATCATAAATGTAGGTTTCAAACAATCAAAGTAAGCAACGCTTTTGGCCTCTGGGTCACTGACCGCAAATTCCCTTAAGCCGCTGACTCTAGGGAACTCTAAACGCTTCGCCCCGGCCAAAACGTCAAACAGCCCAGGAAAAATTCTATCGAGAAATAAAAACCCATACAATCAGCATCCAGATAGAGATCATTACAGAGCGTCTCTATCTGGATGCTGGTTTGAGTTCCTGGGCTAGGGCCAGAAGCTAGCTGTTCGGCAGAACGGTGTCAGCAGCACCGTTGACTAGACCCCGAGCGTTTTCGGCGGCGTTGTCAGCGGCTTGCTGGGTCGATTGGCCAATGTTTTCGGCGGCCCGCTTGGCCGACTGGCCAACCTCTTCGGCCTGCTGCCCCAGAGATTTATTGCTGTTTTGCTCAATCCGCTGCTCCGCCTGGCGAATCATGCGATCGGCTTTAGCATCGGCGGCCCGGGTATCCATGTCGGTATCTTTGTGGGGATACATGCCCTCGCTCTTAGGCGAAACGGCAGTAGCCGAATTGTTATCGACCGGCACCGCCGCCTGGGTTGCACCACAGGCCGTTGTCGTTAGCACAACTAGGCCAGCCAGAAAAACCACCATCCACTGACGCCAGGCGCTGGGGTTGAAAATGCGTTTTAGGGTCTGCATAATAAAGCTCCATTGGGAATTTGCTCACAGTCTAAGAGGTTTAGAGTCAGGCGATATCTACCGCTAGGGCTGATTAAACCGCTGTTGAACGGGCAGATCTCTATCCCTAGACTCAACCTAAAACCTAGCCAGATCGCAGGCATCGCCGGATATGTCTTGGGGCGATCGCCACCTCTCTGCAAACGATGAAAAGGTTGCGATCGCCCCCGAGGCCGATCTCTACTGCCCGCCTAAGCCACCGACACCTGGCTGACATCGACCTCGCGGGTGCCGTCTAGATGATTGGCAATATCCACAATTCGATCTAAGACAGCGCTGTCTTCCACAGAGCCAGATAGACAAATGGCGCTGCCGTGCTGGGTCAGCGTTACGGTGTCAATGGCGGCCAGATCGGGCTGCTGATCCAGGGTCTCAGCCAGCCGATGCACAAGCCCAAAGGTGTCGTATTCCCCCTCTAGGCCCATGCACTCGGGTGGCGGTGGCGGTGTGTGCATACCCGCTTTTTCCCGCAGTTCGGCGTCGTAGGTGTTGGTGAGGCCGGGCGTCATTGGGCTGTGGGATGATGCCCCGTGGGTCGAACTATCATCACAGTGCTCAAGATCGATCTGATTATGCCAAGTCATGACTAAATATGGGTTTACTAAAGGATTTTTTGAGAAAAACGTGAGCCTAGATATTCTCTGTTGAAGGGTTGGAAAGGATCGGTCGATAGCTCAAACTGCGACCAATCCCGGTTCAAACAACGGCTTAACTCAGGAGACTTCTGAGAGGATGTTTGAAAAGTCCTATTTCTTGTAGCAAAAGTGGAGATCCCCCTAAATCCCCCTTAAAAAGGGGGACTTTTACCCCCCTTTTTAAGGGGGGCAGGGGGATCGGCAGGTGACTAAAACTACAGCAAATCACTTTTCAAACGCCCTCTGAAAAAGAGTTTCCCTAATGGTGGGCAGTGCCCACCCTACAGCGGCTATGGTCGCTGGATTGAAGCTGGTATCTTCTTTCCTGGAAATCTCCTCACTAATCCGATGCATCCCCTGGCCCGACAATGCCCACTTTGTGGCGAAAGGTCAGCTCGCCGCCAAACCAGCCGCTCACCATCAGCAGCACCGCCACCGTGCAAGACAATATCAGCCCCACCGGCACAATAGCGTCGGCCGGATTGCCCAGGCGCAGGCCAACGTTGACCATGCTGAGCACCAGGGCACCAATGTTCAGCACCATGTGGGCCCAACCAGCCCGACGCTTGCGCACCCGAGGAATTTTAGCGAAATCGACCATGCCCGTGACGCCAGCGGCGACCCCGGCCAACACCCCCGCCCCCAGCAGCCAAAGCCCGGCCCTGGCCCAGAAAAAATCTTGGGTGATTAAGTAGCCCAGGTCAGTGCCCGCCGCGCCGCTTAGGAACGCGATCGGAAAAATCACAATCACCGGATGGATAGGATGGCCAAAGATGGCCACCGAACTGGTAATGCCCGGCCCTCGGTACTCCGCTGCCCGACTGTCAATCAGTGGGGGCAGGTTAGGGTAGGGCACCGAATCAACCTGAGTTTGGCGATCTTGAGTATCCATGGCAGCAGTCTCCAAGCAATAGTTGTCAATCAATAGCGGTACATTCAGCAACAGGTCAGAGATTAAGATGCAGAAACTGACGTCCTAACTATCTGTTCCAACGACCGCTTTGAACCGGTCTTTTAGCCAGTTGCCCGCTTCTTTGAGGTTGTAGATCAGGGGCTCTTGCACGCTCAAAAACACCCGAGCACAGTTGCGCCCCGGCATCCCCGAGATCGAACCGCCGGGGTGGGTGCCCGCTCCGGTCAAAAACAGCCCCTCGATCGGGGTTTGGTAGTTAGCCAGCTCGGGCAAGGGGCGAAAGAACACCATTTGGTCGAGGGTCATATCGATGTGGTAATGGTTGCCCTTACGCACCCCCAGCCGCTGGGTTAGCTCAGCCGGGCTTTCTACCCGCCGAGCAATGATCGACTGTTTGAGATTGGGCGCATAGTCGGTCAGCTTGTCGAGCACGCGATCAGCCACTTTGTTTTTTCGCTCATCGGTCCAGCCGGTGCCGAGCAGGCCGGTGCCCTCGGCGTCTTTGATTTGGTAAGGGGCAAAGAACTCCACCCAGAGGGTGTGCTGGCCTGCCGGGGCCATCGACGGGTCGAGCACCGTCGGCACCACCGCATACAGCGAGGGATCTTGGTCAGGAATCAACCCCTGCAACGGCATCGCGTGGGCGGTTTCCACCTGATCCATCGAGTCGGCAATTAGAACTGAGCCGATCAGGTAGTCGTCTTGGTGGTCGTAGGCCTCAAAGCGGGGCATTTCAGATAGGGCGCAGTCGATTTTGAGAATGCCCTCGTTGTTGTTGACAATGCGGCGATCGAGCCGCTCGCCCAAACCGGGGGCAAAGGAGTCTGCATCGGCGGTGGGCACTAGGTCTTGAAAGACTCGCTGGGCATCAATGTTTGAAATCACCCCTTTCTTCGCCCGATATTCTTGCCCCCCAGCGACCCGTACCCCTTCCACGCGCCCCTCGCCATTGACCAAAAGTTGATCCACCGAGCGATCGCAGAGAATCGTGCCGCCGTTGTCTTGAACCATGCGCACCAGGGCATCGACTAGAGCCCCGGTACCGCCCCGAGGGCGGGCCATACCGGGGTTGTGGCGCAGTCCCATCATCATCGAACCGATGGCCAAGGTTTTCTCCGAGGGTGGCCCCCCCAATTCAGAGGCCAAACGGGCCAGGGGCGCCTTAACAACTTCAGCATCAAACCATTCGTTGAGCGTGTTTTCGGGGCTATTCAACATGGTTCGCACCAGATCGAGAGCCTTGTCAACGCCCCCAATCAGCGACAGCAAGTCTTGCATGTTGTGCAGCCCGTAATTGCCCAAAATATCGATGACAGATTTTGGCGGCGCATTAAACACAGGGGTGATGGCCTGGATGAGGGTATCCCAAAAGGCCATGTATTCTTTGTATTTAGCGGCATCACGCGCACTGTAGCGGGCAATTTCTGCACAGGTTTTATCGACCGAGCGATGGCCTAAAAAGGTTTTGCCGTCGGCCTGGGGGCAAAAGACAACCGGGTCACAAAACAGGTATTCCAGACCGTATCGCTCTAGCTCTAGCTCATCGACCACAGGGCCAAGATGAATAAATTCGTGGTCGATCGCGCAAAGATTGAAGCGAAAGCCAGGAGCCTCCTCTGGCAAGGCTTCTTCTGTTGTGGCAGCCCCACCGGGAATCGACTGTTTTTCTAGCAGCAAAACACTGTAGCCTGACTTTAATAGGTACCCAGCGCAAACCAACCCGTTGTGGCCTGCGCCAATAATGACTACATCAAATGTTTGCATAGGACAATCGCTCGCAATGATGTCCTGATAGTAGGCAATTCGCTTTTTTTAGCGAACTATCATAGGGAATAGATGTCAAAAATATTGGTTTTATTTTATATAGCGGCTAGCCGTTTATGTTCAATGTCGCCAAAAATTTGCCGGATCTATTAGTGGTAATTATAATAAATTATCTTCAAAATTTATGGTTTCAGGAATAGGCTTTTGGGAGAGGGTTTTTGGGGGCGATCGCCCCCAAATAACCACTAACAGTTCTTGCCTGTTTTGCTAATCTCGACGGGGAGAATTAGCGGTCGGCAGATCACTCGGCTCTGGATCAGAGCTACTGGATACATGATCTTCGGCTTCGGCAGATACGCCAGACCCACCAGAGGCATTGGGCCCCTCACCAGCGGCAGCGTTGCGGGCTTCTTGCTGCATCAGTTCTGGGTTTTGATGGATGGCGGCAGTTCTAGCGCCCGGATTGTCGGCAACTTCTTCTAGCAGTTTATTTTGATCATTTTCTTTGTCGTCAACGTTGGCCATCAGGCTGTTTTCTTCGCTTTCGCTATCGTTGGCCATTGGTTTTGTTCCTAGAGTGGGTAAATTATGCGAAGCCGTGACCATGATCAACCGAGCCGTGTTTAATTGGCCTAGCACTGGCTTACGTAAATTTTCTCGCTATCTACTCACACGGCGGCAAAGGGCTTGAGAACAACCTTGATGCAGTTGTCTTCTTTGTCGCGGAAGATTTTGTAGGCGCGAGGTGCCTCTTCGAGCGGTAGCCGGTGGGTAATCACAAAGGTAGGATCAATATCGCCCTTTTGCACCCGCTCTAGCAGCGGTTTTAAGTACTTATGAACATGGGTTTGGCCCGATCGCATCGTCAAGCCTTTGTTAACAAACGCCCCCATCGGCACTTTGTCGATGAATCCGCCGTAGACGCCAGGTACTGAGACCTTGCCCCCTTTGCGACAGGCGGCGATCGCCTGCCGCAGCACCTGAGGGCGATCGCTTTCTAGGCGCACCGCCTGCTTAACGGTGTCGTAGAGCCCCATGGGGCCAGGGCTATGGGCTTCCATACCAACGGCATCGATGCAGCTGTCAGGGCCTCGACCACCGGTCATTTCCTTCAGGGCTTCCCCAGGGTCAAGCTCTTCGTAGTTGAGAATTTCGGCTCCGCCCGCCTGGGCCAAGGCTAGCCGCTCAGGTACGCGGTCGATGGCAATCACCCGTTCAGCGCCGAGCATAAAGGCGCTGCGAATGGCAAACTGGCCTACCGGGCCACAGCCCCACACAGCCACTGTATCACCGGGTTGAATGTCGCAATTTTCAGCGGCCATATAACCGGTGGGGAAGATGTCGGTGAGAAACAGCACCTGCTCATCGCTAAGGCCATCGGGCACTTTGAGTGGGCCAACATCGGCAAAAGGCACTCGCACGTACTCGGCTTGGCCCCCGGCGTAGCCCCCCATCAGGTGAGAGTAGCCAAATAGACCCGATGGCGAATGGCCGTAGAATTTCTCCGCCATCCACCCGTTGGGGTTGGAGTTATCACACAGCGACCACAGATCGCGCTCGCAGAAAAAGCAGCCGCCGCAGGAAATGGTGAAGGGCACCACCACGCGATCGCCCTGCTTCAGGTTGCTCACCCCTGACCCCGTTTCGACCACTTCTCCCATGAACTCGTGGCCTAAAATATCTCCCGACTGCATGGTGGGGATAAAGCCGTCGTAGAGGTGCAGATCAGACCCGCAGATTGCCGTAGAGGTAACTTTAATAATGGCGTCGCGCGGGTTCAAAATTGTCGGGTCAGGCACAGTATCTACCCGAACATCGTGGGTGCCGTGCCAGCAAACTGCTTTCATCAAACTTCTCCTAAGGTAAATGCGTTCAGCGGATATTGGTCAACAGCCCGGCAGTGTCGCATTACCCATGGATTGGGGAATAGACAAGGATTTGAGGACTCGGTAGCTCAGCAAGATCTCAATGGTCGGTGTAGCGGTCTAGAGTAGGATTTCTTTCGGGTTGCACGGTACTACGAGGCGCATCGGTGGGCGACTCGTCTGAGGACAGCCCTGGCACCAGATTTTTGAGCCTGTCGCCAAGGCTGACCTCTGGCTCAGCCGGTGGCTGAACGGTTTTGCCCTGCCGATCAACAGCGGTTAGATCGACACCGCCTTGAAAGTTTTCGTTGCTGATCGGGTTGCGGGTCGGGCGCACAGGGCTGGGATCACCGGCTCCGGTTTGGGTGGCGTTGGCTGCCTGGGCGCTGGGTAGGTAAACACCCACTGATCCCACCCAGAGGGCGATCGCCAGAGCACCCAACGCCACCTGTCGCCCGAGTTGAACCTTCCCCGTCACGGTTTTCACGAAAGTGAGGAGAGAAGAAAGAGAACGGAACAAGGAATTCATGGCACTACGTCTTAAAAACATCGGTGAGTCATGCTCAGGCACCCTTGGGCTGACCTTCAGTGGTGGCGATTTCTCCTGTTTCCATCAGCTGTTTAAAGCGGCTGAGGTCATCGCCAATCTGCTGTTCGGGTGCTTCGCCAAAGAGCTTGGCGATCGCCGCCGCCATCGCCCCGCCCGGCAGTTCATACTCCATGACCACTTTGACTTCGGTACCGCGATCGCCGGTAGCGGGCTGAAACCGCACAAACCCGGAATGATCCACTTCGGCATCGTCGGCTGAGGTCCAGGCAATCAGGTGATCGGGCTGGTCGTTTACAATCACCGCATCCCATTCGACGCGCTGATCGAGAGGGGCGTTGACCACCCAGTGGGAACGGTTTTCGTCGATAACCTGCACAGACTTGAGGTGGCGCATAAAGCGGGGCAGGTTGTCGAACTGCCGCCAAAAGCTGTAGAGCTCTGAGGCCGGGCGGTTGATGGTGACGGTTTTTTCGACCAAAATGGCCTTTTCTCCGCCAACGGCCTCGCCGATTTGCTTGATTGTGCTTTTCTTCTGGGCACCCTGGTAAACCAGACCGCCGCCAGCAACCGCCGCTAAAATTCCCCGCAGCGATCGCTGCTGCAAGCCTCCCAATACCAGTGCGCCGCCGCTAATAATTGACGCCCACCGCTCTAGACGGCTGGCCTCCGTATCCGTCGATGTTTGCGTGCTGACAGAATCTTCCACACCGATACCCCTAGGCGAAAATATTGTTTTATAGTCTTTGTGCTAAACCCGTCCAAGGGAAGTCAAGGCCATAGCCTTAGTGCCCTTGGGCGGGCTAGCCCTAAATCTGTACATTTAGGCTTTTCTAAAACTCAGACGAGCGATCGGTGCTGAGCTCAGAGCCCGAACCATCGCGCAGAAAGGCAGGGGTTTTCTTGTCGAAGTAGTTGTCAATGAAGGTATTCACCGCAGATAGCACCAGGGGGCCTACCAAAAAGCCGATGATGCCGGTGATGTAGAAACCTGGCACCACCAACGAGGCCAGCCACAGGCAAAGGCCGTTTAGAACCAGCGAAAAGGCCCCAAAACTGATGGCGTTGATGGGCATGGTCAACGTTTGCAGCGCCGGTCGCAGGAAGGCATTGACCAAACCGACTGAAACAGCTGCGATCGCCGCCGCAGTCAGCGTATTGATAGTAACCCCAGGCACGATCAAATCAACTACTAGCAGGCTGAGGGCCGTTGCCAAGCCAGACAAAAGAACACTCCACATAGTCATCTCCTTAAAAAATATAGGCCTGCACGAAATTGTGTCGAGGCTAAACCAAAGCGAGTCATGCCACTCAAAAAGCCGGGCGAATAAACCAAGCAGTTTTCTGTGATATTAGGCTCGCGTCACTTATCCCCACGTTAAAAACCAATTCAAATATTGGTGTCTACTATTGGATAGATAAACCAAGAATATAAACAAATGTTTCACGTTTCCTGCGCCAAGCTTTTGTTTTGTAGCGACTAGGTGAGCATTTTCTGTTTAGAAAAAGCCAAACCCCTAGGAGACAACATCCAAAGGAAGGCGATCGGCAGGCTATGTCTTTAGAGAGACCCATCTTACTGCGCTTGAGAGATACCGAACTTTCTACTGTCATCTAGACTACGGATCTATACCGTTAGGGTGCGATCGCATCGCGCCCTACCTATTACCTCTAATTGGAGTAACTTTATGTCAATTTCACTAGAAATTGGAATGGTGGTTCTTGGGCTAGGAGCAGCTCTGCTCTTAATCCGTTCCCCTAAAGCCGCGCAGTCTGGGTTAGTGGCCCTGACTTGCCTAGCAATTCTGCTGGTTGGGTTCACCCAGCCCGCCCTGGCCGGTGCAGTCAACGGCGATGTGTTGACTAACGACCAGCAAAAACTCAACGAGACGCTTCAGTCGAACCCTGGCGACAGTCAATATCAAGGCATCGAATACGCCGATTCTAAGGGTACTCCCCTGGGCGATCAGGAAATTACCAACAAGGTTGAAAGCCAGGTTCCTGAAAATTTGAAAGTTAGCGTGTCTAACGGTTCGGTGCGTCTGTCGGGTAAAGTCAGCGATCGCGGCACCGCCCAGGCCATCATTGAAGAGGTTAAGTCCATCCCTGGGGTTCACGAAGTCGCCTACGATCTGGGCCTGAAGAACCTATCGCGCAAGTAATAGGCTGAGAACCCTGTATCCATTGTGATGATTAGAATCGGCGGCGTCCCGCCGATTTTTTTGTACTTAATATATTAATTCTGCAGAAGATAAAGGATAAAGAATCCAGGCTTTTAACTGACCACAAACCAAGTTAAAATAGCCTATAGTTCGCGGCTATTCTATCCACTAAAATTGTTTGAGACGCAAGCAATGGCTAATGAGATCGAGCCTCTTGACATCAGCTCTACCTTCGTCGTCATGAATGCTGAGGGAAGTGCTGTACCTGTTCCAGTAGGCGACAACTTCTACGAAGAACTTGATCGTAACTTCGGCGACTTCAAAGATAAACGTCTCGTCTCACACCACAGGTTTGACCAAGACTGGGACAGTTGGGAAATGCACCCTGCTGGAGAAGAGTTTGTCTGCCTGCTTTCGGGCCGGGTCGATTTTGTCCTGGAGCAGGACGGTGTTGAAAATGTAGCAGCCTTGACCATAGCCGGAGCCTATGTCATTGTCCCGCAAGGTGTGTGGCATACGGCCAAGGTTCATCAGCCCAGCTCTGTACTCTTTATTACTCCTGGAGAAGGGACCCAGCATCGAGCTGTTTAATCAGGCTAAATCATCGTCGAAGGCTTTAATTGGTGGGGAGTTCAATAGGCTGAACTTCCTATGTCAAATAAAGTTTTTTGAGAGCAGGCTTGGTGCTAGGCGGCGCGATCGCAGTTGACCAGCCACGGCGTGCCAAATTGATCGACCAGCATCCCGAACCGGGCTGCCCAAAATGTTTCTTGAATGGGCATCTTAACGGTGCCATTTTCGGCCAGAGCCTCGAAAATATGCTCGGCCTTCTCCACATCCTCAACGGCGATTAAGACTGAGGTGCCCTTGGCTTCTTCGAAGTACTCGGGTGTGCTGTCGGCTCCCATGAGCTCTTGATCGCCCAAGATAAGCTGCGCGTGCATAATTTTGCTGCGCCACTCATCAGACACCTGGTCGGCCATCGGCGATTCTCCATAGGTCATCTTGTCGCCAATTTTGCCGCCTAAAACCTGTGCGTAGAACGTAAATGCGGCCTCGCAATTACCATTGAAGTTGAGGTAAGAATACAGTTTCATCACGCCCTCCTAGGGCTAAAGAATAAAGGATCAATCGATCTGGATTCTGTGGTTGAGCTGTCGAAGATAAAGGGTTTAAAAGTCTGTTGAGGGGCGTATGCAACAATTGGGGGATCGCTAGTTTTGGCCGGTAGTCCCCCAATCTCTAGATGTGCCCCCTACTCAGGGACAGCGCCGGGGTCCATATACATCAGCTCCCAAATATGGCCGTCTAAATCTTGAAAACCGTGGGCATACATAAACCCGTAGTCTTGTGGGTCGTTGTAGGTCGCGCCGCCAGCATCGATCGCTTTGTGCACCAGCGCATCGACCTCTTCGCAGCTGTCGCAAGATAGGCACACCAGCACCTCGGTACTCTTGGTGGCGTCGCAGATGGGGTTGGGCGTAAAGGTTTTGAACTTTTCGTTGGTTAAAAGCATGACGAAGATGTCATCGCTGACAACCATGCAGGTGGCGGTTTCGTCGGTAAATTGCGGGTTAAAGGCAAAGCCGAGATGGGTAAAGAATTTGATCGACTGTTCGAGGTTTTGGGTAGGTAGATTAACAAAAATTTTGCGTCCCATGGTGGGGCTCCTTTGTGGTTTAGAGGACTTAAAATCGACGGTCTAGTACGCTGCGGCAGAAATGACCCTACGGTTCAGAATGCTGAAAATGCCTATACCCCAAGGATTTCTCACTTTGAATTTTGCATTTTGAACTCCGTATAGCGATACTAGGGTGTCATCGCCTGGCCTAAGAGGATGTTTGAAAAGTCCTCTTTCTTGTAGCAGAAGTGAGGATCCCTCTAAATCCCCCTTAAAAAGGGGGACTTTCAACCCCCCTTTTTAAGGGGGGCAGGGGGGATCAGCAGGTGACTAAAGCTACAGCAACTCACTTTTCAAACGCCCTCTAAGGCCCTAACTAATTCTTGAGGCCGCAGCTCAACAGCCTGGGTTGAAGGGTATCGAGCAGTGCTCATGCACAATTTGCCATTCGCCCTGCTGCTGCTGATAGCCACCGGTAACGCGCAACCACATCTGTGCCGCCGGATGATCGGCAGCAACGCCGGTATAGCGCAACAGCCAGTGGGCCAGGGCCAGATCGCCGCCAATGGTGATACTGAGATCCTGCATCTCGGTGCCCGACGAGTCTGGCATGTAGGGCAAACTGCTCTCCCACATTTGGCGAATAGCGGCGACACCCTTGAACTGGAGCGGCGGCTTAACGTCAAAGAGAACAGCCTCTGAGCCATAGTGGGCCATAATTTGCTCGACGTTTTTGGCGCAGATACCACTGGCCTGCTCGGTGATGAGCTGCCGAATTTGGGCTTCGTCGCGAGTAGTCGTAATCGTGCTAGTCATGGGCATATCTCCAGGTATCAATTGGGGGGCAGGGAATGATTTGCAACCAGAACCTCCCTGCTTTGTTAGTTAGTCGAAGGTTGGGCGGTGAGATCGACAGGTAGAGTCACCTTTTTGAGCAAAAAACCTCAAAGATCTGTCTCTACTGGCCAGATGGCAGGCCAGGCAGCTCTACTAAGGGACGAATTTCAACCGTGCCCTTGTGTACCGAGGGAATGCGACCGGCGATCGCGATCGCATCATCTAAATCTTCTGCCTCAATCAGAAAATAGCCGCCCAGCTGTTCTCGGGTTTCGGCAAAGGGGCCATCGGTCACCAGGCGCTTGCCGTCCCGCACCCGCACGCTGGTTGCCGTAGCCACCGATTGCAGGGGCGACGCTCCCAAATACTGGCCGCTGGCGTGCAGATCTTGAGTGAGTTTGACCGAATCTTGGTAGCAGCGCTCCTGCTCGCCCTCGCTCCAGGCGTTTTCGTCGCTGTAAATCAGCAGCATGTATTTCATGATTTAGCTCCTAAACATCATCCATAGGTCGGTCGCTGCGGCCAGCCAGCGGGAGAATCCTCAAAGTCTTGCTGCCGACCGTAGGGGGTGATATCGAGCAGGCTGTAGGCATTGGTCAGGTTTTCACAGCCTCGGGCATAGGTCGAGTAAGTGTGAAAGACCTCGTGTTCAATGCGAAAGAACACGCTCATACCGTGGCTTTCGCCCGTCATAAAGTGCTGTTCCTGCTTGTTGGCCAGCTCTTCCTGGTCGCGGTAGTTGTACTGCACTGGGGCCACTGACTCATCTAACGTGGCGTGAAAATCGTAGTTAAAGTCGCTGCCAAAGGAAGACACCCAGGGCAAAGTCCACTGGTGACGCGCCTTATAGGCATTGAGCTTGGCCAGCGGAGCACGGGATACGAGGGCCAGCGTGGTATCGCGATCGTAGAGCAGACTGATATCGCCGATGGCGTTGACCAGGCCGGTGCAGCCCGAGCAGCCGTTTTCCCACGCCGGGTCAAACATAAAGTGGTAGACCAGCAGTTGGCGGCGGCCCTCAAATAGATCGAGCAGAGTAGTTTCCCCATTGGGGCCGTCAAATCGGTAGGTTTTCTCTAGCTTGACCATGGGGAGGCGGCGACGCTGGGCATTGACGCGATCGCGCTGTTTAGTCAGGGCTTTTTCGTCCGCCAAAAGTGCTTTTCGCTCCGCTAGCCAGGTGTCAGCCGACACCACGGGCGGATGGGCAAGAGTGGTGGTCGTCATGGTGGTTTCTCCTTAGATTGTTTAATCGAGTTTTGTAGGGTGGGCATTGCCCACCAATCAGGAAGAAGTTTTCTAACAATTGCCTCAATGCAGCTCGGCCTGAACGGTTCTCTGGTTCACTTGGACGTTAATCTCCTCATCCGCTGGGCGAATCTCGAAGGGGCCGCTGCGCACCCCAGGATGGTGCGACATGAGCTGGATGGCGTGGTTGAGATCGCGGGCCTCCAGCATCAAGATGCCGCCGATTTGCTCCTTGGTTTCGGCAAAGGGGCCATCGGTAACCACGACGTTGCCATTTTGGTACCGCAGCGTCGCCGCATTGCAAACGCTTTGCAGCGCTTCGCCCCCGAGAAAGTGCCCGCCCCGGCGCAGTTCGTCGTCATAGGCAAAACAGTCAGCCATTAGATTCGCCTGTTCGACTTCCGAAAGCCCATTCCACTGCGTTTCGTCAAAATAGCCTAGACAGATAAATTTCATCATTGCCTCCAAAATTGGGTCTAACACCAAATCCTGTTTGCGTTTTGCAGGGGCGCATGGTGTGCGCTCTAGGAGTATCTGGTTTGCAGCAAGGTGATTGATTTTGGATTTGGTCTGAATTTGTCACCTTTGTGAATTAGTCGTTCGACCTAGCAGCAGATCGACAGCGGGGCAAAAGTATTTTCTAATTTTTTGAATGTCCCAAATGCAGGACCAGATACGGGGATACATCAAGCCTTCCAAGGTGCGCCTTAGGGCAAGTGGCCATTTGTCCCCACCCAAGTTCTCATTTGGCAAGGCCGTTTCTCAGACCAGTTCGCGCAGGCGGCTTTCGAGAAACCGACGCTCGGGTTCTTGCTTGACCAGTTCTAGCGCCCGCTGGTAAGACACTTTAGCACCGGCAGTTTTGCCCAGCTGTCGGCACAAATCGGCTCGCGCCGCGTGGGCCAGGTGGTAGTGAGCTAAATCGCCCTCGGCCAAAATTTCATCTAGCAGTTGCAGGCCCGCCTCGGGGCCATCGCGCATGGCCACAGCCACCGCTCGATTGAGCTGTACGACGGGGCTCGGCTCGATCTGGGCCAACAGGCTGTACAGACCGACAATTTGCGCCCAGTCGGTGGCGGCGGGGTCGGCGGCTTCGGCATGGACGGCGGCGATCGCCGCCTGAATTCCGTACGGCCCCACCTGCCCTGACGACAGGGCCTGCTGCACTAGCGATCGCCCCTCGGCAATCTGCCCCTGGTGCCACAGCGCCCGATCTTGGTCGGCCAACAGAATCAGATCGCCCGTGGCCGAGGTGCGGGCCTGGCGGCGCGACTCTTGCAGTAGCATCAATGCCAGCAGCCCCATCACCTCGGGGTCGGGCAGCAGCTCTAGCACCAGTCGCCCCAGGCGAATCGCCTCGCCCGAGAGGTCGGCCCGCGTCAGCGATGGCCCTGAAGAGGCCGCATACCCCTCGTTAAATACCAGATAGATCACCTGGAGAACAGCCTCTAGGCGATCGGGCAGATCTTCTATAGACGGCACCTGGTAGGGTATGCCCGCCGCGCGAATTTTGGCCTTAGCCCGCACAATGCGCTGGGCCAGGGTGGGTGGGGCCACCAAAAAGGCGCTGGCAATCTCTTCGGTTTTGAGGCCGCAGACCTCGCGCAGGGTCAAGGCCACCTGGGCCTCTTGGGGCAGAGCCGGGTGGCAGCAGGTGAAGATCAGCCGCAGGCGATCGTCTTCGACATCCTCATCGCTGGGCAGGTCGGGCTGGGCCTCAATCTGCTGGGCTAGCTCGGCCAGCGAGGCATCGAAGCGGGTGCGGCGGCGCAGGCGGTCGATCGCCCTAAACCGACCCACCGAAACCAGCCACGGTCTGGGCTTAGCGGGCATGCCCTGGTGCGGCCACTGCTCCATTGCTACGGCAAAAGCCTCGTGCAGCGCCTCTTCGGCCAGATCAAAGTCCCCCAGCAGGCGAATGAGTGTGGCAAAAACCCGCCGCGACTCAGCCCTGTAAATGGCATCTACCTGCCTCTGCATCTGGTGGGATTCGGTCATGGTTAGCGCTCCTGCCAGCAAAGCCCATCCTTTGAACCATTCTAATTACTCTAACTTAGTTCAAATGAACTAGATTTTTTGTTAACTATTTATAGCAATAGGGGCACTGAGTTGGGTTCTGCGGGACAGCGCCAGTGGTGGGTCGCTAACAACGGTCATCAATTGTTAAGCTTTGCGTTGGCAAAGCCTCCCGGAATGGGAATCACGCCTTTTCCTGCCGCCCGTTGGCAGAAACGGCAGCGCCATATCAGTTAAAAAAGACCGTTCGCTAGCCATCCCATCGCCCGGCCTAACTTGCGCAGCGGCCATTGTCTGTCGTCGCACAGGATAGCGATCGCCCCAACGGACAGAAAGAGCTACCTCTAGAACCTAGGCCATGTCAACAGACAGGCCGTCAAAGACGCTGGTTAGCTGGGGTGTTACCCTCAAATATGGCCCATTAGCGCTCCAACGCTAGCATGCTCGACCTGTTGCTCATGGCCAGCTTAGGATTTTTAGGCAGTTTTGGCCATTGCCTCGGCATGTGCGGGCCAATTACGGTCGCCTTTTCGCTGTCGCAGTCTGCCGCTCAGCCTAGCCGCTGGCAGCAGGTGGGGTTTCACCTGCTGCTCAACCTGGGGCGGCTGGTCAGCTACGCCCTGGTGGGCCTGATGATTGGTGCGCTGGGGTCGGTGCTGGTGGCCAGCGGGCAAATGGCGGGCCTCGGCAGCCCGCTGCGGCGGGGGGTTGCCCTAGTCACCGGGCTGCTGCTGATCTGGTTTGGGCTGGCGCAGATTAGCCCCGCCCAGGTGCCCAAAGTCCCGTTTCTCAACCCCATGGCCCAGGCGAGCTGGCACGATCGCCTCAGTCGAGCCATGCAGGCCCTTTCTCTCAACCCCCAGCGGTGGACACCGCTGCTGCTGGGATTGGCCTGGGGGTTGATGCCCTGCGGCTTTTTGTATGCGGCGCAGCTCAAGGCCGCCGAGACCACCAATCTCTGGCGGGGCGGGGCCACCATGCTGGCCTTTGGCGTCGGCACGCTGCCAATGATGCTGGGGGTCGGGGTCTCTAGCGCCTGGGTCAGCGGCGATCGCCGGGGGCAGCTGTTTCGCCTCGGCGGCTGGATTACTCTGCTGATTGGTCTACTGACCCTGTTCCGGGGCAGCGACATGATCGACTTCACCGGCCACGGGGCGCTGGGGTGCCTGCTGCTGGCGATCGTCGCCCGCCCCCTCAGCCGCCTGTGGTCGCCATTGCTCGGCTACCGTCGCACCCTGGGGGTGGGGGCCTTTGTGCTCTCGGTCGCCCATGTTGCCCACATGGTGACGATGGGATGGAACCCCGCCGCCTTGCCCTTTCTTTTGCCGAGTCTGCAAGCGGGCGGTTGGGCGGGTATTGTCGCCTTTGGGCTGATGGTGCCCCTGGCCCTGACCAGTTTTAATCGGGCTCAAACCTGGCTGGGCCACCGCTGGCGACAGATCCATTTGCTCAGCATCCCCATTTTTGGGTTGACCGTAGCCCATGCGGTGCTCTTGGGTTCAAGCTATTTGGGCGGGTTTGAGCGCTCTATCCGCCACTGGCTCGGGGCCGTGGCCCTGGTGGGGCTGGCGCTGCTGGCCCTGCTGCTGCGCTGGCGAAAACTTTGGTCTCTGCTGTCTCTGGAGAAATACTATGCGCCCGCCAAACCCTAGCCTGATGACGGTCGGGCTACTGTTGAGCAGTCTGACGATGCTGCCTGCCCAGGCCCACAAAACTGAGGTGGCGGGCGATGTGGCGGGCACCTGGCACCTCGAACCCAACCACAGCCCCAAAGCCGGAGAGCCGGCGCGGGTCTGGGTGGCGCTCACCCAGCAGGGCGGCCAGGTGATTCCCCTAGAGCAGTGCGACTGCACCCTCGCCGTCTATGCCACCAACCAGGCGGGGGGCGAACCGATCGCACAGCCCCCCCTCCAAGCCATGTCTCCAGAACGGTTTCAGAATATTCCTGGGGCCGACATCACGTTTCCTGACCTGGGCGAATACCGAATTGTCCTCACCGGCAGCCCCAGGGCCGAAGCTACCTTTGCTCCCTTTGAATTGAGCTATACCACCGTTGTCGCTGCAGGCAGCCCTAGCCCAACCCCTACCCAGGCCGCTGCCCCAGAGGTTGTCCCCGAGGACGGCGCGGGAGGCCGTTATCCCTACTGGATTTTTATAGGGGGCAGTGGGGTGGCGGCGATCGCCGCCTTAGCCCTGGGCCTGAGCCGCAGCAAATCGCCCAATTGATGGGCGAGGTTAGCTCTGACTGACACCCTCAGCTACCTCACGCCAAGGGTGAGCCACCATCTACCACCACCACCGGCAGCAGGCTGGTCTCTAACACCGCCTGAGAAACCGACCCCACCAACACCTCCTCTGGGGGCCGGTGGCCACGCTTCCCCATCACCACTTCCGCCACCCCATACTCTTGGGCCACCCGCACAATCTCCTCAGGCACCGACCCCGAGGTGGTAATAAACCAGTGGCGAATGTCGGCCAATCGCTCCTTCGCCTGCTGACGCAGCGCCTCCACCGCAGCTGGATGCTCCATTCGAATCACGTGTAGCACCACAACTTCGGCATCGCTGCGGCGGGCGAGGTCAGCAGCTTTAGTAAGCACCCCTGCCGCCAGGGGCGAGGTGTCCACTGCCGCCAGCAAAACAATCTGGCGGGCAACGGCCACCTTGGTGGGGTCTACCTCGCCCCGCTCCAGCAGCTTGGGGGCAAACAACGGAATCGCCCAGGCCCCCAGGGGAGCCGTCACCAAAATCGAGAGGGCCGACAGCGCCAGAATAATTTCGCCCCCCTCAACCCCCTGAGCCAGCGGAATGGCCCCGATCGCCGCCTGTACCGTGGCTTTGGCCGAGTTGCCGGGCAGCAAAAACAGCCGCTCCTGCCAAGTCCAGTTGCTGCCCAGGGTAGACAAATACCAGCCCAGCGATCGCCCCACCAGCGTGCCAATCGCCAGCACCAGCAGGCCCAGACCCAGCATGTTACCCAGCACGCTGAGCTGAATGCTCGCCCCCAGCAGCACAAAGAGAACAATCTGAGCAACCGTCCACAGGCCGTCAAAGACGCCCCGCAGCCGCCGCGCCAGTGGGGCATCGAGCTCGATCAGAAAAAAACCAGTCACCATCACCGCCAAATAGCCCGAGAACACCGGCACATCTTCGGCTACTACAACCAGCAGCAGGGCAAAGCCCGCCGCCACCAGAGCATCCTGCACCGCATTCTGTGTCCAGTTTTGCCGGGCCAGCAGTGACACCAGCAGCTGCGCCGTTAGCCAGCCCAACAGCACCCCCAAGGTAATCTGAACCACAATTTGCAGGGGTAAGAGCTGTAGCGGGCTCAGAGTCAACCCACCGGGCAGGGTCACGCCCATGGGGGCACTCTGGGAAAGAAAGGCCAGCAGCAGGCTAAACACCAGCAGCAGCAGCACATCCGACAGGGCGCTGCCGGTCAAAATCGCGTCAGGAATACCCTTTTTAACGCCCCACCCCAGGCTTTTGAGCCGCAGCATGGCGGGCACAATCACCGCAGGCGATTCGGCCCCCAGCACGCAGCCCAGCAGCAGCCCGGTGGCAACATCGAACTGAAACAGCCAGATAGCGGCAAAAGCAACGGCGATCGCCTCACAGGTCGCCGGCAAAAACCCCAGCCGCAGCGCCACCGACCCCTGCTGAGCCAGCTTTTCTCGGTCGAGGCCCAGGCCCGCCTTCATCAAAATCACCATCACGGCAATGGTGCGCAGCCCATCGGCCGCCCCCAGCACCTCGGGGCTAATCACGTTGCCCACCTGAGGGCCAATCACAATACCCACCAGCACCATGCCGACCAGGGCCGGAGCCTTCAGTCGCCGGGCAATCTGCCCAACGAAAAAGCCCATCAGCAAAATCCAAAGAATGCTTTCTAACATATCGCCACGCTGAGGTTGAATCGGTTAACCCAGGTGGCTTAGGGTAGATATCGCGCAAAGACCATAAAGCCCCTACCCTTCCGCCCCAAGCCGGAATAGTAGGAGCCATCAGCCCTTACAGCATTAGTAACCTAGGGCGGTTTTGGCGAGCTCCATCGCCGTTTTTAACGTTATACCAGACTGGCAATGTAGCGAGACAAAGGATCCGTGACCAGAGCGTCGCTCACCCTAACCCCGTCTCTGTAAAACCCAGGGACTGCAAAAGCTGCTCTACCTTGGCGCGGTGGTTGACTTCCCAATCGGCCAGGGATTGGGCGGCATCTTGCTCGGTGCGCTGCTGGGCCGCCTGCCAAACCTCCTCTTGCTGGGCCGCTGGAATCACCGCGATCCCTTCCTCATCGGCCACCACCATGTCGCCAGGGTTGACCCGCACCCCGCCGCAGACGATCGGCTGGTTGAGCGTGCCTAGGGCTTTCTTCTGGCCCGGCACCGGCATCACCCCCCGCGCAAACACCGCAAACTGCGCCTCGCGCACTTCGGCCAGGTCGCGAATGACGCCATCGACCACAAAGCCCGCAATGCCTCGGCTTTGGGCGATCGCACAGACATTACCCCCCGCCATAGCGTACTCCGCATCCCCCGCCTGCACCACAATGACAGCGCCGGGGGCCGCCCGGTAAATAGCGGCATGCAGCATCAGATTGTCCCCCGGTGGGCAGCTCACGGTATAGGCCGGGCCAGCCAGGCGAGGCATGCCGGGCCACAGTGCTCGCAGGCCCATATCCATAAACTGCTCGCGCCCCAAGACATCGCCGTAGGCCGTGGGGGAAAAGGCCGCAAAGTTTAAACGTTCGTTCACTGTCGCTCGCCACCCTGGCCCAAAACATTGCCGAGAATATTGGCTTTGGCTTGCAGCATTTGCCGAGGCTGGAGCGATCGCAGCGGGTGAGCGGCTGGCTGGGGGCCATGCAGCTTCAGGGATTGGGCGATCGCTACCTCCACCAGCTCAGCGGCGGGCAGCAGCAGCGGGTGGCCCTGGCCCGCGCCTTGGCCCCCGAACCAGAGGTGGTGCTGCTGGATGAACCCATCTCGGCCCTAGATACCTACCTGCGCAGTCAGGTCGAGCAGCAGCTGATTGCCACCCTGGCAAGCTACAGAGGCGTGACGCTGCTTGTCACCCACAACCTGGAGGAGGTGTAAGGAAACTTGGCTGAGGCCGAGGCAGCAACCACTGCCCTGGTACGTTCAGTTAGCCCCAGAGCGGGTGCTGCTGTTGAGCGATCGCCCAGAGCCCGCCCCAGGCTGTAGCCAGTCTAGCTAAGATATTTCCCCTCTGACCGTTGGAACATTTAAACGTTTGAACGTTTTCTGAATGTCCTAATCTAGGTAACTATATTGATCCCACAGCTGGATTTAAGGGTGAGTCGAACGGGTTGACTTTGACAACCTTAATGTTGTTAAACTTGATGAGTATTTTTACTGTGTTTCCCCTGTTATGGCCCAGCAACCCCCCAGTACCAAGGGAATCACCCTTCACCAAATGGAGGTTTTTGAGGCGGTTGCACGCCACGGCAGCTACACGAAAGCGGCTGAAGAGCTGTTTTTGAGCCAGCCGACGGTGTCAATTCAGGTTAAGCAGTTGTCTAAAACCATTGGCCTGCCCCTGTTTGAGACGGTGGGCAGAAAGCTCTTTCTAACGCCCGCTGGCGATACCCTGCTGGCCACCTGTCGCAATGTCTTGGCCCAGCTCTCGACCCTGGATGACGCGCTGGTAGCGTTTCAAGGGCTCGATCGCGGCATGGTCAGGGTGGCCACGGTTGAAAGTGGCAAAACCGCCCTGGTACAGCATCTCAAGCCTTTTATGGACAGCTACCCAGGGCTGGAACTCTCTCTGCACATTGGCAATCATCAGGAGCTTTCGGCTCGGCTGCAAGACAACCAGGATGACCTCTACCTGTTTAACCAGCCTCCGGCACTGAATGGCGTTGCGGTCTTTCCCTGTATGGATGTGCCGCTGCACATTGTCACCCATCGGCAGCACCCGCTGGCTGGGCGATCGGTGGTGACGCCCCAGCAGCTGGCTCAGGAGTCGTGGATTTTGAGTGAGGCGGGGTCGGTCAGCCGTCAGCTGTTAGAAGAGTTCTTTAGGGCTCAGTCAATTACGGTGCGCTGCCGTCTAGAGTTGAGCAGCTATGAGGCGATTAAGGTCAGCATTCGGGCTGGGCTGGGGATTGCGGTGCTGCCTGCCCCAAGTTTGTCTGCGGCGGAGCTTGCAACTGATTTTGTGATCTTGCCTGTGGCCGAGTTTTCGCTGCGAAAGCAGTGGCATTTGGCTTACCCCAAGGGGAAGCATCTATCGCCGGGGGCGAAGGTGTTTTGCGACTATTTGCTGGAGCACCTGTGAGCAAGGCAATACGTCGCGCTCGAATCTACTCACCCTCTACCAGCGCCTGAAACCGCTCGTCGGTGCGAATGGGGTCGAAATCGGTGTCGGTTTTGGCCAGATCGCGCCACTTAGTGGCTAGGGCAATGGCAGTTTGCAGACATTGGATGGCGTTGTCGGCATCGCCATAAAGACTGTAGTAGAAGGCTTTGTTGTAGAGCGCGTCGTGATAGTCGGGTTTGATTTTTAAGGCTGCATCATAGCAGGCGATCGCGGCCTCGTAATGGCCTAAGTCACCCAGCGCCATCCCTTTATGGTTGAGCGCTTCGTGGTAGTCAAGCTTGATGGCTAAGGCGGCATCGTAGCAAGTAATCGCACCCACCTTATCCCCCAGCTCAAACAGCGCATTTCCTTTGGCGTAGAGCGTGTAATGATAATCGGGTTTGATGGCTAAGGCGGCATCGTAGCAAGTAATCGCCACCTCATGTTGCCCCAAGCGCCCCAACGCCATCCCTTTATTATTGAGTGCCTGGTAATAATTGGGCTTGATGGTGAGGGCTTGGTCATAAGCGGCGATCGCGGTCTTATAATCACCTAATTCAGATGCTAGATTAGCTTGCAAAAGCAGCGATGTAGCTTGTAAGTCCTGAAGTTGAAATTCTGGATCAGCCGAAGCTTTTTCTAATTGATATTGGATTTCAATTGGATCTAGGCCTAATGCTTGAGCAAAAGCTTGAATATGCTTTGTTTGTTGGGGTTTCGAAGAAGCTGAACGGAGCTGAGTTGACTGCTGTTGTATTTTGTTAATTAGCTCGGGCGATGAAATTACTTGTATGAAATTTGACAAGCTAACATAAGCAGCTTCTTTATTTTGGTTGCTTCGCAGCTCAGTAATGAAAGGCAGCGCTACAGTAATAGGATCGCAACTACCCATTTCAGCCGCACGATTAAAGTCGGCTTTCGCCTGTTCTTGGCAGCCGAGCATCAAATAGGCTTTTCCTCGACTGGTAAACACTTTATGTTTGTCGGGCTCGATGTCTAAGCTTGCATTGAAGCAAGCGATTGCAGCTTCATACTGGCCTAAGTCGCTCAATGCACTTCCTTTGTGATAAAGCGCTTCGTAAAAGTCAGGCTTAATGGCTAAAGCTGCGTTAAAACAGGTGAGTGCGGCTTCATACTGATCTGAATGAGCCAGGGCAACCCCTTTATTATTTAACGCTTCGTAGTCGTCAGGATTGAGAGATAATACATCATCGTAGCAGGCGATCGCAGCCTCATACTGGCCTAAATTACGCAGCGCTATTCCCTTATTTTTGAGTGCTTCATGAAGGCTAGGGTTGATGGCGATAGCAGCATCGAAACATGTAATCGCGTCTTCATACTGACCCAAGTTACGCAGCGCTATCCCTTTGTTGTAAAGCACTTCGTGTGAGTCAGGATTGATCGTGAGGGCTTTGTCATAAGCAGCGATCGCAGCCTCACTCTGCCCTAAGGCACTCAGTGCAATCCCTTTGTTGTTGAGCGGGTCAGGAAAGTCGGGTTTGAGGGTAAGGGCCTGGTCATAAGTGGTGATCGCGTCCTCATATTGCCCCAATCCAATCAGCGCAATCCCTTTGTTGTTGAGAGCTTCGTGATAGTCGGGTTTCAGTAGAAAAGCTTTACCAAAAGTGGTGGCGGCGGCAAAAAAGTCCTTAGCAAAAGCAAAAATTAGACCTTGCTCAAAACATAATTTTGCTTGAGTTTGTGGAGTAGTCTTAGCTTCATCAATAACAGCTTGAATCTCAAAAATTCTAGCATTTAGTTCATCATCAGACCAACTGCAATAGGCATTATAATCAGACTCTGCTAGGATCCGTTCAGACTCTTGTGCCAAAGTCTCTACATTAGAAGCGTAGTTCACCAGTCCCGATCGCCAGTCAAAAAAGTCGGGGGCGCGGTGAACGATGTAATTGATTGCATACTGAGGCAGCAAAAATACAAAGCAAGTGGCAAAGTTATCCCGAAATCGCTCTCTCTGCTGATTCAGGTTGATCAGCACTGGAGGCACCTCGCGCCAGGTATAGGCGTTGGCTTTTTCGGCACTCCAGCCCAGGCGTTTCTTAGTTTCTTCGGCGTCAAACAGCGAGTTTTCTAACCCCTGAATAAACAGCACATCCACCGGGGAATTACTCAAGAAATCGCTGACCCGCTTAAAAACGTTGCCATCAGCAATAGGGCGCTCAAACTTGAGTGCGCCGATTGTTTTCTCTTTTAGGTCAGCCTGCACCCGTTCGATGAGTTTGCCGCCGCTAAAGGGTGAGCACTGCACAAAGTACAAGCCAAACCCCTGGGATCGTCTGAGCCCATTTAGCAGTGCCTGATACTCTTCATCGGGGCTCGTTTGCAGGTCTTCATCCCAGTCAAGCAGGTTGGCAGTCATGTCTTTAGCTCCTCCTGGGCTGCTCTAAACTCAGGAATCGCTTTAATTAATGGATGTACATCGTACCAGCACTGCATAGCACCGTCATCGTCAAAAAAGCGGTACTCCATCACACAGCGGCGAAACAGCAGGTCGCGGTGGTCTTCATCGTTTTCGATGGCACGCTTTTGGGCGACTTTAGCCAAAATGGCCCATTGGTGTTCTTCTACTGTGCGGCGGTAGGTATCGCGGGTTTCAGAAATGGCCCGGCGCACCGCCCGCGTGGGGATAGGTAAGCTATCGGCGCGATTGAGGGCTTCTTTCATTAGCAGCAACAGCTCTCGTACATGGCCACCGCTGGCTAGGCACAGTTGTTCAACAACTTTTGCTTCTTCAAAAACGTCTTCGCCCAAACTCACCTCAGGCAAAAAGGGAATTATGCGCCGCCGCAAAATCTCCTTGAGCTTTTCAAAGCCCGGCTCGTGGAGATCACCATCGGGGGTCTGCACCATAATCATCGGTAGCAGATCGGGGTTGCCGTAGATCTCTTTCAAGTCATTGGCCCGGTTCGAATACACCATGGCAATGGGTACGGTGTAGATCAGGTGGCAGTCTAACCCCTTGAGCTGGTCGCTGCGGTCAAGAAAAATTTCGTCGTGGTTGCTGCGGCCATTGTCTTCATAGACGGGCACGATGCGGTCTAGGTTGTCAGCAATCACCACGAGCTGGGTTTTGCCCTCCGGAAGCTTGCGATTGCCATCGGCAATAAATTCGTTGAGCGCTTTGACCAAGGTAACGGTGTGGGGGTTCACCAAGTCGCGAATTTTTTTGCGCTCACTGGGTACTGCACGAATGTTGGCAGTCATAGAGGCAAACTGGCTGGCCAGTACGTTCACATTTACCGAATCCATTTGTACTTGGGTTTGCCCTAGGTCATAGAGCGCTTTGCCCCGATCTTTGAACCAGCTCACCAACGGAGCCGGGTCAGCGGTTGTGAGCGTTTCCAACAAGTGACGGGTGCAGGCCAGCAGAATGTCGGTGTACTGCACGTCTTGGGGGTCAATGTCGCCGTCTTCGCCCACGGCGGCAAAGTAGACGACGAAACAGCCTTTAGATCCCAGATCGGCCTTGAGGCGCAATAGCTCTGTTGATTTGCCAGCCCCCCGGTGCCCGGCGTAAAGCTGGCAGGTGTAACGCTCAGAGCGAATAATTTCTGGCCCCAGGTCGAGCAGCACATTGGCATCACCCCGCTCGGCTTCGCAATCGACATAGGCCGGGTCGCCCGGTTCTAAAGGCCGAAAAGGGTCTACCGCGTTATAGATGCCGGTGAGAATATCGGTCATGGACTAACCCGCTGGGATTAAGCTAATTTTAGCTACCAGTTCTGGGATTTCTTGCTTTCAAACGAGCATTTTGCCACCGATCCAGAGACCAAGTTTCTCTTGATAGGTGAGCGGTGGGTTACGGCGGGGCAGGGGTGGCAGAGTCTTGGGCCGCCTAACCCACCCTACGGATAATCAAAACACCCCTCACCCATCCACCCCCCACTCCCTTAACCAACTCTTACCGAATAAAACTTCACAGCCTTGCCAGAGTATTGAATGATGGAGGTAGTGGATTTTTGCTATCCAAACTTGAGCGGTGGACTTGCTCTATATGAAAAACCTCATCTTGCTCCACGCTTCCCTCTCACCAGCCTATAGGATGAAACACTATGACAAGCTTTCCCATTGACCTGGGCGCATACCAGCGAATTTCCCTCGATGCGTCTAACCCCACCCTCACCGACGAGCAGCGCAGCGCCCTCAAGGCCAACATTCAGCTGTGTCGGGATGCGATCGTGTTCTTTACTGCGACCGGCGCAGCGCGAGGCGTGGGCGGTCACACTGGCGGCCCCTACGACACCGTGCCCGAGGTGATGATTCTCGATGCCCTGTTTCGCGGCGCGGGCGACAAGTACGTGCCGATTTTCTTTGACGAAGCGGGCCACCGGGTGGCCACCCAGTATCTAATGTCGGTGCTCAACGGCGACATGCCCGCCGAGCAGCTGATGCAGTACCGTGCCGCCAACGAAAAGTTGCCCGGCCACCCCGAGCTGGGGCTGACCCCCGGCGTCAAGTTTAGCTCGGGTCGTCTAGGCCACATGTGGCCCTACGTCAACGGTGTGGCCCTGGCTAACCCCGGCAAAGTCGCCTTCTGCCTGGGGTCTGACGGTGCCCAGCAGGAGGGCGACGACGCTGAGGCGGCCCGCTTTGCGGTGGCAAACCACGTCAATGTCAAGATTTTGGTGGATGACAACGATGTGACGATCGCCGGTCACCCCTCCCAGTACATGGGCGGCTACAGCGTCAAGAAAACCCTGGAGGGCCACGGCCTCACGGTGCTCGAAGGCGACGGCGAAGACCTGGACGGCCTCTACGCTAACATCTGCAAGGCGATCAACACACCCGGTCCGGTAGCGGTGATCAACAAGCGGGCGATGGCGGTGGGCATTGAGGGCATTGAGGGCAGCACCCACGGCCACGATGTGATCTCGGTGAAAGCGGCGATCGCCTACCTCACCGCCAAGGGCCACACCGCAGCGGTCGAAATTCTCGAAGGCATCGAGACCCCCAAGAACACCTACGAGTTCATGGGCTCTAGCAAAAACGTAGGCGCGAACCGCAACGTGTTTGGCGACGCCATGGTCGAAGTGCTGGGCGAGATAGATGAAATGGCCCGCAAGGAAAGCGTGCTGGTGGTCGATAGCGATCTGGAAGGCTCCTGCGGCCTGGCCCAAATTCGCAAGGCCTACCCTGAGATCTTCATCAGCGGCGGCATTATGGAGCGGGGCAACCTGTCGGCAGCAGCGGGCTTTGGTATGGCCAAGGGCAAGCAGGGCGTGTTCGCCACCTTCGCCGCCTTTTTGGAGATGTGCATTTCTGAGATCACCATGGCGCGGTTGAACTACTCCAACCTGCTGTGCCACTTCTCCCACTCGGGCATTGACGACATGGCCGACAACACCTGCCATTTCGGCCTCAACAACTTCTTTGCCGACAACGGCTTGAATGACGGCTACGACACCAAGCTCTACTTCCCCGCCGACCCCAACCAGATGAAGGCCTGCGTCAAGAAGGTGTTCCACGACCCCGGTCTGCGCTTCATCTTCTCAACCCGCTCGAAGGTGCCGATGATTCTGGATGCTGACGGCAACGAGATGTTTGGCGGCGACTACACCTTTACCCCTGGCAAAGACGAGGTCATTCGGGAAGGCACGGCGGGCTATATCGTCACCTTTGGCGACTCAGTCTACCGCGCCCTCGACGCGGTCGAGCGACTGAAGCAGGAAGGCATTGACGTGGGCCTGATCAACAAGTCCACCCTGAACGTCATTGATGAAGAGACCATGGCCAAGGTAGGCAAGGCTCCCTTTGTGCTGGTGACCGAGGCCTTTAACCGCAAGACGGGCCTGGGCAGCCGGTTTGGCTCCTGGCTGCTGGAGCGGGGCTATACGCCCAAGTTTGCCTTCATCGGCACACACCACGAGGGCAGTGGTGGCCTGTGGGAGCAGTTCATTCACCAGGGCATTGACCCCGATGGCATCATGGCCAAGGTGAAGGAGCTGGTGGGTTAGATTCCCCCTGCCCCCCTTAAAAAGGGGGGTGATGGAACCCCGGTTTCTTAGGGAGCCGGGGTTTTGTGCGATCGCAGCCCACTAAACTCAATGGGGAAGGTTATCGGCGATGAAAGTTGATGTGTTTAAGATCGCCCAGAGTGGCCCCGACGACCTGAGCGGTCTAGCCGCACTAGTGCAGCAGGGGACGCTAGACCCCAAAACCATCGTGGCGATTTTGGGCAAAACCGAGGGCAACGGCTGCGTGAATGATTTCACCCGTGGATTTGCGGTGGCCACGCTAAAGGGCTACCTGCGGGGGCTGATCGGCGACGAGCTGACCGACCAGGTGGTGTTTGTCATGTCGGGGGGCACTGAGGGGGTGCTAAGCCCTCACATGACGGTGTTTACTCGCCAGAGCAAGGGGCTGACGGGGGCGACTCAAACCGGGCTGGCCCTGGGGGTTTGCCACACCCGCGACTTCTCGACCGATGAAATTGGCACGTTGACAATGGTGGTGGAGGTGGCGGCGGGGGTAGAGCGGGCGATCGCATCTGCTGGCCTCACCGCCGAGGCAGTTCACTTCGTGCAGATTAAATGCCCGCTGATTACAGCGGCGCACCACACCCAGGCGGCCATCACCCAGGACAGCTATAAGTCGATGGCCTACTCGCGGGGGGCCTCGGCCCTTGGGGTGGCCCTGGCCCTGGGCGAGGTGCAGCGGGGCGATCTGACCGCCGCCGACATTTGCCACAACTACCGCCTCTATTCATCCGTGGCTTCGACCTCGGCGGGGGTCGAGCTACAAAACTGCGAAATTTTGGTGCTGGGCAATGCCCCTCAGTCCCACAGCCGCTACCGCATTGGCCACAGCGTCATGGCCCACGCCCTCGATATCGCCGCTGTCGATCTGGCTATCCACAGCGCCGGGGGAGTAAGTGACGGCGGCCAGATCGTGAATGTGTTTGCTAAGGCCGAAGCCGACCCCTCGGGGCAGCTGCTCGGGCACCGCCACACCATGCTCGACGACTCTGATATCAACCATACCCGCATGGCCAGGGCGGTGGTGGGGGCGGCGATCGCCGCCGTTGTGCAAGACCCGATGATCTATGTGTCGGGCGGCAGCGAGCACCAGGGGCCACCGGGGGGCGGGCCGATCGCCGTCATCGTTGCATGACGGGATGACCTCAATCCTTAAGTAGACCAAGATTCTAGAGTTCTCACAGTACCCTAGAGTCTTGGTCTAGAGAGGGGGAGTCGCGATGGTGAAAACCGAGCGGGAAAAGATGCTGGCCAATGAGCTATATCTAGGCTTCGATCCGGAGCTGGTGGCGCGGCGGCGGCAGGCCCAGGAACAGCTGTACCTGTTCAACCAGGCCCGGCCTGGGGAGCTTGAAGTGCGGCAGGCGGTGGTGCGATCGCTCTTCCACACCATTGGCCACAACTTCGAGATTACCCCGCCCTTTTTCTGCGACTACGGCAGCCACATTCGAGCCGGCAAAAACCTCTACATCAACGCCTACTGCACCATTCTCGACTGCAACTGGGTGACGCTGGGCGACAACGTGCTGATTGCGCCGAATGTGCAGATCTATACCGCCTACCACCCCACCGACCCCGCCGTGCGGCTGACCGGTTTAGAGCTGGCGGCCCCCATCGTCATCGGCAATAACGTGTGGCTGGGGGGCGGCGTCATTGTCTGCCCAGGAGTGACCATTGGCGACAACACCACCATCGGCGCGGGTAGCGTGGTGAGCAAGTCGATTCCGGCCAGCGTGGTTGCCGTGGGCAACCCCTGCCGGGTGGTGCGCGGGGTTTGAAGTCAATCGGGCCGCAGCGAGTGTGCGCTATTTGACCGAATCGGTGCTTTTCTAGCGTAACCCTAGGGCCAAATGGGAATACTCGATCCGATAAATAGCTTGATTGCGGACTCAACCCCATGGGATTTTCTGTCGCTAAGACCTGTGCTTGTCATCAAATCGGTCGGTGCCAGGCGAAAGAGTCTGGTCAGCTCTATCTCTGGTTTCCAGTTCCCCACACCCTGACTAAAGTACTGCCGTTTTTAAAGCAGGCGGCACTGGCGTTTGAACCCATGCAGGAACGACCTGGGTTGAGCATTGCCTGCAAACCGGGGCAGGCCCAGGAAATTGCCTGCCATTTGGCCCAGCTGGTGGCCCCTCGGGAGCTTAAGGAAACCCAGGTGTTGTTTGTGCGCGGGGCGATTCAGCCGCAGCTAGAGGACTTTAGCGAGATTGCGTCGCTACAGCGTTTTATTACCTACAGTCAGTCAGACTGGCTAGTAGATATGCTGGCGGATAACCGCGTTACCAGCCACTTTCAGCCCATCGTCTCGATGCAGGATACGTCGCAGATTTATGGTTACGAGTCGCTGCTGCGCGGGCTTGACCACCAGGGCAATATGGTTATGCCCAGCGCCATATTTGAGCTAGCGGCGGAGGCCGGACTGCTGCCGCAGCTAGACCGGGTCGCCCGGCTGAGCGCGATCGCCCATGCCAGTCAGCACCAGCTCACCGGGCGCATTTTTGTCAACTTTACCCCAACAGCGCTGTACGACCCGGTGTCTTGCCTGCGGAGCACCGTAGAGGCCATCGACCGGGCTAACATTCGCCATGATCAGGTTGTCTTTGAAGTAGTAGAGTCCGACAATCCTCAAGATTTAGAGCACTTGCAAACGGTGCTGAAATACTATCGGGACGCCGGGTTTGCTGTGGCGCTAGACGATCTGGGGTCGGGGTATTCTGGCTTAAATCTGCTGCACCAGCTGCGCCCCGACTTTATCAAGCTGGATATGGAGCTGATTCGCAATGTCCATCTCGATCTCTATAAAGCGTCTATTACTGAAAAACTGCTGGAAATTGCTCAGAAGCTAAATATTCAAACGGTGGCAGAAGGCATCGAATGCGTTGAAGAGCTGAACTGGCTCCAGGAGCGCGGCGCAGATTTTGCCCAAGGCTACTTAATTGCCAAACCGGCGGCGGTGCCGGTCAAGACAACGCCTCGCTTCGACCCCAAGCCGGTGGTTCGAGATGTGGTTCGAGATGCTGGGGCGCTGGGGGATGCCTCGGTGCAGCGTCAAAGCGAGTCTGAGCGCATTGTGGCGGCGGTCACCCAGCGCATTCGGCAGTCGTTAGATCTAACCGAAATTCTGCAAACCACCGCCGATGAGGTGCGGCAGCTGTTTGAGGTAGACCGAGTGGTAATTTATCGATTTGAACCCGACTGGAGTGGGCTAGTGGCGGTGGAGTCTCTGGCAGAAGAAAGTTCATCTATTTTGGGCTTCCACGTGATGGATACCTGCTTTCAGACCACCCACGCGGATTACTACCAGCAGGGCAATACTCGGGCGATCGAAAACATTGAAACCGCAGGGCTGCAACCCTGTCACGTGGAAATGCTGAGGAGCTTAAACATTCGGGCAAATTTAGTTGTGCCCATCTTGCAAAAAGAGCAGTTGTGGGGGCTTTTAATTGCGCACCAGTGTAGCCACACCCGGCAGTGGCAGCAGTCGGAAGTGAATTTGTTCTATCAGCTGGCCAGTCAGGCGGCGATCGCCATTCAGCAGTCGGAGCTTTACCACCAGCTGCAAACCGCCAATCAAGAGCTTCAGCGTCTGGCTGAGGTCGATGGGTTGACCCAGGTGGCCAATCGTCGCTGCTTCGACGAGCGACTGAGCGCCGAGTGGCTACGGCTGGCCCAAGAGCAAGGGCCCCTGTCCTTAATTCTGTGTGATGTCGACTGCTTTAAGCTCTACAACGATACCTACGGGCATTTAGCTGGAGATGACGCCCTGCGACAGGTGGCCAGCGCCATTGCTCAATCCTCTAAACGGCCCTCAGATTTGGTGGCCCGTTACGGTGGTGAAGAGTTTGCGGTTATTTTGCCAAATACCACTTCCGAGGGGGCGATCGCCGTAGCCAAAGCCATCCAGGCCAGGATCGCCGTTCTGGGGCTGCCCCATCCCACCTCCCAGGCTAGCAACCTGGTGACCCTGAGCTTTGGCATGGCCACGGTGGTGCCCCAGGATACGCTGTCGTTTGAGACGTTAATTGCCCTCGCCGATCAGGGGCTTTACCAGGCCAAAGCCCAGGGAAAAAACTGTGTGGTGCAGATGAGCTACGGAGAAATGGCGTCGTCATCGCGATGATTCACCGCTGTGATAGGCTGCGGTTGAGAGTAGCAAAGAACACCACCTATGGGCCGAAAACGGGTTCGCTATCAATGGTTTCGCGATATTCCCCGCAATGTTACCTATCGGGAGTACGAGCAGTTTCAGATGCGTTCGTTTGGGGCGTTTAGTCTGGGGCTGACCGCTGCGGCCATGGCGATCGTATCGGGGTTGGGGCTGACCCTGCGGCCCGCCCAGGAACTGACCGAATTCGATGCGATATCGATCGCTGCCGCGATCGAAGCGGGGAGCGATCGCCCTGACCCGGTAAAGCTGGAGGGCTATTTAGTCGCCGCTAACCCACCGACCATGCCCGACGATGCGGCGCGGCGGGTGATTCGGGGCCGCTTGCAGATTGCGGCACGGGGGCCGGCAGACTCGGAGGAACCGCTGCGCGAAACCCTGTTTCTCTGGGAAGAGACCGCTGCCCCTGTATTTCTCTCCGATGGCGATCGCCGCATTCCCTTGGCCTTTGATCTGGCGGTACTGCCCATGGAAGATGAAGACGCCAGCCAGCCAGTGCCCCGCATTGTGTGGCAGGGCGACTCAGCTCGCACCAGCCGCCCCGTGGCGATCGAGTATGGCGACCAGGTTTTTCCGCTCGATCGCGAGGTTTGGGGCAGTGCCGAGAGTGTGTATATCGACCTGGAGCGCCAGGTGATTCCCCAGGGGCAGGCTGTGGTGGTGATTGCCAAGGTAGAAGCTACGCCCCAGGGCAATCAGCTGGCCGACCCGTTGGGCGATCGCCTCCAGGTAGTTTTTGGCACTGAGGATGAATTTCGCCAGCAGGGTCAGCAGCTCCGCCTGTGGTTTGGCCTGCTGTCAATTCCTTTAGGACTGGCGAGCGTTATGGTGGGGCGATCGGCCTATGGTCTATGGCAAGAGTTTGTCGAGCGATCGCACCAGTGATATTGCCTAAGGTTCTTGATAGCTGACAACGCGCACCGCCGCCGCCGCCGGATCTGAGCTAAAGATCAGTACTCCCTCGGCCTCGGAGCGGGCGGGGATGAAGTCGAAGGTGGTGTTGGCGACTTCTTCAGGGCTAGTTGTCTCTAGCGTGCCTTCGACGGTGACCTCGGCGGCGGTGGCGTCGCCCTCGTTTTTGATGGTGACAGGCAGGTAGTAGTGGTCATTGGCGGCCCGCACTTTGCCCGGTTCCACCGTAAACTCGGCGGGTTTGAGCGATGGGTTGAGCCACAGCGAGGCCACCGTGGCAATCACCGCCGACAGCAGCGCCAGGGAAATGCCGAGGGAAAACCATTCAGCTCGATTGCGGATGGGCTTTTCAGACATATGGGTTTAGGGGTTATACGGCTAGGCGGCCTGCCGCACCGCCGATGGTACAGGGCAGACCCAATATGATGCTATAGCTCACCCATTGGTTGATCGGGTCGCCCACGCGCACCCCTTGAAACAACCACAGCATGAGCATCCCAGTGGCTAGGGCAATCAGGTAAGCCGCCACGGTCTCGCTAATCGGCCTTTGAAAAAAGCCGGACTGCGATCGCCGCCGCCGCTGAGCGCCAAAATTGGCCTCAAACACAATGATGTACGACAGCAGCAGTGAGCTGGCCATAATCAGCAGCAGGCGCGCGGGCTCTAGGGAGCTGGAAATCATGGGAATTTCATCGGTGGGGGCGATCGAGGAGCCTACGACGATGGCTCCTAGAAACGCTGCCCCGGCATCCGACAGTGTGCTCCGCCAGGGGTGGTCGTTCTGAGGCTCGCGCTGTTTGGCGGGGTCAGCCTCGTCGTCATCGATTTTCAGCAATAGGTTGTTAGCAATACCAACCCCAATGGAAAAGGGCAGCGACAGGGTAATCAACCGACCCATAATGGCGTCTATGCCAGCATCAAAGTGAACAATGTCAAGCAGCGTCAGACTCAGGGTAGCGGTGAAGAGGGCGATCGCAAGCCCTTCAGCACTTTCGACCAAAATTTGGGCGCGGCTGCGGGGCTGCTCGGCCCGAAATCCACCTTTGATGTTGAGCAGCACAAGGCCTAGGTAAGCTATCCCCAAAATCAGCATCATGCGCGGCGGCGAGGTGAAATTGCCCTTCCACCACACCTCCATGGTGTAGAGAAAAGGGGCACCAAACAAAAATGCCCCGGCAATGCCGCGCATTAAATCGTCAAATTCTGTCTGCCAGTCCTGGGCTTTGATTCGTACCATGCTATCAATTGCGAGGTTGCCTCTAAGTTTGGCAGATTCTGAGCACAGCTGAGCGTCGGAGCCGCTGCTAGCAATGTTTGAGATCCCTGCCCAGGGCCGCTACCTGCGATCGCTCGGGCATCGACGACTGCGCCCCCGGCACCATCACCGACGCGGCGGCTACGGCGCTGGCAAACTCCACCGCCGCCTCCAGATCCATAGCTTCGGCCAGGGCTGCGGCCAGGCCGCCATTAAAGGCATCCCCAGCGGCCACGGTGTCCACCGCCTTGACCGGCAGGGCGGGCTGGTGGAAGGTGCGATCGCCCGCCGCGACGACAGCGCCCAGTTCCCCCAACTTGACGATCGCGATCGCCACCCCGCGCTGCACCAGCTGGCGGCCCGCCTCTGTGGCGGTGGGGATGTCGGTCACGCTCAGCCCGGTGATCTGACTGACTTCGATCTGGTTAGGGGTGAGAATATCGACCGTCTTAAAGAACTCGGCAGGGAGGTCATCGCGGGCGGGGGCGGGGTCAACAATCACCCTGGCCCCCTGGGCTTTGGCGGCTTTGGCGGCGGCCATCACCGCTAGCAGGGGCACTTCAAACTGGAGCAGCACCAGGTCGCCGGGCCGCAGCCGGGTTGCGAGGCGATCGATGTCGTCATCGCCAACGCGACCGTTGGCACCGGGCACCACAACGATGGTGTTACGACCCGCCTCATCGACAGCGATCGCCGCCACCCCCGTCGGTGCCCCCGCATCCATCGCCACCCCCCTGGCCTCTACCCCCGCCTGCTGCAACCCCTGGATGAGCTGGCGACCAAAGTCATCCTCCCCCACCCGACCGACCATCGCCGTCGATGCCCCCAGGCGCGCCGCCGCCACCGCCTGGTTGGCCCCCTTGCCGCCGGGGAGCGTTTCGAAGTGGGTACCCAAAATCGTTTCCCCCGGCTGGGGCAGGCGCGGCGTACGGCAGACCAGATCCATATTTAAGCTGCCGAAAACGTGAATGGTCGGCGGGGCTGGGTTAGGGGTCATCAGTAAAGGGCGTTTGAGGGTTTGAACGCTGGAATGTTCGAACGCTGGTGAAATAGGGGGATCAACTGCGCCCAAAATCGCCTAAAACAGATCCCGATCGTCATCCTCGTCGAGGGTGCCGTAGGGCGACGGGGGGCGATCGCTGCTCCAGGCCCACCAGGGCGTTCCGCATTCGCCGCAGTGGTAAAACTCTTGCCATTTGCGGCGGTGATCGGCCCCGTAGACGGGCGATCGCCGGTTGATCCAAACGGCTTTGGCTTGGCGACTCTCGGCCCCGCACTGGGGGCAGCAAAACTCGGTGGCGTGGGTGGCCGACTCGGCCCAGTCGGGCGGAAAAGGGGAAAAAGCTTCCATAGGGTGGAGCGGTGGGTCAGTTCTATTATGGGCTAGGGGCGGAGTCTGAGGTCTTGAAGTTTGATCATCGCGCCGGGGGATCTGGTCTGGCGCAGAGGTGGAGGGAGGTTGGCAAGTTCAACTAATCTTCAAACCCTCAATTGGTTAAGTTCTGGGGCAGGGCGCTTCGCTAGCGACGTTCTTCGGCATAATCGGTGGCAGGCTCGCGAATTTGAGACCAAAAGGAGAATGAGCACCGCATGGCACTGCGCTTAATTTCGCTGCTGGGTATATTTGGCCTTTGCTTTATCGCCTGGCTGGGGTCAGAAGATCGACGGCGGGTGCCGTGGAAGGTCATCCAATGGGGCATTGGCATTCAGCTTTTGGTGGGGCTGCTGGTGTTTTTGCTGCCCTTTACCCGCGAGCTGGTGGTGTGGCTCAGCTCCCTACTCAACGCCCTAATCGATGCGTCGGATGCCGGGGCGCGGTTTTTGTTTGGCCCCATTTTTGTGCCCGATTTTAACCAACCCGTTGGCCCCGCCGGGGCAGGACGCTGGATTGCCCGCGCCCTGACGCCGCCCTTTACCGCCGTGCCGGGCGATCGCCTAGGAACCGATAACCTCAACCTGGGCTACATTTTTGCCTTTCGCTCGCTGCCCCAGGTGGTGTTCTTTGCCGCCATTTTCTCGCTGCTGTACAACCTGGGGGTGGTGCAGCCCATCGTGCGGGTGTTTGCCCGCTTCTTTCGCTGGGCGATGAACATCAGCGGGGCCGAGGCCCTAGCGGGGGCGGCGAATATTTTTGTCGGCATCGAGTCGGCGATCGCCATTAAGCCCTTCCTCGAACGCATGACCCGCAGCGAGCTGTGCGCCATTCTTGCCTCCTGCTTTGGCTCCATTGCTTCCACGGTGCTGGGCCTCTACGCCGGATACCTACGGCCGATTTTTCCCTCCATCGCTGGCCACCTGATGTCGGCCTCGGTGCTGACGATTCCGGCCTGTTTTGTGCTCGCCAAAATTTTGGTGCCCGAAACCGAAACGCCCGAAACCCTGGGCAAGGTGCCTGCGATCGATATGGCCGAAGAGGAGCGCCAAAGCCCCATGGACAGCCTGATTTTGGGTGCCCTGGACGGGGTCAAAATGGCCGTGGGCATCGTCGCCGCCCTGATCGCCATTCTGGGCTTGATTGCCCTGCTCGACCTAGTTTTTGCCCAGCTAGCATCGCTCGCCACCAGTGACTTTGGCCTGTGGCGGGCGATTGGTCAGGTGTTTAGCGTGGTCACCCTGCGAAACATTATGGGGGTGCTGTTTTTGCCTTTGACCTTTCTCACCGGGGTTTCCCTCGACTGGCCAGAGCTGTGGCTGTCGTCGCAGCTAATTGGGCGACGGTTTTTAGAAACGGCGATTCCGCCCTACATCAGCCTGGCCAATGCCGCCGCCGAGGGCACCCTGAGCGATCGCGCCTTGGTAATTGTCAGCTACGCGCTCTGCGGCTTTGCCCACCTGCCCTCGGTGGGCATCTTCGTCGGCGGTCTCTCGACCCTGGTGCCCTCCCGCCGCAAAGACATCAGCGAAGTCGCCTGGAAGGCGCTGTGGGCAGGCACCCTGGCCACCCTGATGACCGGCTGCGTGGCGGGCATCTTTTTCTACGAAGGCGCGGCGGTGCTGGGCCGGTAAGAGGCAGCTTTACAGGCACGCGATCGCGCCCTCACTGCGGCGATCGCACCCGCCCAACAGCCCGTTTGCATTCACCTGAATCGCGTGGGCGTGGCCCATTTGCTCAGCCCAGGCAGGGGCGGCAGTGACCTGGTGCCCCCGGCGTTCTAAAGCGTGGCGAATCTCAGCGGGAATCCGATTTTCCATCGCCAGGCGGGTAGAGGCTTCGCCCCAGGTGCGACCCCACAGCCAGCGGGGCAGATCGATCGCCGTTTGGGGAGAATAGCCAAAATCCAGCATTCTGGTCAGTAGGGCCAGCTGGGTCTGGGGCTGGCCCTCGCCGCCCATGGTGCCCACCACTAGGTATGGTCTGCCGTTCTTGAGTACCAGACCGGGCATCAGCGTGTGAAAGGGACGCTTGCCGGGTTCCAGACTGTTGGGATGGTTGGGGTCGAGGGAAAACAGTGCGCCACGGTTTTGCAGCGGAAAACCCAGCTCAGGCGGCACCACCGCCGCCCCAAAGTCGAAATACAGACTTTGAATAGTCGATACGGCGTTGCCTTCGCCGTCTACTACAGCGATGTAGACCGTATCGCCACCGCAGGCTGAGGTGGAATAATTCTGCGCTACGGCCATGCTCAGCCGGGCGCGGCGGCGATCGCCGTAGGACTTCGAGATCAGCTCCCCTAGCGGAATGTCGTTAAAGTCGGGGTCGCCCAGCCAGCGATCGCGATCGGCAAAGGCCAGCTTGGTGGCCTCCACCAGCAGGTGGTGGTAGTCGGCGGTGCCGTGGCCCACGGTGTGCAGGTTAAACCCTTCCAGCACATTCAGCATTTGTAGCACCGTAAAACCCTGGGTATTGGGGGGTAGCTGGAAGACCTGGTGACCCCGGTAGGGGGTGCTGATGGGGTCTACCCAGGTGGCGCTGTGGCGGGCGAAGTCGTTGCGGGTGAGCCAGCCACCCAGATCGCCCAGGTAGTCCACGATCTGTTCAGCGATTTGACCCTGATAGAAATCCTGGAAACCTACGCTGGCCAGGCGGCGTAGAGTCTTCCCCAGCGGTGCGTTGGCCACTTTTTCCCCAGCAGCAGGTACCTCACCCCCTGGCAAAAAGGGATTGTTTTCACCACCGTAGGCCTGCAAAAATTCAGCGTTAACCCGCGTCCAGTGGGCCTGGGATTTGGAGCAGGGGTAGCCCTGCTCAGCCAGGGCGATCGCAGGCACCAGCAGGTCGGACCAGGGCAGGCGGCCAAAGCGCTGGTGCATTTCACCCCAGGCCGAGACGCCCCCCGGCACCGTGATCACCGCCTGGGGGCCACGCTGGGGAATACTGTCTAGTCCCAAATGGGAGAAGCGATCGCGATCGCAGCTCGCCCCCGCCCGACCCGAGCCGTTGAGGCCGTAGAGCTGGCCAGTTCTAGCCTGGTAGCCCAGCCAAAACCCATCGCCGCCGAGCCCAGTCATGGCGGGGTAAACCGCGGATAGGGCGGCCTGGGTCGCGATCGCCGCATCGACCGCATTGCCCCCTTGACTCAGCACGTTTAGCCCAGCGGTGGAGGCCAGGTAGTGGGGGCAGACCACCATGGCAGTGGGGGCAGAGACTGGAGCCATAGCTAACTCAGGGACTGTTTCAGTATTGGGCCTAGAAGATTAGCATTTTTGCAGGTAGGCGGCAGGGGGCGATCGGCCGGGATCCAGCTCTGTTAAGAAATGCCTCATATGGTGGGGCGATTCCGGGACGGATCGCTTCGCGAATTGCAGACAGGCTCTTTTGCCCCCAAAGTTCCTGTGAGAGAATACAGCCTAATGCCAGCGGATTGTGCCTACGGTTGTTCCTTCAGTCCTGTCATTAAGGAGATTCACCGATGCTGCTTTACCTGCTCAGTATTTTGGCTACGGCGCTGTCGCTGCTGTTGGTAGACGCCATTTTTCCCGGCGTGGTGCTGGCCAATTTTCCAGCGGCAATGGTGGCGGCGATTGCCATCGGCATCGTCAACGGCATCATTAAGCCAGTGCTGTTTATTCTGTCGCTGCCCATTACTATCTTGACTCTTGGCTTATTTTCGCTGGTGGTCAACGGCATTTGCTTTTGGCTGGCATCGCTGGTGACCCCAGGCTTTGCGGTGCACGGCTTCTGGGCGTTTATCGTCGGCCCCATCGTGCTGTCGATCGTGTCCACTGCGCTCAACAAATTTTTTGTGGGTCAGGCCATCAAGCCTCAGGCCAAAGAGATCGAAGGATAGGCATAGCGCTAGCCGCCCCTGGGGGCATCGACTGCTTGGCGGCGGGGGGCATGACGTAGATGGCCTGGTACTGGTTGCGGCCTTGGGCCTTAGCCTGGTAGAGAGCCTGGTCGGCGGTAAACACTAGGTCAGAGGGCAGGTAGTCGGCCATGGGTAGTACATTGGCCACGCCGCAGCTAACGGTGACGATAGCCTGGGGCGCTGTGTCGTGGGGCAATTCCCGCTGCTGAATGCCCTGCACCAGCCGTTGGCTGACTGTAGTAGCCCCCTCCATCGTGGTGTTGGGCAAAATTACCGCAAATTCTTCGCCGCCGTAGCGGGTGACCAGATCGGCGGGGCGACTAATGCACTGGTTAAGGGTTTTGGCCACTTCCTGAAGGCAGCGATCGCCCGCCTGGTGACCGTAGTGGTCATTGTAGTTTTTGAAATTGTCAATGTCGCAGATCACCAGCGACAGGGGCAGGCTCTCGCGCACACCCCGCCCCCACTCTTGCAGCAGGTATTCATCAAAGCGACGGCGGTTGGCAACCTGGGTGAGGCTGTCGATCATGGTCAGCTTTTGGAGCCGATGGTTAGCTTCGCGCAGCTGAATTTCGAGCCGGTGCTGCAAGATTAGCCGCCGCACCCGCTGGCGCAGCACCGCCCAGTTAATCGGTTTAGTCACATAGTCCACCACCCCAATTTCAAAGGCCTGATCCACCGATTTTTCGTCCTCTAGGCCGGTGATCATCAGCACTGGAGCCAGGTTGCCCTGGGTCAGAGCCTGCAGGCGCCGACACACCTCAAAGCCGTCTACCACCGGCATCAGCGCATCAAGCAGCACCAGATCGGGCAGGTGATAAAAGTACAGGTCGAGGGCCGCTTCGCCGTGGGGCGCTTCGATCACCTGATAGCCCTCGCGCTCCAGATAACTGGTCAGCATGTGGCGAATAAATGGGTCATCGTCGGCCACCAAAATGACCGCTGAATCAGGGTTGACTGACATGGCTGGTTACCTCCTGGGAAACCAAGACAGACTGTAGCGCCGTTTTAACGTCGGTTAGAGCATAACGAATGGCCTCCACCCGTTCGGCAACCGCCGCATTGGGGTCTTGGCGCAGCACCACCTCCAGATCGCGGCACAGGTCGGAGAGGGCATCGGCACTGACGGAAGCGCTGCTCGACTTGAGGGTATGGGCCGCCCGCTGGAGAGTGGACCAGTCTTTCTGCCCCAGGGCGGTGCCCATGTCAGCTACGAGTTGTTCAGCGCTGTCTAGGTAGCTGGCAATCAAGTCGGCCATAAACTTAGCATCGTCGCCGCCTACGGTGGTGGCAAAGCATTGCAGTGCTGTCAAATCGACGGCGGGGGCGGCGGCAGGCTTACCGGCCTCCAGAACCCGAACTAATTCCTCTAGGCGAATCGGTTTGCTGATGTAGTCATCCATGCCGGCCCGCAGGCACTGTTCGCGATCGCCCTGCATGGCGTTGGCGGTGACGGCCACCAGGCGAGGGCGACGGGTAGGCCAGCGCTGAACGATCTGCCGAGCGGCGGCCAGGCCATCCATTTCAGGCATTTGTACATCCATCAGCACCAGGTCGTAGGGCTGCTGGTCGAGGGCGGCCAGCACCTCCAGACCGTTGGCGGCCACATCGGCTCGGTAGCCCAGGCGCTGCAAAATCTGGAGAGCCACCTTTTGATTGACCACGTTGTCTTCGGCCAGCAAAATGCGCCGGGGGCACCGCCGCCCCAGGTCGGCATCTACCGGCGCCGGCCGGGGCCGGGGAGACACCCGCACGGCCTCGGGGCGATCGGCCAGGGCGTTGGCCAGGGCCTCCATCAGCTGGGCCTGCTTGACGGGTTTGGTCAGGTAGGCGGCAAATAGACCCTGGTGAGCCATACCCTGGTGCCAGCCCAGGGAGGTCAGCATGACCAGGGGCAGCGATCGCTCCGCGAACCGTCGGTGCAGAGCCTGGGCTAGAGCCAGGCCGTCCATACTCGGCATTTGCATATCCAAAATGGCTAGGTCAAAGCGCTGGGTCTCAATCGCTTCTAGGGCCGCCAAGCCCGAATCTACAGTCACCACCGCCATGCCCCACCCCTGGAGCTGAAGCTGAAGAATCTTGCGGTTGGTGGCGTTGTCATCGACCACCAGCAAGCGACGACCCTGGAGCATGGTGGTCGGAGCCAGCGCAGTGGGGGCTGGCGGCTGGGGGTCGAGGGTGGTCTGCAGCGTGAAGTAAAAGGTTGACCCCTGGCCCTCGGTGCTCTCTACCCAGAGGCTGCCGCCCATCAGCTCGCACAGGCGCTGGCTAATGGCTAGGCCCAGCCCGGTGCCGCCAAACTGCCGGGTGGTCGAGGCATCCACCTGAGAAAAGGGCTGAAACAGCCGGTGCAGCCGATCGGTCGGAATGCCAATGCCGGTGTCTTTGACGGCCACCTGAAGCGTCATCTGCCCGGTGGCGCTCTGAGGATGGGCCTGTACCGAGACAATCACTTCCCCTGCGGGGGTGAACTTAATCGCGTTGCTAACCAGGTTGACCAGCACCTGGCGCAGGCGGCTGACATCGCCCAGCAGGTACTGGGGCACCTGGGTCGGCAGCAGGTAAGCCAGCTCTAGCCCTTTCTCAGAGGCCTTGGCGGACAGCAGATCTAGGGCTTCTTCCAGGCAGGTGCGCAGGTTAAAGGGCTGGGTTTCTAGCTCCAGCTTGCCCGACTCGATTTTTGAAAAGTCGAGGATGTCGTTGATGATGGTCAGCAGGCTATCGCTCGCGTTGCGGGTGGTTTCGACAAAGTCGCGCTGCTGGTCGGTGAGGGGCGTGTCGAGCAGCAGGCCAGTCATGCCGATGACGGCATTCATGGGGGTGCGAATTTCGTGGCTCATCATGGCCAGAAATTCGCTTTTGGCCCGGTTGGCGGCTTCGGCAGCGCAGCGGGCCTGTTCGAGATCATGGAGGTGCTGCTGTAGCTGAGCTTCGGCGAGTTTGCGATCGCTGATGTCAGTCTGAATGCCAATAAAGTGAGTCAGCTGACCCTGGCGGTCACGAATGGGGGCAATACTGAGGTGGTTCCAGTACTGCGTACCGTCCTTGCGGCAGTTGATCACCTCTACGGTGCAGTCTCGGCCTTCGGCCACCGCCTGGCGCAGGGTTTGCAGGTCGGGCTGGTCTCGGTTGCGCCCCTGCAAAAAGCGGCAGTTCTGCCCCAGAGCCTCGGCGGCAGAGTAGCTGGTAATGCGCTCGAAGGCCGGGTTGACGTAGATCACCGGGTTGTTGGGCTGGCGGGCGTCGGTAATGATAATGCCGTTGCGGCTGGCGGCGATCGCCCGCTCTTGCAGACGCAGGGTTTCTTCCATGCGCTGACGCTCTAGGTCAGCCTGATGAGCCTCCGCAATCTGGCGATGCAGCTCAAGCTGATCGATCACCTGAGCGGCCAATATCTCCAGGGCCTGGCGCTGCTCAGGGGTAAGGCTGCGGGGCACATGATCAATCACGCAAAGGGTGCCCAGGGCATAACCCTCAGCCGTGATCAACGGCATGCTCGCGTAGAAGCGCAGGTTAAGCTCGCCTACCACCAAGGGATTGTTAGAAAAACGCTCATCCTGGAGGGCATCGGGCACCTCCATTAGCTCTGTCTGCAAAATGGCGTGGGCACAAAAAGCGATTTCGCGAGACGTTTCCATGGCTTCAACCTGGCCGACTCCGGCTTTGAACCATTGCCGTTGTCGATCGATCAGGCTGACCATCGCAATGGGCGTGGCGCAGATCATCGCCGCCAGTCGGGTCAGGTTATCAAACCCCTCAGCCGGGGGCGTGTCGAGAATGTCGTAGTCGTACAGCGCCTGTAAACGACTGGTTTCATTGGCGGGCAGCGGTGCAGGTTGCATAGACCATCGCCCTTTGGGGCAGAGATGCGAGACGGGGTGTGGTCTTGCCACCAGCACCCCGCCCGAGGGCAGCGATATATCCTTGAGAGTACCCAGCTTGGGGTAGCAAAATGTTGCGGTTCGCCCGCTCAGGTCTCCGTAAAGGCACTGGTTCAAACCGTTGTCTCTGGCTAGCCTCGGGCTGAATACTCCCAACTCTTACGATAGAGGCTGGCGACAGGGCTGTCTCCAGGAAATCCCTGAGTTCTGCGCCATTGGGGCCTGAGATTGCGATCGGGCCAGGTCAGCGAGGCGATCGCCCTCGCTTAGTCTAAGCAGAGTTCGGAGTGGGGGAGGCCGACGGATTGGTCGAGGCAGCGGTTGGGCTGCTGCTGGTTTTGCACAAACTGCACCAGTTCGAGATCGTAGGCCCAGATGTGGTGGCTGAGCCATTGGGCCAGATCGTGGGTGAGGTCGATAGACAATGTTGCCTCGGGGGGGTGGCCCCCGAGGCGGAGGCGCAGAATTTTAGCCAGCAGCGCTTCGTGCTGCTCGGTGTGGGCACTGGCGTTGGGGTAGGCGTAGATTTCCATCAGCGCTTCTTCGGCCTCGCAGTGGGCAATGGCGGCGTTAAACAAGTGGTCTAAGATCGCCTCGACCTCGGCCCCATCGGGCTCTAGCAAAATAGATCGATGGAGCTGGGCCAAAATATTGAACAGGTCTCGGTGGTCTGCATCAATTTGGCGATGGTGAGTTTTACAGTCATCGCGCCAGTAGGTTACGGCCATGGGTCTGCTTGCCATTGAGCTTCTTTACCAATCTAGCCAAGTGCGCCGGGGCCATACCTCAGGAGTCTGCTGTAGACCGCCCTTTGGCCTAGGTTTTGTTCTCAGGTTTTCGCTACAGCTGGGCTAAGGGGGTAGCGATCGCCGCCCCGTTTCAAACTTGCCGTTACTGCGACCGGTCATCTGTGTAGACTTGGGAGTACCCTGGCCTGCACCAGGACAATCGTGGTTTAAGTCAAAACAGAGGCCGGTATGTCAACGATTCAGCTGGTAGTTGCCGACAATCACACCCTGGTGCGGGCGGGCTTTCGATCGCTGGTCGAAGAGCTTGACGGCATTGAAGTCATTGGCGAGGCCGAAAACGGGCGCGACGCCCTCCATCTGATCGAGACCCTCAAACCCCAGATTGTGCTGATGGATATTGCCATGCCCGAGATGAACGGGCTAGAGGCCACCGCCCGCATTGCCCGCGAGTTTCCCCAGGTAAAGGTGCTGATTTTGTCGATGCACGCCAACGAAGAGTACGTGTACCAGGCGCTGCGATCGGGGGCCAGCGGCTATCTGCTCAAAGACAGCGGCACCGAAGAGCTGGAGCTAGCCCTGCGGGCGATCGCCCGGGGAGAAACCTACCTCTGCCCGGCGGTGTCTAAGTATGTCGTCAGCGACTACGTCCGCCGCCTCAGCCAAGACCAGAACCCCCTCGACCAAATTACCCCCCGCCAGCGCGAAATTTTGCAGCTGATTGCCGAGGGCAAAAGCACTAAAGACATTGCCGACATTCTCTACATCAGCACTAAAACTGTCGAAACCCACCGCACTCAGCTGATGGATCGCCTCGATATTCACGATATTGCCGGGCTGGTGCGCTACGCAATTCGCACCGGGCTGGTGGTGTTGGATTAAGGAACTGGCTGGGGGCTGGGTCAGCGAACAGACGAGGAGGGAGGGTCTCTCCTGAAGTTGTTTTGCCAATGCCCGTTGCTTCGACTCCGCTCAGGAAACGGGCATTGGCGCAAACCTCAGGTCTTAGGAACCTCAAACTCAGGGATTTGCTGATGGAGCGATCGCAGACAGATCGCTACGGTGGAATCAGCTGTTAGATGCCCAAGGGCGTCTGGAGTATTTTCCCCCTGAGGACTGACGATGAAACTCAGCAATTCTGCCCCGATTAGCAGCGATAGCGTGCTGGCCCGCATGGCCCCAGAGATAGCCGCGACCTTTAGCCCCGCGCAGGTGCGGGCGTTGCAGGTGGCCCTGACGCCGCGCCGCCACCCGGTGAATATTCGCCTATCGCTGCCGCTGGGCATCACCCGGATTTACCTGGTGCTGCTGGCCGGTACCGAAGTGCGATCGGCAACTCGCCGTCGCCAAGATGCAGCCCAGCATCCCCTCTGGACACCGACAAACATGCTGGTGATGGCTGGCACCATGGGCCTGGGCATTTTGGCGCTGCTGGCAATGGTGCAGATCACCAGCGTCGATTTAGCGGCGGTGTTTAACCCCAAGGCAGCCCCGGCAGGAATTCCCTTTAAGGCAGACCGCAGCAGTTGTGAAGAGAGTGGGCGCACCTGGCGCGAGGGCAACTGCCTCGATTTTGGCCACGACCCCACGTTTTAGGAGCACGGCACAGCCCTTAACCAGGCAACCTGGAGGTAAATCTCAGCGTTTTCCTGATGCGAGGCCAGGGCTCTATTGCCTACCGTAGATGTATTCATTGGCATCGACAGTAGTTGGAAATCAGGGGCATAAAGAGTAGAGAAGCGGCTATGAAATATACCTGCGCTGATGATATTGATTCGCATCCCGCCCGTTATCTGGGGTCGGCCTTTGAGCCACGCCGTCCGCTGCCCGAGCCCGAGTCGCCAGACCTGAGGGCAGCGCCTGGGCACAGCGACCCCCTGGCGCAGGCGTTTAGCTCGCTGCAACGCATTCACCAGTCTTTAGATCTCGCGGTAGTGCTGCCGACAACGGTGTCTGAGGTGCGGCAGCTGTTGCAGGTAGAGCGCGTATTTTTGTTTCGCTTTGAGCCCGACTGGAGCGGAGTGGTGGAGGTCGAAGACTGCGCCCCCGGCTGTCTGTCGCTGCGGGGGCAGCAGGTCTACGACGAGTGCTTTGCCGACAAATGGGTCAGCGCCTACACCCAGGGCCGAGTGCAGGCGGTGGGCGATGTGGATCAGGCAGAATTGACCCCCTGCCACCGAGATTTTCTCAAGGGCTTGGGGGTGCGGGCCAATTTGGTGGTGCCACTGCTGGCCCACGATCGCCTGTGGGGGCTGCTGGTGGCCCAGCAGTGCTCTGCGCCGCGCCCCTGGCGGCTGGCGGAGGTACAGATGATGCAGCAGCTGGCGGTGCAGGTCGGTCTAGCCATTCAGCAGGCGGAGCTGCACCAGCAGATGCAGGCGGAGCTAAACGCCCACCGGCAGGCGGAGGCCCAGCTGCTGCACAAGGCCCAGCGATCGCACGATCGCCACCTAGAGAGCATTGGCACCCTGTCCGGGGGCATGGCCCACGACCTCAGCGACATTCTCACCCCAATTATGCTGGCGGCAGAAATGCTCAAGCAGCCCGCCCTCGACAGCGAGCAGCAGCAGCAGTGGCTCAACCGCATTCACACCAGCGCCCACCGGGGCGTTAGTTTGGTCGATCAGGTGCTCTCCTTTGCCCAGGGTATGGGCGGTCAGCGGGCGGAGATTCAGCTGGCCTACCTGCTGGGGGAACTGGTGCAAACCCTGCAAGAGATCTGTCCTGCCGGCCTCACCGTGACCTCACGCCTGCGGCAGGCTCGCCTGTGGACGGTGCATGCCAACGCTATCCAGCTGCACCAGACGTTTATGAACCTCTGCCGCAACGGGTTTGAGGCCATGGCCGAGGGTGGCACCCTGCACCTCGAGGCGCGCAACCTGTGGTGGCGGGGAGCCCCTGAGCATCCCCACATCAAGCCGGGGGCCTACGTGGTCGTGACGGTGACCGATACGGGCACGGGGATGACTCCGGCGGTATGCGATCGCAGCTGCGACCCCTTTTTTACCACCCGCGCCGAAGCGGGTCATTCTGGGCTGGGGCTCTCCACGGCTCAGGGGCTGGTCAAAAGCCACGGCGGCTGGCTCAAAACCTCCAGCCGGCCCGGCCACGGCACCACCGTTGAGGTGTACCTGCCGGCGATCGCAACGCCCGCAGAGCTGACTGCAACCCCAATGCCCGCTGGGCTAGAGGGCGGCAACGCCCTGGTGCTTTTGGTGATGGCCGACGACCCGGCCCGCGAGTGGCACCGCGCCCTGCTAGAGAGCTACGGCTACCGGGTGCTGGTGGCAGAGGATGGGGCCGATGCGATCGCCCTGTTTATTCAGCACCAGGCCGAGCTGGGAGCGGTGGTCTTAGACTTGACCCTACCCACCCTCAACGGCACAGCCATGCTGCGCCGTATGCAGCACATTTTGCCTGCGCTACCCCTGGTGGCCCTGGGCCAGGGCGACCTCGGCGAGGTCGCCGTGACCACCCTAGACTCGCCCGATAGCGCGACCCTGCTGGTTACCCTGGCCCAGGTGTGCGCCCCCGACCCAGGCCAAACTCAGCAATAATCTGACCCAGACTCAGGCATTTCCTGATAGGTAAAGCCATCTGCAAAGCCTAATCTAGAACTGTCTAAGAGGTGCGTTACCGGAGTAAGCCAAGGCTAGGTTCATCAATAGGCTATAGCTTGCTCCGGTTTTTTTTGCCTTGCCCCCCTGGCTTGCAGACATCATTTTCCCCGTACCCCTACTTCTTACTAGGCCATGGCACAGTCTCTCACCACTGCCTACCAGCGCATTCCCTTCGTGCCCCCGGCTGAATCGGCGGCGGCTCAGCCCACCGTAACCACCGCCCCCTGCCAGCCCCTGCGCCACTGTGCCGCTGAGTTTAGTACCTATCTGCAGCGCTGCTCAACCCTGTCTGACCTGCTGCAAACCGCCATGGTCAAGATTTGTGGGGCGATCGCCGCCGATGTGGTGGCCGTGAGCCAGCGGTCGGCTAACGACAATGACTGCCTGCTGGCCACAGCCTATAGCCATGGCCCTGCGCCGGAGGTCTGCCCTCGCTATTTTCGCTGGGAAATGGGCCTGGCTGGCCCAGAACACACCCAGTGTCTCGACGCCACCGCTCTAGGGCAGCTGCCCGCGGCCCTAGAGCAGAGTTTACAGCTTCAGCACATGGACAACGGCTGGATTGTTCCCCTGTGGTACAACGGGCAGATTTGGGGGCACTTGATGGGGTTTTGGCGATCGCCCTTTGCCCCCAGGGTCGTCGATATTATGGCTCACCTAGAGCAGATGGCGGCTCAGCTCATGGTGGGCGTTAGACTGATTGAGCTTCAGCGGCAGGCCGACTACAGCCAGGGCCAGCAAAGGCGGCTAGAGCAGTTGCTGCATCACCTTCAGCTGCACGACTCGCTGACCGGGCTGCCCAACCGCAGACACCTTTTGCAAGAGCTCACCCAGGCGCTGACCAACGAGTCGGCCGCCCAACTGACCGGGGTGGTGCTGGTGAATATCGATCGGTTTCAGGCCATTAACGACAGCCTGGGCCACGAGGCCGGTGATCAGCTGCTGCTAGAGATCAGCTTTCGCCTAGCCCAAGCCCTAAAACCTGCCCACGCGCTAGCCCACTGGGGCGAAGACACCTTCGCCATTGTGCTGCGGCAGCTGCCTGATGCAGACAGCGCGACGGCGATCGCCGCTAACCTGCGCCACGAAATTGAGCGCCCCTACGACTGCAACCACACTGAGGTCTTTCTCACTTGTTCCATGGGCATTTCTGTGAGTCGTGCTGCCCACACCACCCCCGAAGCGCTGGTGCAAGAAGCTGACACGGCCCTGCACCAGGCTAAGGGCCAGGGCCATGGACAAATTTTGAGCTTTCAGCCCGCCATGCACGATCGGGTGGTGGCCCGGCTTCAGCTCGAAATTGATCTGCGCAAAGCCATCCAGAACCAAGAGTTTGTGCTTTACTACCAGCCGATTGTGGCCTTGAGCGACAAAACGCTAGTGGGCTTTGAGGCCCTGGTGCGCTGGCAACACCCCACGGGTGGAATGATTTCTCCAGCAGAGTTTATCCCCCTCGCCGAAGAAACCGGGCTAATTGTAGCCATCGATCAGTGGTGTTTGCAGACGGCCTGCGAACAAATGCGTCAGTGGCAGCAGCGGTGGCCCAACCTACCGCCCCTGAGCATTAGCGTTAATCTCTCTAGCCAGCATTTTTTGCAGCCCAATTTGGTCGAGCACATTCAAACCTGCCTAGAGACAGCCGAGGTTGCCCCCAATCGCCTCAAGCTCGAAATTACCGAAAGCGTTTTAATTGGCAACACTGGCTTAGCCACCGCTATTTTGACTGAGCTTCAGCAGCTCGGCCTTCAAGTCAGCATGGATGACTTTGGCACGGGCTACTCATCGCTTAACTATTTGCACCAGTTTAATTTCAACACTCTCAAAGTCGATCAGTCATTTGTTGCGCTGCTAGAAGCCGGTACTAAAAAAACGGCGATCGTTCAGGCCATTATTACCCTGGCCCACGCCCTGGGCATGAATGTAGTAGCCGAAGGAGTAGAAACCTCAGCGCAGCACGATTTATTGGTAGCTATGCATTGCGAGTATGGCCAGGGCTATCTATTTGCCAGGCCGCTAACTTTAGATAACGCCACTGGCACAATCGAGCGGCAACTTTTCTAGGGTAGGCCTCAAAAATTTAATTTAACTAGGGATAAGCGATCATCTCTCATCCTAAATCCGAGTCACACAACCCCGACTCGAAACCGATACCTCGTAGGGGCATTGCATTGCAATGCCCCTACAAATCGTGGGTATGCAGATAAGATTTGGCAACGTCCCTATCTGAACCTGTGAGCAGGACAGCAATAATTTCACTAAGTAGGTCGCCTTAAATAAACGACGCTGTAGGTTGTGCCTTGCCACCAGTCCAACGCACCGCAAGATTTGGGCTAGTGCATCATTGCGCGGCGTGATGCATATTACGTATGAATGGCGAGATAGAGGATGCCGCTGTGGATTGGGTGCATGATGCCCAAAGAACAAGTCGAAAACTCTACGAAAAACCAGGCAAACAGTCCAGATCTGACAACCCGGAAGGATTTAACATCTCTTTGCAGACTTGTTTTAGTCTTGATAAAAAGATGCTTTTTCGTGAATCCGGAAAGTTCTTAAAATTGTTGATATAAGGTTAGAAAGCGTGGCTTTTTAATTCCTTTTTCAGCGTATTTTTGTCAGATTTAGACGGCATAAATCAGATGGGTTTTTATTCGAAACTATCTCAATATAATTACGTAAAAAAATTCACGTTCTGAAAATAAACTAGCAAAACTTAGGTGCAATTAGCGGGGGTTAATTTGGTCACACCCACTAAAGTAGTAGACATGGAGGAAAGAGATAAAAGCCTGGTTGTGAGCAAGCGATTCACCCATCTGCTATTCGAAGAACGAAACGACTAGCACTTTCGCTAACAGACTCAATCAGTCATCTCTTTACTTCAGTGCAAGCTACCGCAATTCTGGCTAAGGAAGAGGTTTTTCCCTCAGTTTCAAAGGGGAATGGATTTCTAGATCCAACCCAGAATTTAGGCCGCAGGGGGCCTTCCCTATACCCTGCAAACAAAATCACTTTAGGCAAACGATTGCCACTTCAGGAGACTCATTATGTTTGCTAAAACTTTCCGTAATACCCTAATCGCTTCTAGCCTGCTCGTCGGCGCATCTCTACTCGCTGGCCCTGCTGCCCTAGCGGCCACTGACAACGGTGAAGCAACCGGTACTGTCCAAGCCGTTAACACGATTGACTTTACGCCAGCGACAGGTACAGCCATTACCGGTGGGGCTGCTGAGCTAGCTTACCCCATGGGCACCTTAGCCCTACAAGACAACGCGACCGCTGGCTGGACCTTAGAGGTGAGTTCTCTTAACGGGGGCAAATTGCTCCATACGGTCACTCCCGCTAATGTTATTGCCTACACGCAACTCACCACGGATGATCTTGGCGCTTCGACAGCTACCCCAGTAGACTTTGTGGCGGCAGCTACTAACTATGAGCTGCACGATTCCCTCTTCGACGCTGTTGTAGCAGAAGGCGTCACTGGTATAGCCGTTACGGCGGAGATCGCAGCTGGTCAGTGGGTTCCTGTTGGCACCTATGCCGACACCTTGACCTTCACCCTAACCTCTAAATAATCCTTCCTTGAGGAATTTAGAGTTGACGTGACGGTCTGATTTAATCACCAAGTTATGTGGAGGTGCTCTAGGGCATCTCCACATAACAAGTGTGTTTTTGAGGGCAAAAAATGCGAAATTATGACCTCTTTAAATGGTTTGCACCGGCAGCACTAGGGCTAAGTATGCTGTGCCCAGCGGCGGCTTTAGCCTTGGAAATTATCGACTACACCCCTAGCAGTAGCTTTACCCTCAGCCTCAGTGCCGGCAACCCCAACCAAGACTTTGGCACGGTTCATATTCAGTCTGACAGTGCTAACGGGTGGGTGTTACGCGTGCGCTCTATCCAGAGGGGCAAACTCTCCCACAGCACTCATCCCTCTGCTGTTCCCTACACATTGACTGTGGATGGCCTTCAGGTCAGTAGCCTGGCTAGTGGTGACGATGTCCAGGTGCAAACCGCCTCTACCCTGACCTGCCCACCCCCCACTGGCTGCACTCTACCGGTGCGAGCCACGGCATTAGCCAGCGACATCGCCGGAAAACCAGCCGGATCGTACTCAGATACGCTGGTGTTTACCCTGATTAATCAATAAAAATAAATTAATCTTGATATCCTCAGCGATATTCCCTTAAATCCCCGAGAGAGACAGATAAATTGATAAGAAAAGGGGCACTATTAACCCAGTGGTTAGCTACAAAAACCAGGGTTAATTTACCGCATTCCTTCAGCAATTTTAAGCCCAGTCTCTCCGCAGCACCCCATGGAGAATCGACAATGAAAATTTTGACACAAACCTTGGCACCCATTGGCTGTCTAGCTTCACTTCTACTGGGAGCGGGGGCATTGATGGCACCACCCAGCTGGGCCGATGCCACCTATCAGCTCTCCCCCTCTAGCCTCACCCTCGAACCCAGCGGCTCTCGCTCCACTGGCTCGTTTCAGGTGCGCAGCACAGGCGATGAGCCCGTAGCCGTTGAAATTCGCGTCACCGAACGCCAGATGGATTTGAACGGCAGAGAAACCCGCCCCGATGCGGAAGATGATTTTGTGGTTTACCCACCCCAAATTTTGCTGCAACCGGGCCAGGTGCAAACAGTACGCGTCACCTGGCTGGGCGAGCCGAACCCAGAGTATGAACTGCCCTTTAGACTAATTGCCGAGCAGTTGCCCATTGCCTTTGACGAGCCTGAAGCTGTGGTCACCACCCCGGTGGTGAGAATTAGCGCCCTCTATAACTTTGTGGCTTCTCTCTACGTTGCACCCCCAGGGGTTAGCCCCAACGTGGTGCTTGAAAGCGCCAGCTACCAAAACATCAACGGGCAAGATGCTCTGGTGGTGCAGTTCAATAACCAGGGTACCGCCCGTCAACTGCTGACTGGCCTGCACCTCACCCTAGAGGCAGGCGGGCAGACAGTGACCCTCAACCCCGAGCAACTGCAAGGGATCAGCGGCGAAAACCTGCTGGCCCAAAACCAGCGGCAGTTTACCGTGCCCTGGCCCGCTGGGTTGCCCGTGGGGCCAGTTACCGCCACCTTTGATCTGCGATAAGCCCTGCCCCATAGCGCTGACCAGATGGCCCAGGAACTGGCAAAGCCAAACCCTGGGACGCCATCTGGCTCTCGATCGCTACTACCGAAGCACCGTCTTAGAGGATGTTTGAAAAGTCCTATTTCTTGTAGCAAAAGTGGAGATCCCCCTAAATCCCCCTTAAAAAGGGGGACTTTTATCCCCCTTTTTAAGGGGGGCAGGGGGGATCGGCCGGTGACTAAAACTACAGCAAATCACTTTTCAAACGCCCTCTTAGGCTGGTTTTAAGCAGCGATCGCAATACCCCTCTGTGCGCTGGTTCCAGCGCCCCCCTGGATGCCCCGTGTTAACGCCCTACCTGCTCACAGCAACGACGGCAACTCTGCCGGTCAATCCTTTGCCTCCCCCTTCAGCGGAGGCTGCACTTACAGCTGCGGCTGAAGCCCTGACCCCACCCCAAATTGCCGTGGCTCCCAACCCTGAAGCGACTGGGGGCCACGCCTTGGTATCTGGTTTACCTGCCCCACAACCGTCGTTTTCTACAGCCCGGCAGCCCTTGGCAGCAGTTCCCCCTTCATTAGCAGAGGCGACAGTTCAGGCTGCCACCCTGGTTGAACAACAGTTTGCAGAACCTCAACTTGCTGCCGTCCAAACTAAAAATGCTAATTCGATGCACCCCGGTGCTCGCCCAAGCGCGCCAGAACTGGGTCTGGATGCCAACCAGGCTGCCTGGAGTCCAAAGGTGGCGACTAGCGCCCATGCCGCTGCGCTTTTTCGGCCAGAGCCTGCAACCCCAGCTTCAGCACCATTGGCACTGAACCCAGAGCCCGAAACCCTCGTTTTAGAGGCTGAAATCCCTAATGCAGAACCAGCAGCTCCTCCGGTAGAGCCTGAAAACCAACCTGAACCCTCCACCCCAGAGAGCGCAACCCCAGCCCCAGCGGCTCCTGAGCCTGAGACTGAAATTCTTGATTCAGACCCTGGAAACTCTTCACCTGAGACTGAAGCCCCTGAAGCAGAACCGGACGCTACCGCTACCGAAGCACCGGCTTCTGAATCTACGGAGGAATCGGCTGAAACCGAGGCTGAACTGTTTGAGCGAATATTTGGCCGCCCGCCGCCGCAGGATCAGGCGATCGCGGTGCCCTTTTTCATTAACGATCAGCCCCAGGGGCAGGCGATCGTGGTGATTGCCGAGGGCAGTGCCAGCCAGGTGCAGGCCGCCCCGGTGCTCGACAAAACCGCGACTATTTTGCAGCCAGACTTGCAGAGCCAATTGGCTGCGATCGCCGATAGCGAGGGCTATTTGCCCCTAGATCAGCTGCAACAGTTGGGCATTGAGGTTGTGTTTGACCAAACCCAGCTAGAGCTATATCTACAGATTCCGGCAGCGCTGCGGCGCACCAATGTGGTGGGAGTCACCGGGTTGCCCCCCGAGGCGGCAGATGCTCTGCCTGTGAGCAACGTCAGCGGGTACCTAAATATTTTGGCTGGCGAAGACATTGTTTGGTCAGGCTCGGGGAGCACCGGACGGCAGCCTCTGCGCATTGCCCTCGATGGAGCGCTGAATGTATCGGGCTGGGTACTAGAAGGCCGCGCCAATGTCATTGAAGGCGGTACGCCGGGGTTTAGCCGGGGCGATGTGCGCCTGGTGCACGACGACCCGGTCAATGCCCTACGCTATATGGCAGGAGATTTGTCGATTCCGGTAAGTGGTGCGTTTCAGACGGTGGTGCCCCTGGGCGGCATCTCGGTATCTCGCAACTACAGCCTGCAACCCTATCGCGTCACCCGCCCCACGGGGGAATTCACCTTCTTTTTAGAGCGGCCTGCCAGAGTAGAAATCTACATCAACGGGGTCAGGGTGCAGCAGCTCCAGCTAGAGGCGGGGCCGCAAGACATTCGCAACCTGGCCCTGAGCACCGGGGCCAACGATATTCAGCTGGTGATTACCGATGACCTGGGGCAGGTGCAGCGCCTCGACTTTGCCACCGCCCTGGCCGGTAATTTGTTGGCACCGGGGCTACAGCAGTTTTCTTACAATTTGGGCTTCCCTACCCGCACTCTGAGCGGGCAGCGCCAGTACCAATGGGATGAGCCGCAGCTGGCCCTGGCCCATCGCTGGGGAGTCAGCCCCACCGTGACCCTGGGCGGCTATGCGCAACTGACCCCTTCCTATCAAATGGTAGAAACCGACGGAGTATGGGCCTCGGCGGTAGGCAACTGGGGTTGGGATGTGGCGGCCAGCCACACCAGCGAACTGGGCACGGGCCTGGCCATGCGGTTGCAGTATGAGCTGCCCCCCAGTCCCCAAGACGCCTCCAACCGATCGCTGCGCATTGCGGCGGAGTACCGGGGCGATCGCTTCACCACCTTTGGCTCGCTCAGCCCCAGCGCTGACTGGCTCACCCTGTCGGCGGCCTACAGCCAGCGCATTTTTGACAACACCAGCTTGAATATCGGCGGCGGCTACCGCCTGGGGCGCGATGGGCCAGATAGCTACACCGCTAACCTGGGACTGTCGCGATCGCTGGGCAACGGCCTCAGCGGCAGCCTCAACCTCAACCACAGCCGCAACCAGCAGGGCCAGAATGAAACTCGCGCCTTTTTGGGGCTGTCTTGGCTGATGCCCCAGCGCCGCCAGTCGGTAGCGCTCAACACCACAGTGAGCAGCACCGAGGCGATCGGCAGCCGCCTGTCGTGGAGCCGCAGCCCCGATCGTCGACTGCAAAGCCCAGGCCTAGCGCTCGATCTAAACCGAGGCGGCCAGGGTTACGACCTGTCAGGACGACTGACCTATACCGACTACCGCTTTGATCTAGGCCTCACCCACGATGTCGCCTGGCCCACGGCAGCGGCGGCGGCCACCAGCAACACCACTCGTCTGACCTTTGGTACGGCCCTGGTGTTTGCCGATGGCCACTTTGGCTGGTCGAGGCCGATTACCAACAGCTTTGTGCTGGTGGTACCGCGCGATCGCTGGCGGGGGCAAACCATTGGCGTCAACCCCAGCCAGGAGGGCTATGGGGCCGTCGTCGATGGGTTGGGCCCAGCGGTGCTGCCCGATCTCCAGCCCTACTACGTCTCGCGGCTGCGGCTTGAGGCTCCCGAGGCTCCCCTGGGCTATGACCTGGGCACCGATGAATATGTGATTATGCCCAGCTACCGTAGCGGTACGCTCATCATGGCCGGCACCGAAGCCTCGGCGTTTGTCCGGGGCGTGCTGGTGGATGAGGCCGGGGCACCTCTGGGGTTGCAGGCGGGCGAAGTGGTGTCGTTGTCCGATGCTGACTGGGCCGCTCAGCCCCTGTTTACCAACCGCATTGGTCGATTTGCTCTGCTGGGGTTTACCCCAGGGATGTATGAGATTCGGCTGCGCGATCGCGCCCCACTGCAATTTGAAATCACTCCTGACCAGGAAGGCATCATTGATCTCGGCACATTGCAGATCGGCCCTTCCTAAGCCCAACAAAAAATCTCTGGGGTTTTTAAAAACCCCAGAGATTTGTCCTTTAGACGAGACCTGAAACTGAGCTAAGCCACCGACACCCAGCCCTTAACCAGCGCCAGAGGAATGCTGATGTAGGGGTTTTGGGTAAACACCCGAATTAGCTCGCCGCTGCCCGCCTCCAATGCCTTGAGCAGCCGGGCTTTAAACTCAGGGCTAACCCGAGCTTTTTTCTGCAGGGCGTTGCTCACCACCTGGGGCCGCTGGTGGGCGGGCACCTGAGAGGCCTGCTCGGCCAGCTGTTGCAGCAACTCTTCTACCTGAACAACGAGTTCAAAGTCAGAGACCGTATCCATCGCGTGCTGATTGTACTGCACCGATTTTTGCTGGCCCCCCGCTTCTACGGTGTCGGCAAAGCTACCGATGTTGGCACCGCGCATGTCGTACTTAGATACACCAGTCATAATGCTATTCTCCGTTACAGAAACTGATTGAACGTAAACGTTTTGCCGGGTCATGGCCTTGAGCAGCTCCAGCAGTTCGTCGTTTTGCCGCTGCACCGTCGCCATCTGCTCTTCTTTAAGCTGAAGCTGATGGCGATAGTAGTCGCCCCGACCCAGGGTGCTGAGCAACTGCTGCACATTGGGCTTCTCCACCACTGGCGGCGGCGGCGCTTTGAGACCAGGTACCCCAACCCGCACCATCAGGTCGCCATCGCTTTGAAGCTCTACCGATTGCAGGTAGATGTCAGGGCCAACGGCTCTGACTGAGGCGGGCCAGTCAATACGGTAATGGCGGGGGCCATCGGTTTCGCATGCCTCCACAAAGCTCTGGTAAAACTGATGCAGAGCTGAGCGAAAGTAAGCGGTGTAGGTGTTGGCCGTCTCGCCACTATCTCCCTGAGCCATGCAAGACAACACGTAAACGTGGTCGCAGGTCACGTTTTCTAGGGTGGCCAGCACGCCAATATCGACATCGCTGACCATGATGCCGGTCAGCTCTGCCCCAGTCATCCGAGCGTTGGTGAGCTTGGCGTTGGTGAGCTTGGCCCCCTTGAGGTTGGCCCCGGTGAGGTCGGCCCCAGCCAGGTTGGCCCCAGCCAGGTTGGTCATGCTCAGGTTGGCGTGGTGCAGGTTAGTGCCGCGCAGGTCAGCTTGGCTGAGGTTGGCACTGAGCAGTTCGGCCTCGGCCAGGTTAGCCCCGGCCAGATTGGCGCTGCCCAGGTTGGCGCTGCTGAGATTGGCAGCCCGCACATTGGCATGGCTCAGGTCAGCCCCCCACAGATCGGCAGAGTACAGGTCGGCCTTGTGCAGATTGGCTCCGCTGAGGTTGGCCGCGCTGAGGTCGCTGGCGCAGAGATAGGCTTCGCTTAAATCGGGTTTTATGGTTGGGTTATCATTGCGCCAGCGGTTCCAGGTTTCGATGTTTTGTTTTAGATGCACGAGGTGGGTTGGGCTGCCCATGAGACGCACCTCCCCTAAGTAATAGGCCCTGATGATGAGAGAGACGCTTCAGCGATGAAAAGATGCAAAGGGCTGAAGCTGATAGACACTAGCCCAAGGGCTAGACAGAGAACAGAAGGCTTCAGCGGTGAAAAGATGCAGGATGCTGAAGCTGGTAGACACTAGCCTTTGGGCTAGACAGAGAACAGAAGGCTTCAGCGGTGAAAAGATGCAGGATGCTGAAGCCGGTAGACACTAGCCGAGGGGCTAGTCTAGCAGTGCCACTCGCACGATGGTCTGCTGCCCAGGAATGCTCTCGATCAGCACTTCACCCCGATGCAGCTCGACCAGGCGTTTGGCAATGGTGAGACCCAGGCCAGTGCCGGTGGCTTCTGACTCGGGTTCAAACTGGAGGTAGGCCCCCACGTGGGCGATCTGGTCGGGGGTCATGCCCTGACCGTAGTCGATCACGTAGAAGGTGACCTTGCCGTCGCCGCGCGACCCAAATACTTTGATTGGGGTGCCCACGGCAGAAAACTTAAAGGCGTTGTCCAGCAGCTCTTCGCAGACCTTGCGCAGCTGGGCCTCAGACATAGGCAAGTCTAGGTGCTCAAGGGAGATCTCCAGGTCGTCCTCGCGCAGGTAGTCGGCGGCCATGGTCTGGGCAATCTCGGTAATTACCTCGTCGGCGCGATCGGTGTGCTGGCGCTGGAGGGCCTGGGCAGAAATTTGCTCGGGGCTGAGCCGCTCCAGCTTGGCAAACAGCATGACGTTTTGGGTCAGGCGGGCGGTGCGCTGGGCGTTGCGGTGAATGGCCTTGGCCAGGGTGACGACCTCTTCGGGCTCCAGGGTTTCGGCCTCGTCGATTAGGGTGGTAGAGAGCTTGAGCACTTCGCGCATGGGGGCACCCAGCTCCCGGGGTAGGGCGATGCTAATGCTGCTGCGCAGGGCGTTGAGGTGCTGCTGAGTTTTTTGCTCCACAGCACTCTGGGCCCCTAGGCGGGTTTGAATCATGCGCAGCAGATCGTCGTGGGTGAAGGGCTTGGTGAGGTAGTCGTCGGCCCCTAGATCCATACCGCTGCGAAAGTCAACCCGTTCGGCCTTGGCGGTGAGAAACACAAAGGGCAGGGTGGCTAAACCGGGATCTTGGCGGATTTGCTGCAAGACGCCGAAGCCGTCGAGCACAGGCATCATCACGTCGCAGATCACCATGTCGGGTTTGAACTCGTGAATTTGGCGCAGGCCCTCTTCGCCGTTGGCGGCGCTGTCAACAATAAAGTCTTCGGCGTTGAGAATGTCAACGATGCTGTCGCGTACCCCAGCTTCGTCTTCGATTACCAGAATCTTAGCCATGATGGTCACTCCATAGTACAAGGGGTAATACAACGGTAAAGGTGGTGCCTATGCCCGCTTCACTGACAAACGAAATCTGCCCCTGATGGGCTTCGGCGGCCCGCTTGGCAATGACCAAGCCCAGGCCGGTGCCGGAGATATTCCCCACGTTGTCGGCCCGGTGAAAGGCTCCGAAGAGCCGCGTCTGGTCGGCGGGGGGAATGCCAATGCCGCGATCGCTCACCTGCAGCACGGTCTGGTCAGCCCCACAGTTGAGGGTGAAGGTGACCGGGGTGTGCTCGGGGGAATATTTCACCGCGTTGGAGAGCAGGTTGAGGAGCATGTGCCGCAGCAGCTTTTCGTCGGCCAGCACCCAGAAGCGATCGCCCGTGGCGATGAACTCGATGGGGCTGGCGGTGCTGATTTGGGCAAACTGCACCTCTTCGACCAGGTCGAGGCAAAACTGTTGCAGGTCAATGGGGGCCACGGTGCAGTCGAGCTTGCCCGCTTCAGCTTTGCCCACGGTGAGCACGTCGTTGAGCAGGCCAATCATGTGATGCACCGAGGTTTGAATGCGCTTGAGCACCACCTGCTGCTTCTCGGGGGGAAACTTTTGGCCGTAGCGCTCCAGGGTTTCGGCTGAGGCCAAAATGGTGGTCAGCGGCGTGCGAAACTCGTGGGAGGCCATGGAGATAAAGCGGGTCTTGAGGTCGCCCAACTCTTTCTCGCGGGTGAGGGCTTTGCGAATGTTGACCTCGACCTGCTTGCGCTCGGTGATGTCGCGGGTGATGCCCCGGTAGCCCTCGAACTCCCCTTCAGTGGTAAAGATAGGAGAACCACTGATGTCGAGGGTGACGGCCTCGCCGCTGGGGCGCAGGCAGGTGGCCTCCAGCTGGGTAAAGGGCTGGCGCTGACCCACCAGCAGGGCCAAAATGGTGCTAAACCGCACCGCCTCGTCGTCGGCCATGAAGTCGGTGAACCGGTGGCTGAGAATCGCTTCGGCGGGGCAGTCGAGAATTTCGGTGGCGCGGGGGTTGATGTAGCTAAAGGCAAACTGGCGATCGATTTCCCACACCCAGTCATTGGTTTGCTCGACCAGGCTGCGAAACTTAATTTCGCTGGTTTGCAGGGCGGCTTTGGCCTGCTCGCGATCGCTGATATCCAGCCCCACAAACACCGCCGCGCTGCCCTGGTCGTACTTTTGGGCCACCAGCAGCCAGTGGCTCGCCACCCCATTCGCCGAAAACTGCATCTCTTGGGTGATTAGGTTGGCCTCGCTGCCTAAGAAATCTTGAGCAAACTGGCAAAAGGGCGATGCCTGCCCCAAAAAGCCCACGTGCTGGCCAATGAAGTCAGCGGGGAGGAGGTCAAAGGAATCGGCCAGACGGTGGTTGCAGCCCAGGTAGCGCCCGTCTTTGCCCACCCACGACACCATGGCGGGCACCGCGTTGAGCACGGCCTGAAGCTGCTGATTGGTTTTGGCCAGGGTTTGCTCGGCCTGGCGGCGCTGGTCTACTTCCTGGCTAAGCTTTTCGGTGACCTGACGCCAGGAGGCGGTGCGTTCTTCTACCCGCTGCTCTAGCTGATCGTTGAGCTGTTGCAGGTGAATTTCGTACTGTTTACGGGTTTCGAGATCCTCCTGGAGCTTTTGGTACAGCTCTGACTGGCGCACGGCAATGGCCACCGATCGCGCCAGCTGCTCCACTAGGCGAGTTTCCCAGTCGCGCCAGCGGCGGGCCTCGCCGCACTGGTTGATCACCAAGAGCCCCCAGAGCTGATGGTTGCAGACAATGGGCACCACCAGATTGGCCCTAATTTGCAGCGCTTCAAGCATCTCCACGTGGCAGGGGCTGAGGCCCGCCCGCTGAATATCTTCCACCGCCTGAAAGCGACCGTAGCGGTAGGCTTCAGCCCAGTGCTGCTCAAAGCAGGTGTCTTCAATGGTGTGGCCCAGCAGCGACTGCCAGGGCGGCACCACCGCTTCTACAGCTACAGTGCCGCTGGCGGCGGTATCAAACCGATAGATCAGGGCGCGATCGGCCCCCAGCAGCTGTCGTACTTCCCCCACCGTGGTGGAGAGAACATCCTGCACTTCAAGAGATTCGTGAATGCGCTGGGTGAGGGTGGTGAGCAGGCGATCGCACTTGGCCTGTTCTTCGAGCAGCTCGGTGCGCCCCTGCACCAGACGCTCTAGCTCAGAGCTGTGGCTTTTCCAGATCTCTACCTGTTCGCTGTCAGACTGCTTAAAGGTCTGCCACAGATGGCTAAAGGAGGCTTGCAGCTCGCGCAGGTCGAGGCTGTAGAGCAGGTCTGACTGACTGATCACCCCTAGAGGCTGCTGCTCAGGGGTACCCACCACCAGGCAGGGCAGGCGGTGCTGGCTCATTTCTTTGTAGGCCAGCCATAGCGAATCGTTGGGCTGAAGACAGAGCTGCGGATCGCGCATGATCGCCTGCACCGGCAGCTGAGCCAGATCGAGCTGCCGCGCCTGAAAGCGCAGCACATCCTGCCGCAGCACCAGCCCAAGCAGCACCCCGGCGGCGGGGTCAACCACCGCCACGCAGTTGACCTGGTATTCGGCCAGCAGCGTGGCGACAGCTAGGGCCGAATCGGTGGGGTGGGCGGTCGCCAGGTTGGTGGTCATGCGCGACTGCGCCCGCTGTAGTTTGAGCACGTGGGGCGGCTGCAGCGTCTGCTGCAGCGAGCCGATGGTCACTAACCGCACCGGGTGCTGATCGGCATTGACCAGGGGCACATGGTGAATCTGCCGCTGGCGCATGAGATCTAATATATCGAGGGCGCTGTGGGTTTCGCCAACCGGCAGCACCGTCAGCGAGTCGGTCATGAGCTGGTGCACCGGGGTGGCGAGATCGACGCCGTTGATCACCATGCGAATGACATCGCGATCGGTGACGAGCCCTACTAGCTGCTGCCCCTGCACCACCAGCACGCAGCTGTGCCCCTGAAGCGAATCCTCACCTAGAGAGTTAATCACCTCTTGCAGGGTGGCAGTTTGGGGCACCGTCACCGGAGTAGTGCCGAGCGACCACAGGGCTTCGGGCCGGTGACTTTGGCCAAAATTTGCGGTTTGAAGGTTGGGCATGGCTTGAACCGCCGATAGCGATGGGGAACTTGGATCGGGTCGCTGCTAGGGCATAACCGCACAGCCTGGGGGAGATTGCTTCTCCCTCTCTCTAACCTACGGGCAACCCATCGGATGTCCTATCAGGAGATACCTGAGATCCCCGCCGAAATATCCTGATACGCCAAAACCCTTGAGCTGAGGTGGCCCAGAGCCGTTGGGTATCGACTTGGGAGTCGAACTCACTGAGAGGGGCAATTCTCCCCCTGGCCCAGCCCGATCGCCCCAAGGCCCGACCAGTTCAGAATCTGGCTGCTGGCGTGGGGAAATCTATTTTTCTCCGCTGAAGGTAGCTGCATCAAAAGGTCAGGAGTTCCCTATGACAGTTGCCTCTCGCCAGCACCACGCCGAATGTCTGAGCTTTTTGTGGCAGCTCACGGCCCAGCACCAGGGCGATACCGCTCCGGTGTGCCAATGGCTACTGGCTCACCCGGCCGCCGCTCAACCCCAGGCCCTGGCGGCGGCACTGCCCCTGGCGGCCTCGCGCTGGCTGGCGGCCCACGCCGACCCCGCCACTCGCCCCGTGGCCCTGCGGGTGATGGCCACCTTTGCCAACGCCATCCAGCAGGCCCCCCTGGGCAACCGAGCCGCCCAGATTGAGCTGGCGATCGCCACCTATAACTGGGTGCTCACTGAGCTGCCACCCCACTCGGTTGACTGGGCCACCACCCTCAACAACCTGGCCACCGCCTACCGTCACCGCCTGATGGGCGACCCAGCCGACAATCTGGAGCAGGCGATTAAACTCTACCAACAGGCGCTGGCGGTGCCCTCGCCCCTAACCTGGCCTGTCACCATGACGGGTCTGGGGGCAGCCTACCGCGATCGCATCCACGGCGACCCAGCCGAGAATATAGAGCGCGCGATCGCCGCCTACCAGCAGGCTCTGGGCGCAATTTCTCGCCACAGCCAGCCGATGGCCTGGGCGATGGTGACCAACCATTTGGCGGCGGTCTACGGCGATCGCCAGAGGGGCGATCGGCGGTGCAACATCGATATGGCCATCGATAACTACCGGCGAGCCTTTGCTGAGCTGTAGCCCTCTGCACGATCAGTTGCCTCTACCGATGACTATATAAACCCCATAATCCCCACCCACCTACGCCCATTCATCCATCCCACACCCCCGGTCTGAACCGACTGTAGTAGGATCTGGACATCTCAGCGCCAGCACCCAACCCAATGCAGAATTCAGGCTTTTTTCGCAGCGCCCAGCGGTGGATTTCTCGTACCCCCGAGCGCGCGCTCAACCAGGCCTACGAAGCCGCCCAGATGATTGAGGCGATTGAGCGCGAGTACTTTGGCGGCAACCCGATCTCGCCCCGCTACGGCAACTACGGCGACAGCGCGATCGCCTACTTCCAGGGCGAGCTAAAAAAATACCTGAATCTGATCAAAGTTCGCATGGCCGTGTTTCGGGCCAGCCGCTCGGTGGTGCGAGTCAGCGACCCCAGAATGACCGAGGTGCAGCTGCCCGCCGACGGAGCCGACGAGCTGGCCGTCAGCGTGATCGATCAGCAGGCGATGTTTTTTCGCAAGCTCCAGCTGATCGACGCGGTGCTGGCCCGCTACGCCAACCTCGACACCAGTCCCGAGCGGGTGATTACCCTTCCCAATGGGGGCAATGGGAGTCTGGAGCCGACCCCATCGGCTCAGGTGCTGCGGTCTAGAGCTAACCAGGCCCAGAACGACCAGAATGTAGCCAGGCAGAATGGAACGATACGCGCAGCGACTCCTTCGGGGATTGCGGTTCCTGCCGATATTACCCCAGACGGCACCCGGGCAGCGGGTCTTTCCGACCGGGTCAACGTGCTGCCCCGCTCCATCCTGCGCACCGTCGATCGCATTCGCCAAGACCTCGACCCCAACGCCGAGCAGGAGGTGGTCAGAGAGTTCCGCAACTCCAAGGCCAAAACCACCGCCGCCATTCGGTTTGTGCTGCTGCTGGTGATTGTGCCGCTGCTGACCCAGCAGTTTACCAAAACTTTTTTAGTTGGGCCAATCGTCGATCGGGTGCGGGCCGGAGGCGAAGAAGCCGAAGTCTTTCTCAACCTCGAAATGGAGGAAGAAGCCCTCCACGAGCTGCAGCAGTTTGAAGAGCGCCTGCGCTTTGAAGTGCTGATTGGCAAAGTCCCCGCCCTGTCAGAGCTCAATATCGAAGAGCGAGTTCGCGCCAAAGCCGCCGAAGTTGAAGAAGAGTACCGCGATCGCAGCGCCAGCGCCGTCAAAAACGTGTTCTCTGACATCCTGGCCGCGATCGCCTTCGCCCTGCTGCTGATCTACCGCAAGCAAGACGTCGCTAACATCAAAGCCTTCATGGATGAGATCGTCTACGGCCTCAGCGACAGCGCCAAAGCCTTCATCATCATTCTATTCACCGACACCTTCGTCGGCTTCCACTCCCCCCACGGCTGGGAAATCCTCCTAGAAGGCCTCTCGCGACATCTGGGCCTCCCCGCCAACCGCGACTTCATCTTTCTCTTTATCGCTACCTTCCCAGTCATCCTCGACACCATCTTCAAATACTGGATCTTCCGCTACCTGAACCGGATCTCGCCTTCAGCGGTCGCGACCTACAAGAACATGAACGAGTAAGGAGTGGGAGGTGAGGGTGTGGGTGGGTGAGTGAGTGAGGGGGGTAGGAAGATGGAGGAGATGGAGGAAATGGGGGAGATAGGGATGCGAGATGAGGCCGATTGCAGGTGCCCACAAGCCCATTCGCAAAATGTAGGTTTAAACCGATGATCGGCCAGTCCTTTCCGTGGGGTGAAGGGCGGCGGAACGCCATTCTCGACGGGGGTCTGGGGCCTGCGAAATGGCCCCAGCAGCAGATCTGGCTTTCGACCAAAATTGTGCGCCGCAACAAACCATAGTTGTCCCCCATCCAGCGCTAAAGATGTCGCTTGGGCAAATAAATGCCTCTTGCTCCTCGTTTTACCCCTAAGAGCAAGCCATCAAACCCCACCTACCCGTCCCGCAACATTGCCTATGATCCCCATAGACTCTACCGGCGAAAAAAGCGCCATCCCCTCAACAGGAATTAACATTTCATAAAACTACTACTGAGTCTTACCCTCCAGTGAGACAATCTGCCCACACCCAGCATCCCCCTAGCGATTGATAGCTGTGATACCTACCCTATAAACAGCAGCTTGTTATGCTCAAGCTGCTGCCCCCCCACAAGTTGCCCAGGCGCTAAACTCTAACCGTGTCGTTCAACTCAGCTCAAGCTCCCCAACTCTAAGGACACCCCCGTGTTTGAGTACCTCCCCCCCCTCAACGCCCACAACCTGCCCTACCCCGACACCATCCACCCCATCGTGGTGCACTTCGTCATTGCCATGGCCCTATTCGCCTTTGTGTGCGACGTAATCGGCTACTTCACCAAAAACCCCCGCTACTTCGAAGTCAGCTGGTGGAACATGGCCTTCGCCACCGTCTCCATTTTTATTGCCGTCATTTTTGGCCAGGTAGAAGCCGGCCTAGCGACCCCCTATGTGCCCTCAGCAGAATCCACCCTCAATCTGCACACCATCCTGGGCTGGTCACTGTCAGGCATCATCGCGGCCATTACCGGCTGGCGCTACGTACTGCGCCTGAACGACCCCAAGTCTATTCCTATCGCTTACCTGGGGGCCGGGGCACTGCTCACCGGGCTGGTGTTTTTTCAGACCTACCTAGGCGACAAACTGGTGTGGATCTACGGGCTACACACCGTTGAGGTGGTCGAAGCCATTCGCGATGGAGTGCTCTAATGAACGACGATCTCCTCAACCAGATGGCCGACCAACTAGGAGCCAACGGGCTGCCCTACTACCTGCCCATTCACCCCAACCTGGTGCACTTGACCTTAGGTCTGTTTATTGTCGCCATTAGCTTTGATATTGTGGGGGCGCTGTTTCCGTTAGAGAAGCGGGTGTTCAAGTTTTTGGCGGTACCCGCCACCCGGTCTAACTTCTTTGATGTGGGCTGGTTCAATATCGTGGCGGCAGCAGTGATCACCTTCCCCACCGTGGCCGCAGGGTTTTATGAAATGCTGCTGGCCCAGCCCGCCAGCGACGAGATCAGCGATTGGGGGTTGGGCAGCCTCGAAACCATGCTCTGGCACGGGGTCGGCGGCGTGCTGCTGCTGACGCTGATCACTGGCATGGCTATCTGGCGAGGCTTTCAGCGCTACGCCTGGCGTAAAGATCGGGCGCGGCAGGTGCAGTGGTCGTACCTGCTTACCGGCCTCGGCGTGTTTGTGCTGATGTTTGCCCACGGCACCCTGGGGGCGCACCTGGCCGGTGAGTTTGGCGTTCACATTAGCGCCGATATGCTGCTGCGGGCCGGAGAAGACTTATCGACCTTGAATGTGCTGTTGCCCAGGGGATTCTAGATTGTGATGAACATTCGGGTACTGCTTAGACTGGCCGCCCTGACCGGCATCATGGCTCCCATCAGCATTTGGATTGGGCAGCTGTCTTACTCATGGATGCCTGAGCCCGCCTCTGCTGAAGCGCTGCTGGTGGATAACCTATTCAGCTTTCTGACCACCCTGGGCACCTTTATTTTTTTGGGTGTGGCGGGGACGCTGCTGTACTCGGTGCTGTTTCAGCGGGCCGACAAGTACGACGAAGGCGACGGCCCCCCCATTGAGGGCAACCTCACCCTAGAGATTGTCTGGACGGCCATTCCCCTGGTGCTGGTGATCTGGATTGCGGGCTACAGCTACAAGATCTACGACGAGATGGGCATTTTGGGGCCGATGGAGCACATGCACAGGGGTGAGGCCATTGCGGCACCCCTCACCGCCCAAACGTCCACGGAACCTGAACCTATCGAAGTCCATGCCCGCCAGTGGGTGTGGGAATTTTATTACCCCGAAGCGGGCGTCGCCAGCACCGAGCTGCACCTGCCCAACAACACCCGCGCCAAGCTCGCCCTCACCTCCGAGGATGTACTCCACGGCTTCTTTGTGCCCGCCTTTCGGGTCAAGCAGGATGTGATTCCGGGGCGCAGCATCGACTTTGAGTTCACCCCCATTCGCGAGGGCGTTTACCGCCTGCGCGACTCCCAGTACAGCGGTACCTACTTTGCCGCCATGCAGGCCAATGTGGTGGTTGAGTCGCCCGAAGCATACCAGCAGTGGTTGAGAGACACCGCCGCGTTGCCCCCGCAGCCGGGGCTAAACCCCTCCTACACCGAGTACAAGGTGAAGGTAGAAAATCGAGAAAATCGCCCCGGCTGGAAGACAGTTACCCCAGCCCCGGCCCCGCTAGTCAACTTCCCCGGCTCCCCCGAGATCCCGGTGCCGAAACCCTAGCGATCCGACCATTTCTCTGGCGATCGCAGGTTGGGTAAAAGAAGTGCATCCCAAAAATCTCGCCGTTGGATTCCGCTACCGCTCCGCCCAATCTACCCATAGCCCAATTCAAAATCCAAAATTGCCCCCTCTCCCATGACTGACCTCTCCCTCGAAACTGCCCCTAAGCGCGAACAGCCCGTCCCCGGCGAGCCCGAAAACTGGCGGCGGTTCTTTAGCTTCAGCACCGACCACAAGGTGATCGGCATTCAGTACATGGTTGTCGCCTTTGTGTTCTTTCTGATCGGCGGTTTTCTCGCCATGGTGATGCGCGGCGAGTTGATTACCCCCGAAGCCGACCTGGTCGATCGCACCGTCTACAACGCCCTATTCACCATGCACGGCACCATCATGCTGTTCATGTGGACCTTTCCGGTGCTGAACGGGCTGGCCAACTACCTGGTGCCCCTGCAAATTGGCGCGCGGGATATGGCCTTCCCTCGGCTAAATGCCGTCGCCTTTTGGATGGTGCCGGTGTTTGGGGTCATTCTGATGGCCAGCTTTTTGGTGCCCGGTGGCCCAGCTAACTCGGGCTGGTGGTCATATCCGCCGGTGAGCCTGCAAAACCCTGCCGGCAATTTGATCAGCGGCCAGTTCCTCTGGCTGCTGGCGGTGGCCCTCTCCGGGGTCTCCTCCATTTTGGGAGCGGTGAACATTGTCACCACCATCATCCGCATGCGGGCACCGGGCATGACCTTCTTCAAAATGCCGGTGTTTTGCTGGGCGGTGATGGCGGCGCAGATGATTCAGCTGTTTGGTCTGCCCGCCCTCACTGCCGGGGCCGTGATGCTGCTGTTTGACCTGAGCGTTGGCACCAGCTTCTTTGACCCTGCCACCGGGGGAGACCCGGTGCTATACCAGCACTTCTTTTGGTTTTATTCTCACCCGGCAGTGTACGTAATTATTCTGCCGGTGTTTGGGGTGTTTTCAGAGCTGTTTCCGGTACATGCCCGCAAGCCGCTGTTTGGCTATAGGTTTGTGGCGGTGTCGTCGTTTGTGATTACGGCGCTAAGTGCGGTGGTATGGGTGCACCACATGTTTGCCAGCGGCACCCCCGGCTGGATGCGGATGCTGTTTATGGCCACCAGCATGACCATCTCGGTGCCGACTGGGGTGAAGATTTTTGCCTGGGTAGCCACTATCTGGGGTGGTAAACTGCGGCTGAATACGCCGATGCTGTTTGCCCTGGGCGGCCTGGTGAACTTTTTGTTTGCGGGCATCACCGGCATTATGCTGGCGGCGGTGCCCTTTGATATCCACGTCAACAACACCTATTTTGTAGTCGGCCACTTCCACTACGTGATCTACGGCGCGGCGGTGATGGGCATCTACGCTGCCATCTACCACTGGTTCCCCAAAATGACGGGGCGCATGTATTACGAAGGGCTGGGTAAGCTGCACTTTGCCCTCACCTTCATTGGCGTCAACCTCAACTTTTTGCCCATGCATCCCCTGGGGCTGATGGGCATGCCGCGCCGGGTGGCCTCCTACGACCCCGAGTTTGCCTATTGGAATGTGATGGCTAGCCTGGGGGGCTTTTTGCTGGGGGTGTCTACCCTGCCCTTTTTGCTGAACATCATCAGCTCCTGGATTCAGGGGGAAAAGGCTCCGGCGAACCCCTGGCGGGCGATTGGGCTGGAGTGGCTAGTGGCCTCGCCGCCGCCCCACGAAAATTTTGCCGAGATTCCTATTGTGGTGTCTGAACCCTACGGCTACGGCAAAAACGAACCTTTGATTGCACAGCAAACGGCATCTATGGAGTCGGCCAGTGAGCTCAATTGACCTCGACCAAAACCTCAATACAGGGGCGACCGTTCACGCCACTGAGCACCACGAGGAAGGCGAACACCGCATGTTTGGCTTCATCATCTTTCTGATCTCAGAAAGCGTGATTTTCCTCAGCTTTTTTGTCGGCTACATTGTTTACAAAACCAGCGCCACCGACTGGCTCCCCGCCGGAGTGGAGGGGCTAGAGGTGCGCGAGCCGTTTATCAACACCATTGTGCTGGTGTCGAGCAGCTTTGTGATTTACTTTGCCGAGCGCTTTTTGCACAAAGAAAACCTCTGGGGCTTTCGCGCCTTTTGGCTGTTGACTATGGCCATGGGCAGCTTCTTTCTCTACGGCCAGGCGGTGGAGTGGCAGGGGTTAGAGTTTGGCTTTACCGATGGCCTATTTGGCGGCACCTTTTACCTGCTGACGGGCTTCCACGGGCTGCATGTGCTGACCGGAGTGCTGTTGCAGGGGGTAATGCTGGGGCGATCGTTTATTCCGGGCAACTACGACGATGGCGAAGTCGGCGTTGTCGCCACCTCCCTCTTCTGGCACTTCGTCGATGTGATCTGGATTATTCTATTTATCTTGATCTACGTGTGGCAGTAGTTGTGGCCCTCACCCCCAGCCCCTCTCTCTGAGGGAGAGGGGATCCGGAGACTACCTAAAAAACCTCTGTCTAGGTATCTACAATGAGCACTCAAGTCACGATCACACTGCCAGATGAAGTCTACCAACGGGCTGAGCGCTTTGCTCACCTGGCTAATCGGGATGTGGCCAGTGTATTAGCGGACTCGATTTTGCTCTCAATACCAGCTATTCGCGAAGAGGCGCTAATGCTGGCCCCTATCTCGTCCTTAGAGGATGATGAGGTTATCGCCTTAACTCAATTACAAATGGAGCCTGATCAAGATCAGCGGCTCAGCCTGCTGCTTGGTCGCCAACAAGAGGCCACTTTAACTAGCTCTGAACACCTAGAGTTAACAACTCTAATACAGATCTACCAAGAGGGGTTACTGCGGAAAGCGACAGCCCTAAGCGAGGCTGTGAAACGAGAATTGATTGAGCCGTTAAGCGAGTGAGCCAAATTAGTGCAGAAGTTCGAGAGAGAGTCAGGACTGATGCTAGTAATCGGTGTGGATATTGCCTCAGTCAGCAGAAGTATGTGTTAGGCATTTTAGAAATTGCCCATATTGTTCCTAAAGCGGCGGGTGGTTCTGATGATGAGGAAAATTTGTGGCTGGCCTGTCGGCTATGTAACTCTTATAAGGGCACTCAGACTAGGGCAAAAGATCCTGTTACCCGCCGCACTGTAAACCTCTTCAATCCCCGTTTACAAACCTGGGAACAGCATTTTGGATGGATTAACGGCGGTATTTTAATTGAAGGCAAAACGGATATAGGTCGCGCTACCGTTGGTGCCCTACAGATCAATAATCCCTATGCCGTTACGGTCAGGCAAGCCTGGATTTCTGCTGGATGGCACCCACCCGATACATTTTCTATCTGAACCTTTTATAGGAAAGCACCATGATTATCGACGACCAGCACTACGACGTGATCATTGTGGGCACTGGAGCCGGGGGGGGAACGCTGGCCCGCAAGCTAGCCCCATCGGGTAAGCGAATTCTGCTGCTAGAGCGGGGTGATGCCATGCCTCTGGAGGAGCAGAACATCAGCAATGTGGATATCTTCCAGAAGCAGCGCTACCATGCCCCCGAGCAGTGGTATGACGGCGAGGGTGAACCGTTTACGCCGCAGATGAAGTATGCGATCGGCGGAAACACCAAAATCTACGGGGCCGCCCTCCAGCGCATGCGCGAAAGAGACTTTGAAACGGTGAACCACCAGGATGGCATTTCGCCCGAGTGGTGCCTGAAATACGCCGATCTGGAGCCTTACTACGCCGAAGCCGAGGCGATGTACCAGGTGCATGGACAGAGCGGGGTAGATCCGACTGAGCCCCCTCGCAGCGGAGATTTTACCTACCCGGCGATCGCCCACGCTCCCACCATCCAGCCTGTGGTAGAGGGCATTGCCAAGCGGGGCTGCCATCCCTACCCGCTGCCTATCTCTCTGTCGCTGCGAGAGGATGACCCAACCGGGGATGCGGAGGTATTTGGGGTGACCCCAGCGCTAGATTTTGGCAACGTCACCCTCAAAACTTCGGCCAAGGTTATGGGGATTCTCACCAACCCGTCGGGTACGGCGGCCAAGGCGGTGCAGGCTGAGATCAACGGCCAGCCCTACCTGTTTTTGGCCGACATTATTGTGCTGGCCTGCGGGGCGATTAACTCGGCGGTGCTGCTGTTGCGATCGGCCAATGAGAAGCATCCTACCGGACTAGCCAATGGCTCTGATCAGGTGGGCCGCAACCTGATGAAGATTCAGATGAGTTCCATTGTGGAGGTGACGGCGCAGCCCAACTCGGGTAAGTTTCCGCGCTCCGTAGGCGTTAACGACTACTACTGGGGCGATGGCCAGTTTAGCTACCCCATGGGCCACATTCAAAACATGGGCGGGGTGCTGCAAGACGCCATCTTTGCCGAGTCGCCCCCGGTGCTTTCGCTGATTACCAAGTTTATGCCCAACTTTGGGCTGAAGCAGTTGGCGACGCGATCGATCGCCTGGTGGGCCATGACCGAGGTCTTGCCCGACCCCAAAAACCGGGTGGAGGTCAAAGACGGCAAGCTTTATCTTCACTTTGCCGCCAACAATGCCGAGGCCCACGATCGCCTCGTGTACCGCTGGCTCGACGTGCTCAAGGCGGTTGAGAAAGACAGCAGTTTGTTTTCGCGATCGGGCATGCACCCGCGCGGCGAGGTGCCTTTGCCTGTCGTCGCCAACCAGTGCGGCACCTGCGTCATGGGCACTGACCCGGACACCTCGGTGCTGGATATTAACTGCCGCGCCCACGAGTTAGATAACCTCTACGTGGTCGATAGCAGCTTTTTCCCCTCTAGCTCCAGTGTGGGGCCAGCACTGACGGTGATTGCCAATGCCCTGCGGGTGGGCGAGCATTTGCTAGAGCGACTGCGGTAGTTAGGATGATGCCCCTAGCACCGGCCCAATGTGGTGCATGACGCTCACCACCTCGTACAGACCGCTATCCTGCGGCTAAAACCATCGTGGCCGCGTACCTCACCCACCCAAATCCTCCTCCCAGCAGACCAGCGCCTCCCCACCCGGTTGCTACCATAGCTGTAGCGCTCAAGCCGCAGCTTTCTGTAGCTTTTTAACCAAGGGAATCATCGCCCATGTGTGGACGTTTCAGCCTCAATCAAACCGGTGATGACCTAGCCAATGCCTTTGACCTCAGGCCCAGTCCTCCCGTGGGGCCGCGCTACAATATCGCCCCCAGCCAGCCGATAGCCACGGTAGTTGCCACCACCGAAAACCCAGAGCCCTATTTCGACTTCCGGCTGTGGGGGCTAATCCCAAGCTGGGCCAAAGACCCCGCCATTGGCAGCCGGATGATCAACGCTCGGGCCGAAACCGTGGTCGAAAAGCCGTCGTTTCGCGCTGCCTTCAAGCGCCGTCGCTGCCTCATTTTGGCCGATGGTTTCTACGAATGGCAGGCCATTTCGGGCAGCAAAACCAAGCAGCCCCACTACATCTTTCTCAGAGACCGCCAGCCCTTTGCCTTTGCCGGGCTGTGGGAGCACTGGAGCGACCCAACTAGCGGCGGCGAACTGCAAACCTGCACCATTCTCACCACCACTCCCAATGAGCTGATGGAACCAATCCATAACCGCATGCCGGTGATTTTGGCCCCAGATGACTATGCCGCGTGGCTCGACCCCGACTACTACCAACCCCAAGCGCTTCAGGATATGCTGCGTCCCTACGACGATGCAGCCATGGATCGCTACCCGGTTTCGACGGTGGTCAATAAGCCCCAAAATGACTCCCCCGACTGCATCGAGCCCCTTGATACGGCATCGGATGAACTCGTCAAGGCTTAGTGCCGGGGGCTAGCTACTGAGGGCTATCGCACCAGGCGAGGATACAGGCGACCGCAAAAAGCGATCAGCACAGCGGCTACGCCCACCAAAATCGAGAGGCTCAGCCCCAGGCTGTAGCTGCCCGCCGGTTCTACCAGCATCAGCTGGCGCAGGGCATCGACCATATAGGTCAACGGGTTGAGCCGCGACACCACCTGCAACCAGGCGGGCATAATCGAGATTGGGTAGATCGCGTTGCTGGCAAAGAATAGCGGCATCATCATCAGCTGACCCACGCCCATCACCCTCTCGTGGGTCTGCGCCCAGCAGGCGACGATGAGGGAAAAGGTCGAGAACAGCGCTGCCCCCAGGATTACCACTAGGGCTACGCCGAGAATTGCAAGAGGGTTCCAGTTGATGGCCACGCCCATGAGAGCCGCCACAATATAGATGATCAGCAGTTGCGACAGGCATCGCACTCCGGCCCCGATCGCTTTCCCCAGCACCAAAGCCGATTTTGGGGCAGGGCTAACCATCAGCTTGTGCAAAATCCCCAGATCCTTCTCCCAGATCACCAGCAGCCCGGTGAAAATCGACATAAAGAGAACGCTTTGGGCCAAAATGCCCGGCGTCATAAAGTCGATGTAGCTGAGCCCCCCAGTGGGAATGCCCCGCACCTGGGTAAACACCTGACCAAAAATGGTTAGCCACAGCACCGGCTGCACCGCGCGGGTAAACAACTGAATGGGGTCGTGGCGCAGCTTGCGAATTTCGAGTTCGGCGGCGACTAAGGCCTTGGCGATAAAGTCTTCGATGGGGGCGGTCACGCGACCTCGGTTAGCCCAGCCGTTGAGCGGTGCGTCGTGTAGTTGACGTGTCACGATAGCTTCCTTCGTTGTCGGTGGTCAGGGGGTTGCGGGTGTAATGGATGAAAACGTCATCCATGGTGGCTTCGGGGTGGGGCACGGTGGCCTTGAGCGCGGCGGGGGTGCCCATGGCCACCTGCTGGCCGTTGTAGAGCATGGCGATGCGATCGCACAGCACATCCGCCTCTTCCATAAAGTGGGTGGTGAGAAACACCGTGGTCTGGTAGTCGCGCCGCAGCTGCAAGATCAGATCCCACATGGTTTTGCGGGCCACCGGGTCGAGCCCTACGGTCGGTTCATCCAGAAACAAAACTGGCGGACGGTGCAGGGTGGCCTGGGCCATCTCCAGCCGCCGAATCATGCCGCCGGAGTAAGTGTTGACCAGGCGATTCGCCACCGTGTCAAGTCCTACATAATGCAGGGCGGCGTGGATGCGATCGAGCCGCTGCCGCCGGGGCACGCTGTAGAGTTTGGCTAAAATCAGCAGGTTTTCGTAGCCGGTCAGGTTGCCGTCTACCGACAGTGCCTGGGGCACGTAGCCAATGCTGCGCTGCACCCCAGAGGGCTGGCGGCCAATGTCGTATCCGGCGATCGCTGCCCGTCCACTGCTAGCCGGTAGCAGAGTGGTGAGCATTTTAATCACTGTGCTTTTGCCCGCCCCGTTCGGCCCTAGCAAACCAAAGACTTCCCCCGGTTCCACGGTGAGGCTAAACCCATCTACCGCCATTTTGGTGCCGAAGCGCTTGGTCAATTCCTGAATTTCAATCATCGTCATAGGTCAATCACTCGGTACAGCAGGCTCCTCAAAAATGTTGGTTAAAACCGCCAGCCCCGCCTTGACTTGCTGAAGCTGCGCTTCGGATAGCCCCTCTAGGCGATCGGCCACGGTCTGCAACGTGGCGTCGTAAACCCGCTCCATTTCCACCGTTCCTTCAGCAGTCAAGGTGAGAATGATGCGCCGCCGCTCAACCGGATCGCTAATTCTGTTGACCAGCCCACGCTGCACCAGGCGCTCGACCATAGCCGACATGGTGGGCCGGGTGACGTCTAAATAGTCAGCCACTTCTGACAGGGAGGACTGCGATCGCCGCCGCAAAAAATACAGCACCCGTAGCTGCGACAGCGACAAATGGGGCTTGCCGTGGCGACGAATGCCCGCCCGCAAAAACCGCGTCACCGCCGGTACCGCCGTCATAATGTCTGCCGCGCACTGGGTTGAGGTGAGGGCTTGGGTAACCACAGACAGATGAGCTCTCAACTAATAGTTAGTTTAACTAACAGTTAGCTTAGCTGAGTATTCCCAAATTGTGGAGCAGTTGTGGCTCGGTTCGGCCCGCCAGTTGGGAAAACCCCAACACTGTGGGAACGGCCTTAAGTTGAGGCTCAATTTGTCTTCTGTAAAAAAATCTTTCCGATCCCCCAATCTTTGATTCAGTGGTTTACAGGGCCTCCAAACCTGGTAGATTGTCTTGGTATCGGCAAAGAGAATGAAGCATTGATATGAAAGTCCTTGTAATTGGCGGCGACGGCTATTGCGGGTGGGCAACCGCCCTATACCTCTCCAATCGTGGCTACGAAGTCGGGATTCTTGATAGCTTGGTGCGTCGCCACTGGGATGCTCAGCTTCAGATCGAGACCCTGACCCCCATTGCGCCCATCCAAAGCCGCCTCCAGCGCTGGAAAGATCTCACCGGCAAGCACATTGACCTCTACGTCGGCGACATCAACGACTACTCCTTTTTAGAGGAGACGATGCTTGAGTTTGAGCCGGGTGCGGTGGTGCATTTTGGCGAACAGCGATCGGCCCCCTTCTCGATGATCGACCGCGAGCACGCCGTGCTGACCCAGGCCAACAACGTGCTGGGCAACCTGAACTTGCTCTACGTGCTGCGCGACCACTTCCCCAAGTGCCACCTGGTTAAGCTGGGCACCATGGGCGAGTACGGCACCCCCAACATCGACATCGAAGAGGGCTACATCACCATTGAGCACAATGGTCGCAAAGACACCCTCCCCTACCCCAAGCAGCCCGGCTCTTTCTACCACCTGAGCAAGGTGCACGACTCCCACAACATTCACTTCGCCTGTAAGGTGTGGGGCCTGCGCGCCACCGACCTCAACCAGGGCGTGGTCTACGGCGTGCTCACCGAAGAGACCGGCATGGATGAGCTGCTAATCAACCGCCTCGACTACGACGGTGTGTTTGGCACCGCCCTCAACCGCTTTTGTGTACAGGCGGCGGTAGGTCACCCCCTGACTGTCTATGGCAAGGGCAGCCAGACTCGTGCTTTCTTAGACATTCGCGATACCGTGCGCTGTGTGGAAATTGCGATCGCCAACCCCGGCGACCCCGGCATCTTCCGCGTCTTCAACCAGTTCACCGAAATGTTTAGCGTCGGCGACCTGGCCATGATGGTGAAAAAAGCTGGCACTACCCTGGGCGTTGATGTAGAAATCGACCACATTGATAACCCCCGCGTCGAGGCCGAAGAGCACTACTTCAACGCCAAAAACACCAACCTGCTAGAACTCGGTCTACAGCCCCACCTGCTGTCTGACTCGCTGCTCGACAGCCTGCTCAACTTCGCGGTCAAGTACAAAGATCGCGTTGATAAGAACCAGATTCTGCCCAAAGTTCAGTGGCGACGCGATTAGTGAGTAAATAGGCCAAAATCACGCTGTGATTTTGGCCTATTTACAAGTCTATTCTTCTCTTTTCAATCATCTTCCTTAGCCCCCCTCAATTGTTATGCGGATTGCTCTCTTCACCGAGACCTTTTTGCCGAAAGTAGACGGCATTGTGACCCGTCTCAAGCACACCGTTGATCACTTGCAGCGCCAGGGTAACCAGGTTTTAGTGTTTTCCCCCGAGGGGGGCTTAACCGAGTACCGGGGGGCAAAAATTCACGGGGTATCGGGGTTTCCGCTGCCGCTCTACCCAGAGCTCAAGCTAGCTTTGCCGCGCCCGTCCATTGGCGAAGCGCTAGAAGACTTTCGGCCTGATTTAGTCCATGTCGTGAACCCGGCAGTCCTCGGGCTGGCGGGCATTTACTACAGCAAGACTCTAGATCTGCCGCTGGTGGCGTCGTACCACACGCACCTGCCCAAATACCTAGAGCACTACGGCCTGGGCATGCTCGAAGGCGTGATGTGGGAGCTGATCAAGGCCATGCACAACCAGGCCCAGATCAACCTGGTCACCTCTACTGCCATGCAGACCGAGCTGTCGGAGCACGGTGTGGAAAACATTGAAGTGTGGCAGCGCGGAGTTGATACCGAGCTGTTTCGGCCAGAGCTAGCCAGTGCCGAGATGCGCGATCGCCTCTCCCAGGGCCACCCCGAAGCCCCCTTACTGCTCTATATCGGTCGCCTCTCCGCCGAAAAAGAAATCGATCGCATCAAGCCCGTGCTCCAGGCTATCCCCGGTGCGCGGCTGGCTCTGGTGGGCGATGGCCCCTACCGAGCCGAGCTAGAGACCCACTTTGAAGGTACCTTCACCAACTTTGTCGGCTATTTGGGAGGGGAAGATCTGGCCTCAGCCTACGCCTCCGCCGATGCCTTTGTCTTCCCCTCCCGCACCGAGACCCTAGGTTTGGTGCTGCTGGAAGCCATGGCGGCGGGCTGCCCGGTGGTGGCGGCCAACTCTGGCGGCATCCCTGACATTGTCACCGACGGCGTCAACGGCTTTTTGTTTAACCCGACAGATGAGGAAGGGGCGATCGTGGCTACCCGCCGCCTGATCGAAGCCAAGGCCGAACGCGAGCTGATGCGCCGCAACGCCGTCGCCGAGGCCGAGCAGTGGGGCTGGGCCGCCGCCACTCGACAGCTTCAGCAGTTTTATCGGCAGGTGCTAGCGCAGCGATCGCTGCCCATGGCCGCGTAGGTCTCCTAAACTATAGGTTCAAGCCGCACTGTTTGCGAGGTTGGCTATGGTCGCAGCTCCTCAATCATCTTGGGTAGTGACCTGGGAAAAATTACCCGATGATTTTGTCCTGGACGCCGAGCCTGTGGATAATATCAACCAGCCTGCCCTGGCCGCCGCCCTAACTGAAAGCCTGGAGTTGGCTGAGCTTTTACCGGCTCAGTCGTTGGTGATGACCAACTACGGCCTGTGCGCCACCGTCAACGGCAGAACCGTGGTCAAAGCTCCCGACTGGGGCTATGTGCCCGAAATTCGGGTGCCGCGAGATGAGGTGACGCGCAGCTATACCCCACAACTGCAAGGCGACCTTCCCGCTGTGGTGATAGAATTTCTCTCTGCTACCGAGGGTGGCGAGTATTCCATCAAGCCTACCTATCCCCCCGGCAAGTGGTTCTTCTACGAACAGGTGCTGCGAGTACCTAACTACATTATTTTTGAACCCGACAGTGGCTTACTAGAAGCTTACGGGCTCAACGATGCTGGCCAATACAAACTTCGTTCACCCGACGACCAGCAGCGATTCTGGATCGATCAGCTGGGTCTAGCCCTGGGCGTTTGGCAGGGCACTCGCGAAAATCGCACTGGCTACTGGCTGCGCTGGTGGAACGATCGCGGCGAGCTGCTTCCCTGGGGTAAAGAACAAGCAGAACGGGAGCATCAGCGGGCTGAGCAAGAACGGCAGCGAGCCGAGCGTTTAGCGGCTCAGCTCCGAGCGGCGGGCATAGAGCCAGAGGAGTAGCCCCATTGACTGACGCGGCGGGCAGAAATGATTGAGCGCCAACCGTTGAAGGTACTGACTGATCTTGATTTCTTGAAGAGCATCACGCCAGAATAAAGCTACAGCAACGGCAAATACCCGCTCCCATGACTACCTCCACCCCGCAATTTTTGTCTCCCGCTCCGTCCAATCAGCCCAATTTAAGGAGTCAACCATCGGAGCTAACGGTGGATGTGGCCATTGTCGGCGGGGGCATTGTGGGGCTGACTCTGGCAGCAGCCCTGGGCGACAGCGGCATGCAAATCGTGGTAGTTGAGGCCCAAACGGCGGCAGCGGCAGCTTCGCGGCAGCGGGCCTACGCCTTTTCGCTCACCTCAGCGGATATTTTTAAGGGGCTGGGGCTATGGTCGCAGATTGGACCACATATTTGTCATTTTGACCAGGTGCAGCTCTCCGATGGCGACTACGGCAAGGTCGTGCGGTTTTTACCCAGCGATTTGGGCACCGATGCAGTCTACTACGGGGCCGAGCACGGGGTGCTGATGGCGGCATTGCAGGGGGCGATCGCGACTTTCCCCAACATTCACTACCTCTGCTCGGCCACCCTGGGGGAAATTCACGACCAGGGGGAATGCACTGTAGCGGCGGTGAGTACGTCTGAGGGCACCGTGACGGTGCGATCGCCCCTGTTTGTTGCCGCCGACGGCAAGGGCTCTTTTCTGCGGCAGCGATCGGGCATTGGCAGCTTTGGCTGGCGCTACCGGCAGTCCTGCGTCACGGCGGTGCTCGCCCCCGAGCACTCCCACCAAAACACTGCCTACGAGCGCTTTTGGCCCAGTGGCCCCTTCGCCATTTTGCCCCTGCCCGGCCAGCGCTGCCAGGTGGTGTGGACGGCCCCCCACGCCGAGGCCGAGGCTATTTTGCACCTGCCCGAAGCCGAGTTTATGGCCGAACTAGAGCAGCGCTACGGTCGCCAGATGGGGCAGCTCAGGCGATTGACCGCGCCCGCGATGTTTCCGGTGCAGCTGATGCAGTGCGATCGCTACGTTTTACCCCGCCTGGCCCTGGTGGGCGACGCCGCCCATAGCTGCCACCCCGTAGGTGGGCAAGGTCTCAACATGGGCATTCGCGATGCCGCTGCCCTGGCAGAAGTGCTGACCACCGCCCACCAGCAGAGCCAAGACCTGGGCAGCCTCACCGTGCTGCGCCGCTACGAACGCTGGCGACGGTTAGAAAATTGGGTCATTCTCAGTTTTACGGACGGGCTCACCCGCATTTTCTCGAACCAGCTGTGGCCCATTGTGGTGCTGCGACGCAGCGGGCTTTGGGCACTCAGCCACATTCCCCCGCTCAAGCGCCTGGCCCTACGGCTGATGACCGGCCGTCTGGGGCGAGTACCCCGGCTCGCCCATCTGGGGCGGCAAAGGCTCGGCTAGTCTGAGTCAGCGGAAAATTTGAATTTTCCCCAATAGATTGGTATATCTAGCCATCCACTACCATTGCAGCCCTCCAGTTTTGGAGGGCTGCAATGGTAGTGAACCTTTCCTCAGATGCGGCATGAGTATGCCCCATGAAACGATGTAATGCCCGGCCCAATTAATACTGGTATTGGGCTTCTGAACGAGTATAGTCTCGCAGGGGAATGGCGTAATTTAGAGCCATACTTTTGGCAAACTTAAACAGACTATCGTAGTTACGCTGCCTACAAACCAATCGCCCATCACCGGAATATTGATTGCCATCATCCCGCAGCTCAATGGCAAAATCAGACACATAGACAGAAAAAATTCGGGTTGCAGCGTTCATGGTGGTTAGCGACCTGTCGTAAGAATTATTGGTGGCGTAACGATTTCCTCACACACGATTTCAAACCAAAGGCAAAGCCCAGACCTAGCTGGTGTAAACCCTACCTAGAGTCAGAAATCAAGGCTGAATTAACTACAGGAAAACCTAACAAAAGGCTTTGATATTAGCAGGATCTACGTAGTAGCACGCTGCGCTGTCTAAACAAATGCGCGCCCAGCCCGCTGCACTGACATCGACCAGTTCATAGGTCGTATCTTGGACAAAAAAGCCTCGATGGTCGCGAGTACCAGGAAGCACAGAAAAGCAGTAGCCTTTGTCGCTCAGGGTGTTCATTGTGGTTTCTTATAGTGAGGATTAAAAATTGAGCAGGAACCTTTTCCTACTTTTTAATCCTATATGAAGGAACTGTGAGGTAAGTCTTTTTCTTGCGAATTGATTTTAATCTTTACCCTGGGTTTCGAGATTGTTACCTCAGCTACGTTTAGGGTAAATTCTTCATCAATAAACGTAACGATCGCGCTTTTATACCTATGGGCTACAGCGCCACGATGCGTTCGGCTACCCGCAGCTTGGCCGAGCGAGCGCGAGGGTTTTGGCTCACTTCGGTCTCGGTGGCGATCACGGGCTTTTTAGTAATGACCTTGAGGTCGGGGGAATCTTTTAGGCTGTGCTTAACCAGGCGATCCTCTAGACTGTGGAAACTGATAATCACCAGCCGTCCACCCGGGGCGAGCCAGTTAGGGGCGGCCTTGAGCAAGGTTTCTAATACGTTCAACTCCTGATTTACCGCAATGCGTAAGGCCTGAAAGGTGCGGGTGGCCGGATGAATCCGACCATAGCGATAGCTGCGCGGCACAGAGTGGAAAATCGCCTCGGCCAGGTCGGTGGTGGTCTGCCAGGGGCGCTGATCGACAATTTTGCGGGCAATGCGGCGCGAGAGCCGTTCTTCGCCATAGGTATAGATCAAGTTGGCCAGCTCGGTTTCATCCCAGTGGTTGACGATGTCGGCAGCGGTGAGGTCTTGGCGCAGATCCATGCGCATGTCGAGGGGGGCGGTCTGGCGAAAGCTAAAACCGCGATCGCCCACATCGAGTTGCACCGAACTCACCCCCAGATCCGCGAGAATGCCGCTGAAGGAGTCACCCGTGGGCTTGAACTCAGCAAAGTTGCCGTGCCAGTAGGTGACGCGATTGCCGAATTCGGCCAGGTTGGCTTGGGTGGCGGCGATCGCCGCCCCATCTTGATCTACCGCCACCAAACTGACCGTAGGGTCGGCCTCTAAAATCAGCCGACTGTGGCCCCCGCCCCCCGCCGTGGCATCTAAGTAGCGGCCACCGGGCTGAATGTTGAGCCCCTCGATCACCGCCTCGGGCAGCACCGGTACGTGGTGAAACTCTGGTTCTGCCATTGGTAATCTCAATCCCTGCTTTGTATCGCCAAGTTAGGCGATACCCATTAAGATACTCAAAGATACAGCACAACAAGCCTTCGACGATTGGGTAGCCCCTATGTCAATCATTGAAACCAAGACAGAACCCATGGTGCTCAACATGGGGCCTCACCACCCCTCCATGCACGGGGTGCTGCGACTCATCGTCACCCTCGACGGCGAAGACGTCCTCGACTGCGAGCCGGTGATTGGCTACCTGCACCGGGGCATGGAAAAAATTGCCGAAAGCCGCACCAACGTTATGTTTGTGCCCTACGTCAGCCGGTGGGACTACGCGGCGGGCATGTTTAACGAAGCGATTACCGTCAATGCCCCCGAGAAGCTGGCCGACATTGAAGTGCCCAAGCGGGCCAGCTATATCCGCGTCATCATGCTGGAGCTGAACCGCATCGCCAACCACCTGCTGTGGCTTGGCCCCTTCTTGGCCGACGTGGGTGCCCAGACACCCTTCTTCTACATCTTTCGCGAGCGCGAGATGATCTACGACCTGTGGGAAGCCGCCACGGGCATGCGCCTGATCAACAACAACTACTTCCGCATTGGCGGGGTAGCTGCCGACCTGCCCTACGGCTGGGTCGACAAGTGTTTAGACTTCTGCGATTACTTTTTGCCCAAGGTCGATGAGTACGAGAAGCTCATTACCAACAACCCGATCTTTCGCCGCCGGATTGAGGGCATTGGCACCATTACCCGAGACGAGGCGATCGCCTGGGGGTTGTCTGGCCCCATGCTGCGCGGCTCCGGCGTCAAGTGGGATCTGCGCAAGGTCGATCATTACGAGTGCTACGACGACTTCGATTGGGACGTGCAGTACGAAACCGCTGGCGACTGCATGGCTCGCTACCAGGTACGTATTCGCGAAATGCGCGAGTCGGTCAAAATCATCAAGCAGGCTTGCGCCGGCCTGCCCGGTGGCCCCTTCGAAAACCTAGAAGCCAAGCGCATGGCCGAAGGCCCCAAGTCAGAGTGGAACAGCTTTGACTACCAGTTCATCGGCAAAAAGATTGCTCCCACCTTCAAAATTCCCGCTGGAGAGCACTATGTGCGCCTAGAAGCCGGGAAGGGCGAGATGGGCGTGTTTATTATGGGCAACGACAACATCTTTCCCTGGCGGTTTAAGATTCGCGCCCCTGACTTCAACAACCTGCAAATTTTGCCCCACCTGTTGAAAGGGGTAAAAGTGGCCGATATTATGGCTATTTTGGGCAGTATCGACGTGATTATGGGGTCGGTAGACCGATAGGGGCCGCACCCCAGAGCAGGTGCGTGAGCCGATGGACTACCATAGCGATGGCTCAGATTTTGCACTGCCTAGAGGATCGTGGAGGGCAATTGTCCTCCACCTGGGCTAGTCGTTGCTAGCCCCTCTGTTCATGAATCAGTTTGTCGCCTGTGACTTCACTGCCCTCTAGCCCATCTCGTAGTCTCGCCCGGCAGCGCCGCATTCAGCAGGCCAAGCAGCGGCGAGCTGTTGTCATTGTCGTGCTGCTACTGCTGGGCATCGGCACGTTGGGGGTGCAGTCTTTACCGCGTCCCTCACTGCGGAAAATTCAAGAAACCGTGTGGGTCAGCCATCCCGAACCGCTGGCCATGGCCGGGGGTGACCCCTACATTCGCGCCCTGATGCGCACAATTTCTGCCGCCGAGTCAAACACCAATCAGCCCTACAACGTTCTCTACGGCGGCGATGTGGTGCAGCAGCTTAACCGCCACCCCGATATTTGCATTGAAATTGTTAACGGGCCTAACCAAGGCCAATGCACCACCGCTGCCGGACGCTATCAGTTTTTGACCACCACCTGGCAAGAAAAAGCTCGCCAGTATCATCCCAAGCCGTCTAGCTGGTTTGGGAGCTGGGGTGACTACAGCTTCGACCCCGAATCTCAGGATCTAGTGGTCTACCACTGGCTGAAGGATGCCTCGGCCTGGAATCTCGATATTCCCACTGCCCTGCGCGACGATCGCCTAGATGAGGTGCTGCGCCACCTCTCGGGCACCTGGACCAGCCTCGGCTACGGCATCGAGTCCAACAGCATGACCGCCCGCTTACCCCGCATTTACGACAACTTATTAAAAGAAGAGCTAGAGCAATCTGCCTCCGGCCAGGCTTCGCTGACGCTATCTAGGCAAGTTCCCTAGATCTAGATCCCTTGCCCCAAGAACCCTTTAAAAACCGCTGCCCCCCGGTATGCGCATACCGGGGGGCAGGGTGACTCAACTTCAACTTTGCCAAAGAGAGCTACAGAGCGAAAAGATGCCATTCCGCAAAAAGCGGCGGATGTTTCGCTCTATCCTCTAAAGACTCAGGCTGCCGTTAGGGACATTTTGGAGCGATCGCAGCGAATCTAGCCTTCGTTGGACTTATCGAGATTGGCAATCCGCAGCTTTTCAAAATCCACTTTGTCGCGGTTCTCATTGCGCAGTTGGTCGAAGTCGGCTTTGTCACGGTTCTCGTCGCGCAGTTGATCGAAGTTTACGGCAGACTTCTCCAGATTTTCTTGGCGCAGCTCGCGGAAGTTGGTGGCGGCAACGGCGGGAGAGACAGTGGCAGCAGCGATCGCAGCGGTCAGAATAAAGAGGGCGGTGCGTTTCATAGTGTTTAGCTCCTTTAGAACTCAAAAGGTTTGTTGAATTCATCAACTTGAGTTCCATAGTGCTGGGGGCGACTGAAAGGGTGCTGATGCGACTCTGAGCGAACCTTAAACCCTCTCTGAGAATTCTGAGTATCCCTTGATAATGAAATTAATCATCAGAGCCTAGCCCCGATGGCCTTGGGGCTGCAACGGGTTGGGCTGAGATGGGCGATCGCCGCTTAGCTACCCAGTCTTTTGACGCTCCGAGGTGAACAGTCGCCCATTCACCCCTTACCCACCCCCTGTGGCTTAGTTTAGCCAGGCCCAGGATCGGTGATTACCGCCAACAGCGGCACCATGGCCGCCAGGTACAGTGGTATCGCCACAGAAATTAACCCGCTGGCAAAGCGGCTGTCTAAGGCGTTTTCTTGGGTAAAAAACAGCGTCAGCAGGCTGGGGGGCAGCGCTGCACCCAGCAGTACGGCAGCGCGCTCTACCCCCTCTAGGCCAAAGGCGATCGCCGCCAGCCAGCCCAAGCCCAGACCGCAGCTAATTTTGGCCAGAGCCACCAGCCCATATTCCCCTAGCCCCGCCATCTGCACCTCAAACTCCATCCCCACCAGCAGCAGCACCAGCAGTAAAAAGCTGCCCCCCACAATATCGAGCAGGCTGAGCAGCGCCGGGTGGGTAATTTCCAGGCTGTTCATTAACAACCCCAGCACGATCGCCCAAAAAAACGGCGTCTGCCCGAGCTTGAGCGCCACGGCGCGGGCCGTCACCCCCGCCTGGCCAAACCAGGCAGAGAGGCTATACACCACCGTCAGCAGGTAAACCGCCTGGGCCAGGTCAAACAGTACGATGCGGCTCAACCCGACTTCGCCATAGGCCAGCAGCATCAGCGGGTAGCCCACTGCCCCGCCTTCAAAGGTGGGGAATGTGGTCATCAATGCCCCGGCCTTGGCCCTTTCCCATCCCAGGCCGCGAATGGCCACCAGGCCAATGAGCGTGAGCCCGAGGACCACTATCAGCGCCGACAGCGGCAGGTACACCAGCTCAGAAGTAATTGAGGCGGTCGCCAGCGCCTTGAGAATGACGGCGGGCAGCGCCAGATGGGTGAGCAACGTACCGATCGCCTTAGCGTCACCCGGGCCTAGTACCCCAGCTCGCTTGAGTCCATAGCCAAGGCAGCCCACCAAAATCAGCGGCAAAAGTTGAATAAACATGAGGCCCGCCGCTGCACTACACCCCAAACAGTACGCCAAAACCCTGGCGCAATCTTGATCGATCCTCACCCACAATACCCCCAACAAAACTATAGCTACTCGCTGGGTGACCGGGCTTAGCGATCGCGGGTCTGCATTGCTGAGCAAACCTGTCTGTAACCTTTAGCATTCAACTAGCTCAGCCGCACTACGGCTTCATTATCCAGCAGCGTATTTCCGGTGAGAATGTCTTCGACGGTGATGCGCAGCAGCCGATCGCTATCCACCTTAAACAGCACCCGCAAGCGATCACTGCCCGGAAATCCCGGCGGGTCGAGCTGGGCGATCGTGCGGGCTCCTTCGCGATCGTTCAGCGGTTGCACCGAGGGGGCATCGCCGCCCAGCTGGCGCGTCACCAGGCGACCATTTTCGAAATATACCTCCGTCTGGGTGCTGGCGGCCCCTAGCTCGCCAATAATTAGCTCCAGGCTGGGCTGCTTTTCCACCGAAGCGCCCAGGGTAATTTCAACCGGCGCGCCCATGGGGTAGGGCTGGCCCTGGTTGAGAATGGGGTGCCAGCCGTGGCGGTTGTTGCGCCGATCCCAGTAGCGAATGCCGTAGCTGTGGTAGAGAAAGTCTTCGACCGCCAGGCCCTGGGCGATTTGCAGGGCTCCCTGGGCCACCGCTTCAAAGGGGCGATCGCACCTCACCTTTTCGGCCCCAAATTGCGACCTCACCCACTGCTGCACCGCCGGAATCTGCGCCGTGCCCCCCACCAGCAGCACCGCGTCGATCGCATCCTGGTCAATGCCCTGGCGCTGCCCCTGCTGAAGCACCTGGGTCAGCCCCTTCTCCAGCCGTTCAAAGAACTGGTTCTGAGTCAGAATTTCCTCGAACTGGTCGCGGGTCAGGGCCAGGTCGTAGGTGTCAAAGGTCTCGTCGTCAAAGTAGGCTTCTGCCGCCTCAGGTTGATCGGAAAGCGCAATCTTGAGCCGCTCGGCTAGCCGCTGCACCACCGCCCCACCGGGGATTCCCTGACCGGCAAAGTGCTCGACCAACCAGTGGTCAATATCGGCACCACCCAGGTTTTCGCCCGCTTTGGCGAGCACTCTTGCCACCTCAGGTTTTTGGGCGCTGATCTGGTCGGCTCCCTGACCCCGCCATTTGAGCAAAAAACCGACGGGCTGCTGCTTGACGGGAGATACCAGCCGCACCATCGACCAGTCGAGGGTACCGCCGCCAAAATCAAGCACCAGCAGAGTTTGCTCTCCGGTTAAGCCGTAGCCCAGGGCGGCGGCGGTGGGCTCATCGATCAGCCGCACTTCTTTGAAGTCTAGGGCGGTGGCCACATCCCCCAGCCACAGGCGGTAGGCTTCAAAGCTGTTCACCGGCACCGTCAGCACCAGGCTGTCCTCTTCCCCAGCCACGGCGCGCACCTGGGTTAAGAGCGATCGCAGAAACCACTCCCCCAGCTGCTCAAAGGAGAGCGATTCGCCGTCGATATCGGGCAAAAAGCCCTGGAGCGGCGTGCCAATGCCGCGCTTCACGTTGGCGAAAAAGCGGGGATTGGTGGGGATGTCGAGGCCGCGATCGCGCACCGCCTGCCCCACCACCACCCCATTGGCCTGGGGCTTCTCAACGTAGAGCAAACTGGGCACTAGCGACGGCCCCTGCCCCAGTTGCCAACTCAGCCCCGGCAGGGCCAGGGTTTCCGGGCTTTCAGAAACCGGATTCCAGCGGGCAACGACGGTATTACTGGTGCCAAAATCAACCGCTAAGGCCATGGGTGCAGACAAACAAGGATGCTACCCATCCTACCGAGAGTGGGTATCGCTAGGAAGCTGAGCCTTCTTTTCTGCCGCCGGGCGATCGCCCGGCCTCGACTTAATCACCACCAGCGCCAGCGTCACCACCGTCAGCGGCATCACAAACAGCAGCATCACCTGGCTAAATAGCCCCAGCTGGGCATGGTCAGCCGCCCGCAAAATCAGGTAGGTGACATAGGCCACGTAGTAGGCGCTAAACAGCATTCCCTCCCAGCGCGAAATCACGTTGCCGGTGAGAAAAATGGGCAGACAGGCCAGCGCCACCGCCACCATGACCGGCAGGTCAAAGTACAGCACCGAGTTGGGAATGCTGATGCCCACCCCAGACGTCACCGCCGTCACCCCCAGCACCGTCAAAATATTGAAAATATTGCTGCCCACCACATTGCCCACGGCAATATCGCGCTCGCCCCGAAACGTTGCTACCGCAGAGGTAGCCAGCTCCGGCAGCGACGTACCCGCCGCCACAATGGTCAGCCCAATCACCAGCTGGCTCACACCCAGCGACTGAGCAATGCTCACCGCCCCGGTCACAAACAGCCTTGACCCCACCACCAGCGCCACTAGCCCAACGCCCATAAACACCAGGTTGGTGACCCAGGTCGTGCGCCCCACGGGGGTAGGGCCATACTCCCGGTCGTACTCCGACTGCACCTCGGCATTGGTTTCTTTACGGCTCTGGTAAACCAAAAACAGCGTGTAGACGACCCCGCCAATAAACAAAATGATGCCGTCGCTGGGCTGTAGCAGGTGATCAAAGGAAAAGAACAGCAGCAGCGCCGAAATGCCCACCATAATCGGCACATCTAGCTTAATCAGCTGCTGGGCCACCGGCAGCGGTGCCACCAGCGACGACAGGCCCAAAATCACGAGCACATTAAAAATGTTGCTGCCAATCACGTTGCCAAGGGCAATATCGCCCTGACCCGCCAGGCTAGACTGCACACTCACCGCCATCTCCGGAGCGCTGGTGCCGTAGGCCACAATAGTGAGGCCGATAATCAGCGGCGAAATTCCCAAGAGCGCTGCTAGCTTAGAGGCTCCCCGCACCAGGGCTTCAGCCCCCACTAGCAACAGCCCTCCCCCAGCAATTAGCAATAGGATGGCAACAGTCATGGGTGCAAGCTCACTCAGTAAACGTTTTGCTATAACGCCCCCGCCTAGGCCAGGAACGTTTCGACCTGACACATACGGCAATAAGGCCAACCTCCAGTATGTCTGATTCTGATCCATCTCTGTTGTCCGCCGTCGCCCTGGCCCCCTGGCGCAGTCCCCTGGCCCGCGCCCTGCACCGCAACCGCAGCCGCCCCTACAGCCGCTATTTTCAGCTCGCTACGGTAACCCCGGCGGGCCGCCCGGCCAACCGCACCGTGGTGTTTCGCGGCTGGCTACCCGACAGCAACACCCTCACCCTGATCACCGACCGGCGCAGCGCCAAGGTCGCCGACATCGCCGCCCACCCCTGGGCCGAAGCCTGCTGGTACTTTACCGACACCCGCGAACAGTTTCGCCTGGCAGGCTCCATCCAGATCGTTACTGCTGCTGAAGAAGAGACTAGCCTTACCCAAGCTCGGCAGAATTCTTGGGCAGCCCTCTCTAACAATTCCCGCCAGCAGTTCTACTGGCCTCACCCAGCCCAGACCCGCACCGCCGGGGCCAACTTTTCGCCTAAAGGAATTCAGGCCACACCCCCCGCTGAATTTTGCCTGGTGCTGCTAACGCCTGACCAGGTTGACCATCTGGAGCTGCGCGGCGATCCGCAAAACCGCACTCTGTATGATTGCCAATCCGACGGCACCTGGCAGATCAAAGCGGTGAATCCCTGACGTCTTATGGTGTTCATTCGGCGCTAGTGCAGAAGATTTGCGCCGTAGAAGATCGGATGACAGCATCCTACGATTCGTTGGCTGCGATCAGGGGAAACCGCCCTGGATGCTGAATAGTTTCAAGCAATAAATCAACATCGAGATCAGGCCAATACAAATCAACATCGAGATCAGGCCAATACAAATGACCCGGATGCGGCTCTTCTAAATGAAATATATGTTTAACAGGTGCGTCTCTAAACCAGGGAAATTCTTCGTAAGGCAGAAAATATTCTTGGTCGTGGCAAAGCAACCATAAGCCGTTGACTGAGATATTGCTAACTTCTGTTTTGAAAGTAACGACTCCATGCGTTTCTGAAATCATCAGAATATTCCTCAATAAGCGTTTCAATTTGTTTTAACTGTACTCTTGAGAGCTTATGGTTAGTAGCCAGTGATCCCATTATCGCAAGTTCTCTGAATTTTGATTTGGGCAAGAATGCCACAGCTATCCCTGTCATTTCTTAGAGGGTGTTTGAGAAGTCGGTCAGTGGGTAAAAAAGCTCACTCCGTGTAAGTTGCAGATAGATGTCAGCAACGCCGGAGTGAGGCTATGAGTAAAGACTACCTCAGCAACTTAACCCGTGCCCAATACGAACTCCTGAGTGACTTACTGCCTGAGGCCAAACCGGGCGGACGACCTCGAGAAGTGGATCTGTGGGAGGTGCTCAATGCCATCCTGTATCTTCTGGTAGAAGGGTGTCGTTGGCGGGCCTTGCCGGGAGACTTTCCGCCGTGGCAGACGGTTTACACCTACTTTCGTAACTGGCGCAAGGACGGTACGTGGGTCGTCATTCATGACCACTTACGCGAGTGGATACGGATTGAGCAAGACCGACACCCTCAGCCTTCCGAAGCCGTCATCGATAGTCAGAGCGTGAAAAGCGCAGCGATGGTGTACGAGGCCGTTGGTTATGATGCGGGCAAACGAATTAAGGGACGCAAACGGTTTCTGGGCGTCGATACCCTAGGCTTGGTGCTGCGGGTGCTGGTCACGGCTGCCAATGTGCCCGAACGCGAGGGCGGTAAGCAACTCCTCAATCGCGTCAAAGCGATGGGTTCGGCCATCTCAAGACTGACCGTTATTTGGGCCGACGGGGGCTTTGATGGCCCTGCTTTCATGATGTGGGTCATGGATACCTGTCGTTGGATTCTCCAAGTCGTGTTGCGACCCCAACAAACGAAAGGGTTCGTGCTACTCAAGAAACGCTGGGTGGTGGAGCGTACTCTCGGTTGGCTGATGGGGTGCCGACGCTTGGTGCGAGATTATGAACTGTTACCGGAAACCTCAGAGACCCTCATCTACCTGGCCATGATCCGTATTATGGTCAGGCGGTTGGCATGATTTTTGACCCCTCAGATCTTTTCAAACGTCCTCTTAGCTGACGCTAGGAACGCGCTAAGCGGCGCAGCCGTCGATCGAGCCACATCAACACCGCCAGGGCGGGCACCACGGTCACCATCAGCTCCAGCCAAAAGCCGTGGGCCGTCGCATCCCCTTGATCTAGCGCCCAGCCGCCTAGGGGTGGGCCGATTAGATAACCCACGGCCCAGCACATGGAGTTCACCGAGAGGTAGACGCCGCGCAGGGTCTCGGGGGCGATCGCCGCTACCAGCGCCGAGCCAATCGGCGTGTAGGCCACCATCGCCAGGGCCATTACCCCCAGGGCCAGCCCGCCCCACACCAAAGGAAAATCCCCCGTCCCCGACTGCCACACCAGGCCAAACCCTATTCCCCACAGCAGCGCCGACACCATCAGCCCCTGGGCGGGGCGAAAGCGATTGAGAGCACGGGCCAGGGGCAACTGGGCGATCGCCGCCAGCACCACATGGCCGGTAAACAGCAGGCTCAGCGTCCCCTCACTGACCCCCTGCTGCCCCCCGCCAAAGCGATTGAGATAGAGGGGCAGCGTGCTTTGAATCTGCGCCAGGTAGCCGGTAAACAGCACATTCACCACGGCGTAGACCATCAGGGTGGTGTCTTTTAGGGCGTGGCCCCAGCCCTGAAAGAGCGATCGCGGCGGGTTACCTGCCGGGCGAGTCTCGGCAATGGCGACGTAGATGATGGCAAAAAACAGTAAAAACGTCACCCCGTCGATGGCAAACAGCGCCCGGTAGGCCCCAGTCAACGAGATCAGCGCCCCGCCAGCAATCACCCCGATCCCCAGGCCCAGGGTATCGGCCAGGCGCACCAGGGCGTAGGCCTCATTGCGCTGTTCGGGGGTGGTAATATCCGCCGCCACCGACTCCGCCGCTGGCCAGTAGAGCCCCACCCCAAACCCCATCAGCAGGTTGCCCGCCAAAAATATCCAAAAGTCGTTGGCCAGCAGCAGCACGCCATCCGCCGCCGCCGACACCAGGGCCGAAGCCAGCAGCGTGGGTCGCCGCCCCGCTGTCGGCGAATCGGCCATCGACCCGCCCAAAAATCGTCCGGCTATGCCCGCCACCGACCCCAGGCCAATGCCCAGGCCCACCTGAGTCGCCGTCAGGCCCACCTGCTCGGTAAAAAAGATCGGCGCGTAGAACAGCGTAAAGCCAATGCCCACCTGCGACAGCAACCGTCCCGCCGCCAAAATCCACACGCGGGGGTCAAGGTTGGGCAGCCATCCCTTAAGCCAGCGCTGCACTAAAGCCATCATTGGCCTAAAAACCGCTGGGGTCGCCGCACGGCATCCACCAGGGCCACCGTGCCGCCCACCATCCCCCAAAGCATCCACACACTCAGGTCGTAGCCCTTGCGCTGGGCCACCTGGGCGGCCACCAGCCCAATCAGGCAGTGCAAGAACATGGGCCAGTAGGTCAGGGGTAGAGTATCAGCCATTATTAGTGCAATAAAACGAGAAAATCTGGAAAACGGGCGAAAGACCGGGCGATCGCATTCCTCACCTTACACCCAGGGCTAGATCTATGCTGTTGAGCGTACCGCCCGCCGCCGCCAATTAGAATCTGTCGAGAGAATTATCCCCATGGCCACCGGACTGTTTGTTGGGCTAATCACCCTCGACTGCATCTACCGCGTCGATCATGTGCCCAGCAGCGATGAAAAAATTGTCGCTGAGGAGAGTTTGCTGGTAGCAGGCGGGCCAGCCACCAACGCCGCGATCGCCTTTGCCGCCCTGGGCAATCGGGCGATCCTGCTCGGTGCCCTGGGGCAGCATCCCCTGGCCGCTCTAATTCGGGCAGACCTGGCGACCTACGGCGTCGAGATGGTGGATTTTAGCCCCCAACTGCGATCGCCGCCGCCGCTCTCCACCATTCTGGTTACCGCCGCCACGGGCGATCGCGCCGTCGTCTCCCGCAATGCCGTCGGTCGCCAGGCAGACCCTGCCGCGCGTCCAGAGACCCTGCTCACCGCTGTCGATATTGTTTTGATCGACGGCCATCAGATGGCCGCCAGTCACACCATCGCGATCGCCGCCCAAGCCCAAACCATCCCCATCGTTGTAGACGCGGGCAGCTGGAAGCCCGGCTTCGATAGTGTCCTACCCCTCGCCACCAGCGTCATCGCCGCCGCCAAATTTCACTGGCCCAACCGGGTTGATACCCTAGCGGCCCTCAGCGCCCAGGGCATTCCCGAAGTCGCCATCACCCACGGCCCCAGCCCCATCCAGTTTTGCGATCGCGGCACCCTGGGCACCTTACCCGTCCCCCCAGTCACCGTCCAAGACACCCTCGGAGCCGGAGACATCTTCCACGGCGCTTTTTGCCACTACCGTCTGCACATGCCCTTCCCTGAATCCCTGACCCACGCCGCCCAGATCGCCGCTCAGAGCTGCCGCCACTTCGGCCCCCGCACCTGGATCGAGAACGCCCCCCAACCGCTATAGTGCTCTCTTGTAATCCCCCACTCCCCCACTCCCTCACTCCCCTACTCCCCCAAATCCTTCACCACACACACCCTCACCCATGCCCTACTCCCAGGAAAAACAAACCGCGATCGCCGCCGTCACTCAGGCCGCCCAGCTCTGTGAAGCCGTGCGCCAGGGCCTCGTCCCCGCCGCCATTGAAAAGAATGACAAAAGCCCCGTCACCATTGCCGACTACGGGGCTCAGGCGTTGATCTGCAAAGCCCTGGCCGAGGCCTTCCCCAGCGACCCGGTGGTGGGTGAAGAAGACACCACCGACCTGCGCCAGCCCGAGGCCGCCGCTGTGCTTACCGCCGTTACCGCCCAGGTGCAGCAGGCCATCCCCAGCGCCACCAACAGCGACGTGCTGAGCTGGATCGACCACGGCAACGGCGATGTCGCCCCCCGCTACTGGACCCTTGACCCCATTGACGGCACCAAGGGCTTTTTGCGCGGCGACCAGTATGCGATCGCCCTGGCTTTAGTCGAAGACGGCGACATCAAAGTGGGGGTGCTGGGCTGTCCCTTCCTCAGCTTTGACGGCGGCGAAACCGGGCTGCTCTTCTTTGCCGTGCGTGGGGAAGGCACCGTAATGATGCCCCTGGCTGGCGGCGACTCTCAGCCGCTGAAGGTCACCGCCGCAGACGACACCGACCATCTGCGCCTGGTTGAAAGTGTCGAGTCGGGCCACGGCGACCTCGGCCAGCAGGGGCAGGTGGCCCAGGCGGTCGGCATTACCATCCCCTCCATTCGCATGGATAGCCAGGCCAAGTACGCTGCCGTCGCCGCCGGTCAGGCCGCCCTCTACCTGCGCCTGCCCTCCCCCAAAACCCCCGACTACCGCGAAAAAATCTGGGATCACGCCGCCGGAGTACTGGTGGTCGAAGAAGCCGGGGGCCGCGTCACCGACATGCACGGCAAACCGCTAGATTTTGCCAGTGCTGCCCGCTTTCCCAACAACCCTGGCGTCGTCGCCAGCAACGGTGCCATTCACGATGCGGTGCTGAAGGCGCTGGCGGAGTAATGAACCAAACCTAATCAAGGCTGTACATCGGTCGAGACGATTCTGGCGCACCGACATCCTCCCGCAGCCACACCTGGCGGGGCGAGCCAATGGCGATGTGGTGGCGATCGAGAGCCATCTTCAGCCGTCGGCGAAACTCCATCGACACCAGCCACTGCTTCAGCGGAATGGTCTTAATCCAGATTCGAATCAGAATGCCGCTGTGGGAAATCTCCTGCACCCCAAAGAATTCGTGGGTGTCTAGAATCTGCGGCCCCCACTCCGGGTCGGCGGCCAGCTCATCAGCGGTTTCGCGCACCACCGCCAGCGCCTGGTTGACGTCGGTGTTGTAGGCCACCTCCACATCAATGGTGGTCCGCGACCAGTGGCGGGTCATGTTGCGAACGTGGGTGATTGAGCTGTTGGGCAGGGTAATGAGCTCTCCGGCGGGGTTGCGCAGCTGGGTCACCCGCAGGTTGAGGTCTTCGACAAAGCCGTCGATATCGCCCACCATAATCACGTCGCCAATCCGAAACTGATCTTCCAGCAAGATCAAAAAGCCGTTGACCAGATCTTTGACCAGGTTTTGGGCCGCAAACGACAGCACCAAGGCAACCAGCGTTCCCAGGGCCAGCACCGACCCCGGCACTAGGCTGAGCCACTGCAGTACCCAGATCAGGCCAATGATGTAGACCACCACCGTCTTGACGCCCTTGATTACCTGGGCGATCGTGTGGATGCGCTGGAGGTTGGTCGAGGTCATCGGCTGCCCCTTGGCGAACTTTTGAATGAACCGATCGACCGCTAGGCTAATCAGGCGATCGCTCAGCCCGACCACAAACCAGGTGAGCAAAATTACCACCGGGGCCAGCACCATTTTTTGGGCAAACTGGCGGGTCTGAGGAAACAGGTTCAAGCTGTAGGCAATGCTGAGCGCCCACAGCGACGCCATCCCCCAAAACAGCAGCCATCGCACCAGCCGCACCGCCTGGAGCTGGTGTTCGAGCTTGAGGTGTTGGTACAGCCCATGGCGCAGCTGCGGATCTTGATGGCCATGGGGCGGAGGGTCTGTCTCTCTGGCCTCGTGCAGCTGGGCCTCAATTAAGGCCGACTCCGCCGTTCGGCGCTGGTGCAGCCGATGCTCGTAACGCCCCAGCCAAACCCGAATAGCGAACAAAATTAGGCTTAAAACCAATGTTGCCGCCACCACCTTGGCTACTGAGGCGAACTGCTGCCGCAGGGCCGCAGGCTGGCGTTGGGCCACAGCCTGGCGCAGTTCCTGAACCAAAATGCCCTGCCACTACTCGGCCAGCGCCTGCTTGCTGGGGGCCGAATGGTACTGCACATCGGCATCGGTCACCGTCAGCAACACCCTGGGCTCGGCCAGGCTGGCATCTTGGGCAAATAAAACCGGGTAATTATCAATGTCTTTGACAACCACTTCCAGGGTTTCAGGGTTGAGCGGCGCGGCCGACGACTGATCGTTTGGAAACAGGCGCTGTAGGTTGGCTTCTACCTGTCGCGCCCTCATTTCCACCGGCAGTTGGCTCCCTACCTCGGCCCGATTAAACACGGCGGGTGACGCAATGCGAAACAGTTCTTGGCCGTCGATCTGCACCCACGCCGCCTCTAACTTGCCACTCCGCTCGACATTAACGGGCAGCGCTTCGCTGCTGCCACTCGACGAGGGAATAGGCAGAAACTGGGCCAGGGCGCTGGTTGAGGGCAGTGCTGGGCTGGTTAAAACCACCAGAAGCAGGGCAAGACCTGCTACGACAGCCTGGCGCAGCAGCCGGGCTCGGATCCAGGGACGAAGTTTGTGCATAAGACGGATCGTTCCGCAAGCGTTTCAACACAAGTTAACCCTTAAACCCAAAGTGTCAAGTTAAATTGCAAACAGTTAGGGCCAACAGGCCAACCGTTTAGGGAGGGCTACTGGGGATAATTCCATACAGCTCGCGTACCGACTCTTGCAGCAGCACGACCAGCGTTGCCACTCCTAGCACTGTGCCCAGGGGCGTAAACAGGAGCGCTCCACAGGCCACTACGACGCTAAACCAGTAGTGTTTGTGCCGCCGCAAACAGCCGCCCGAGACAATTAGCGCGATCGCCAGCACCAGCCCGTAGAGAAACAGCGCTCCGCCAATCACCACAAAAATCAGCCCTGCGGCCAAGGGCGGCAGCTCGCTATCGCCGCTGGTCACGCTTTCTGGGGTCAGCAACACCATGCCCCCGGCGACTACAAAGATGAGGGACATCAGCGTAACGGCCAGCACCAGCCCCGCCACCACGTAGTGCAGCATCGCCAGCACCCTTAACCGCTCAATGTCTCGGCTGGGAGGGAGGGAGGCCATGATCGAGAAACCCCAATTGATACATCCTCTAAACAGATCTTGTACCCCCTAGCGCCCCGGCATAGGATTATGTGTCTCAACATTAAGTCGGGCTAGCCTGCCTTTGGCCCAGGGAGCAGCCAGTGTCCCCCTAGCGGAGTGTGCTAAATCTATGGGAAGCATGATCGTTGCGCTGTTGCCCTACATTCTCGGCAGCGCCCTGGTGCCGCTGCAAATTATTATCGGCTTGCTGCTGCTGCAAAGCCCCAACCAGGGGTTGCTCAAAGGCATCGCCTACGTGGGCGGCATGACCCTCACCCGCCTGCTCCAGGGCGCGGCCTTTGGGCTACTTCTGGGCGAATCCGTCGCCGCCTCTGGCGGGGAAGAAGGCAAGGGGCCAGTGGTGGCTACCCTGCTGCTGGTGCTTGGTATTCTGCTGCTGGTAGCCGCCTACAAAAAGTGGCGCAAACAGCCCGACCCCGACGAACCGCCCCCCAAATGGCTGACTGCGATCGACAGCGCCACCCCCTGGCAAGCCCTGGGCATTGGCCTAACTCTTCCCCTAATTGCTATCAAACTGTGGGTGTTTACCCTCAGCGCCCTGGCCACCATTGCCACCGCGCAGCTAGGGTTGCAGAGTGGGGCGATCGCCTATGTGATCTTCATCCTTCTGGCCCAGTCGCTACTGCTGCTGCCCCTGGCCCTGCGCCTGCTCATTCCCCAGCGATCCAAAGCGATTTTAGATCGCGCCTCAGCCTGGCTAACCGCCTACAACCGCCCCATTGTGATCGGCGTTTCTCTGGTGTTTGGCCTGCTCTTCTTGCAGTCTGGCCTCAGCGGCCTTTGGGCTATCCCCTAGTAAATCCACCCGCTCCCCACCAACACCCTACGGGAAGCCGCTCCACGCCTACCCCCTCCCTTCGCTATCCTTAAAACATCCCCACCTTCCCCATCCCCTCACCCACCCGCCCACTCACCCCCTCTCTCCATGCCCGCTTCCGACAACGCCCTGTCAATTCCTGAGCCAGACCCCACCTGGGAAGAGGTTGAGGCCGAACTGGGCGAATTCGTCGCTACGGTGCAGGGCGCTCCCCTAGCGCTGCCCGCCGCCGACCCCGCCACCTGGGAGGCCGTGGAGCAAGAGCTGGGCGATCTGGTGCTCGACTTTCAAGACCTGCAAGACGACCACAACTACCGCCGCGCCCAGGAAGCCCTGGGTGGTCTGGTGCAGCGCCTCAACCTCACCCCCCGCGAGCAGGCCGGGGTAGAAGAAGCGCTGCAAAACCTCAAAGGGCTCAAGGATAAGCTCGAGAATACGGTGGTGCACATCGCCGCCTTTGGGCTGGTGGGGCGCGGCAAATCTTCCCTGCTCAATGCCCTGATGGGTCGGGAGGTGTTTGTCACTGGCGTCACCCACGGCGTCACCCAGGTGGTGGAAGGCAGCGCCTGGGCCGTTAGCCGAGAATCCCTCGCGCCCGACCTGCCCGATCTGCTGCGGGTTTCGCTCAAAAGCGTCGGCCAGTCGCGCATTGAGCTGATCGACACCCCCGGCCTCGACGAAGTAGATGGCGAAGACCGCGCCGCTCTAGCCCGCCGCATCGCCGAGCAGGTCGATCTAATTTTGTTTGTGATTGCGGGCGACATTACCCGGGTGGAGTATGAGGCGCTGAAAGCTCTGCGCCAGGCCAGCAAGCCGATGCTGCTGGTGTTCAACAAAGTTGACCAGTTCCCCGAGGCCGATCGCCAGACCCTCTACGAAACCCTGCGCGATCGCCGCCTGCAAGACCTGATCTCTCCCGACGAAATCGTCATGGCGGCTGCTTCTCCGTTAGCGGTGCAGGCCGTTGCCCAACCCGGCGGCGAAACGACCTACAAAACCGTGCGCGCCCAGCCCCAGGTCGATGATCTCAAGCTCAAAATTCTCGATATTCTGCACCGCGAAGGCAAAGCCCTGGTGGCGCTCAACACGCTGATGTATGCCGAGGGTGTCAGCGCCGAAATCTTGGAGCGCAAGCGGCAGATCTGCGATCGCATCGCCGACGACACCGTTTGGAACGCCACCATGATCAAAGCCGTCGCCGTCGCCCTCAACCCGATCACCGTGGCGGATTTAATTGGCGGCACCGTCATCGATGTCATGCTGATTCTCAACCTGTCGCGGCTCTACGGTCTGCCCATGACCCGCCCCGCCGCCCTCAAACTGCTCCAGCAGATCGCCCTGGGCCTGGGCGGCATCACCATCAGCGAGCTGGTGATTACCCTGGGGCTGAGTTCGCTCAAGGGCATGCTGGGGGTGTCGGCGATCGCGACGGGTGGCCTAGCGATCGCCCCCTACATTCCCGTGGCCCTGGCCCAGGGCGGTGTCGCCGGTCTGGCCACCTACGGTATCGGCCAGATTACCAAAACCTACCTCACCAACGGGGCCACCTGGGGGCCAAACGGCCCCAAAGCCGTAATCGGCGAAATTCTCGACGGCCTCGACGAAGCTTCTATTTTGAACCGCATCAAAGCCGAACTCAGAGCCAAGATCACCCCGTAGACAGTCCCTTTTCGTTCTTCGTTCTTAATTCTTCGTTTTTTTCGCGTCTCTCCTGCCCATAGGGGCACAGATCGAGCACCATGCAGCGATCGCAGCTCGGATTTTTATAAAAGCAGCACCGCTGACCGTGGAGCATCATTACCTCGTGGTGGTCGTAGACCTGCTGCGCGTCCCACTCGTCGGGCAAAAACCCTGCCAACGCAACGTGGGATGGCCCCACCGCCATCGTTTTAGGAATCAGGCCCAACCGCTGGGCTACTCGGTGATGGTGGCTATCTACCGGCAGCGCCCGACCCCGTAGCTGACTAAAGCACAGCACTGCCGCGCTGGTCTTTGGCCCAACTCCGGGCAGCGCTTCCAGCCAGGCCCGCGCCTTGACTACCGGCATATCCTTCAAAAAATCGAGCGACCATTCTCCGTTGGTCAACTCCCCAACCAACCGCAACACCTGCTGAATGCGGGGTGCTTTTTGCTCGGGCCAGGTGCAGGGGGCGATCGCCTGTTCTACTAACTCCGTGGGCGCATCCCGCACTGCCACCCAGGTGGGAAACTGAGACACTAGCTGCTTAAAGGCGCGACCCGAATCCCGGTTTTTGGTGCGGTGAGACAGCAGCGAAGACACCAGCTCACTCAGCGGATCGAGGGCGTGAAAATAGGGAATAGGGCAGCCGTATTTGACACAGAGGCGATGGTGAACGGCGATCGCTCTATGCTGCAAATCTGAAGAACTTCCCATAATAAGAGGAAATAGGTTACCGCCATGCTTTAGAGGACGCTTGAAAAGCTCTATTTCTTGCAGCAAACGTGAAGATCCCCCTAAATCTCCCTCAAGAAAAGGAGAATTTCAACCCCCCTTTTTAAGGGGGGCAGGGGGGATCAGCAGATGACTGAAAATACAGCAAATCGCTTTTCAAGCGTCCTCTTAGCTAGCAGGCTGAAGAAGATTCACGCCTCCCCCTAGTCTGGGGCGATCGGCGAAATTAAGGCGTATCGGTGTCGCTATCGGTAGAATCTGACTGTCGAGGAGTCTGTATTTCAGGTATCTCAGGCGTCTCAATTTCCCTCACCGGAATATCCAGGCGATCGTTCTGATCCGTAGAATCGCTCGGCTCGGCAGGTGTAGCCTCAGAGGATGGTTCTTCAGGAAATTCTTCCGTAGGTTCTGGGGAATCTGGATCGGCAGGGTCTGCGTTGGGTTGGGCAGGAGTGGCGCTAGAACCAGGTACAGCGGCGGGGCTTGTGATGGTGTAGTTCCTGGTCTCAGAGGTCGATGAACTATCTTGAGGCTCAGTTGAAGCATCGCTGGCATTGGGGGCGGGCAGCGTTTCAGACTCATCGTCGCTAAGGCAGAGGTCATCTAGATTGACCACCCGGCCCTCGGCGTTTATTAGATAGCAAAACCCCTGAGCCTGACTCACACTGGGCCACATCAGGGCACCAGCAATCAGCCCCAAACCACCTACGTAGCTTAAAAGTCTAAGTCTCATGGCCTTCCACCGAATGGGGATATGGTCGTAATGTATCAAGCCGACAAAAGCTGCCGTATCGACCATGGGGTAGAGAACTTTGTGCAGTTTTGTGCAGTATTAGCCTCAGCTGCGTCCGGAATCGCCGCCCATAGCGCTGTAGGAAAAGAGATGCCCTCAACTGTGGCATCGTGTGGTCGCCATCTATAGCGCGACAGAGAGCGCGACGGAGCGGCTTCTCCATTTACTGAACTGTCAACTCATTCCCTATGCGACTTCTGATTCAAATTGTTGGTCTGGCCCTAATGCTGCTGGGTATCTATTTTTTGGGTAAAAACATTTTTTTTACCACCAATGTCAGCCCCTATTGGTGGCGAGGTATTGCCGCTGATCTATCGATTTTCCTGTTGTTTGGCGGCATCTTTTTGCTGGTTTTTATGCCCCTGGGTTTGATGAAACAACTGGGCTGGGTGTTTGTGGCCGGTGGCATTCTCTGCGTTTTTGTCAGCAGTCGGGCCGTGCTCAACCCCACCAGCCTCTGGCATTTCTTTGTTTCGATGCTGGGTATGACCTTTGGCTATAGGCTGCTGGCCACTGGGCGACTGCCATTTTAGAGGCAGACTGGTGGCGGTATTGGGAGATATCGAGCAGTTCATCGGTTGGCTGTTCGCTTCAAGCCTAGAGCCATGGATTATTGACTCCAAAAACCGCGATGAAGGGCGACAATTTCTGCTTCTACCTCAGCGATTGGCCCCCAGACTGCGATCGCCTTTTGCCCCCGCTCAAACACATAGCGGCAGGGCACATCTAGCGTGGGGTTTGCGGCATGGTTGCCCGTCAGCCCCAGCAGCATCTGCTCTGAAACACCGTAAACTAGCCGCCCCACATTAGCCCAGTACTGCGCCCCGGCGCACATCACGCAGGGTTCAACCGTGGTGTAAAGCGTGCAGCCCCACAAAAAACCGGGGTCAAACTCAGCGTAGGCCCGCCGCATCAGGGTTGATTCGGCGTGGTTTACCGTATCTATATTGCCCTGCTCTAGCAGCACGGTGGTATGGTCAGAGGCCACCAAAATCGCCCCAAAGGGGTGGTGCCCCTGGACCATGGCCAACTGGGCTACCTGGTTTGTCCGTCGTAGATTCTGAACTATCTGTGTAGAGGTAGGCTCATTCATAGGTTTAATTCGTAATTATTTGTAAGCAATGGTAGAGCTTAAAATCATCGAATTACTACCTTTTGAGCCAGAGTAAATAGAAATAATCTCCATCCAATGGCGAATGACAGACTAAAGGAGAAAAACTATCCTAATAGTATAGGAAGCTTAGCTTGGAATCAATATTTTATGTTGATTCCAAGTTAGCGTTACTTCATTTTAACAAAAGCTGTTTCTTGACATTTTCCCATGAAAAACAAAACTTTGGCCACTTGGCTAGGTACTGGTGCGCTTGCTCTAAGCCTCGCTGTTCTGCCTTCTACTCTGCCCGCGTCTGCTCAAACTAACACCGATCCAATTACTCCTGGTAACACCGTCACCACCACCAACGATGACTATGGCGACGACGGATTTGACTGGGGTTGGTTAGGTCTTCTTGGCCTAATTGGTCTAGCAGGGTTGAAAGGTCGCGATCGCAATCACGACACCAGCACCAGCTACGCCGATCGCACAACTGCAACTTCCACTAACAACCCTCGCTACTAAAGCAAGGAGCATCGTGCTCTGATGCTTAATAAAACAGAAGGGGTCATCAGCTGATGGTTCCTTCTGTTTTTCTGTAATTACAGCTATATTTAATTACGCAAATAACCTCCACTACTTGGCCAAGTAGTGGAGGTTATTTGTAGGTTATCTAGAATAGATTTACCTGGTTAAGATGTGAACATCCCTAAGGTAAATCTATTCAGCTTTATTTCAAAGATGCAGCTGGATCCGCAATGTACTTGAAATCAGGCTCAGAGTTCCAGGGACCACGCTCGTCTTTGCCGCTGTCATCAGTAGAGAAGTTGTAGTACAAATCTACCGTTTCATCGGGCTGAATGTTGCCAAACATCGGGTCGGTCAACTTGCCCATAGCGTCTAAGGCGTTCATGAACATTTTGGTGTGAGAAATTTCCCGAGTCAGTAAGTGGGTGAGAGTTTTTTTAGTGCCCTCGTCAGTAGCAAGCTTAATCAGGGATTCGTAGGTCTGGCGAGCGCCAGCCTCGGCGGCAATGTTGGCCCGCAGGTCTCTAACAACATCTCCACCTTCGTTGAGGTAGCTAGCCGTCCAGTTGTTGCCCTGGCTATCGAGGAAGTGAGGCCCCATACCGCGCACGGCAAATAGCGTGCTGTTGTAGGCTTCGGTTTGGTCGGTGTTTTTGGTGTGGATTTCAATCAATTTGCCCACCATTTCTAGGTGGCCAAATTCTTCAACAGCAATATCCTGGAGCATGTCTTTGATGCTAGGATCTTCAATGTGGAAAGATTGCACCCAGTATTGCAGTGCCGCCGAAAGTTCGCCGGTAGCACCACCAAACTGCTCTAGCAGCAGTTGGGCAAATACAGGGTTAGACTCATTGACTTGAACAGTATGGACAGGATCTTTCTTGTGAAAAAACATAAGTTCCTTTGGTGATCTTTTCTAGCGACTACGAGAGTAAGCTCAGTGTAAGAAATAAGCATTTCTGCTGAGTTCTTGATTTATTCAAAAAAGGCAATCTAAGGCCGAATCCCATTAGATTAGAGCAAGACAATTTGGCTACAGGGCTAGCCAAGGTCGGCCAGGGTCTAAGCAAAATTCTGTTTTCTAATGGTGATGCCTGAGACTTTAACGCTGCCGTTAAAGTTTGGCTAAGCCGCTGATTTGCCTTTAATTACTGCGCTTGATCACACCTTAAGGCGGGACAAACAAAGCCTCCTCTATATATGTAGGGAGAAGTCGGGAGTCTAAATGTAGAGGTGGTAATTATGCACTACTCAAATCGACGGTAGTCGGTCGCTCAGGACAAAAAGTACCCCGAGCGCCGGAGGCGGGGCATTGTTCGAACTACCAGCGATCGCCCCGGCTACTGCTCTAATACACTGCGGCAGAAATGACCCTACTGTTTAGAATGCTTGAAATACCTGTACCCTAAGGATTTTTCACTTTTAATTTTGCATTTTGAACTCCGCATAGCGGTACTAGCAGGTCCAAATTGGTAGATTTTTGGAGCGTTGGCGAAACCCAATGAAGCAGACTGCCCTTGGGTTTCGCATTGTTTTACCCAACCGACGATGAATCCTTCGACTTTGAGCCTAGACAAAGTTCGCGGCGGTAATATCAGCCGCATCGGTCAGCAACAGCTTTGCCATCGCATCAAACGATGTGGCGTTCAAAACAAAGGTGTTGCGCGCCTCTACCCCTGTCCCCTGGGCCAAAATGACATCAAAAAAGGCGGCGTTGGTGAGCTTGTCAACCGCTGCGTCAAAGTCCAGCACGGTGGTGATACCCGGGCCGTCAGACAGGCCAAAGGTGTCTGCGCCCTCACCGCCAAAGGCTGTGTTGTTGCCCGCGCCGCCATCGAGCAAATCACTGCCGCCAAAGCCGAATAGGGCATCATCGCCCGTGCCGCCCAGCAGGATGTCATCGCCATCGGAGCCTTCAAAGCTGTTGGTTCCGGCCAGGCTCCGAGTGTCGCCGCTGATATGGGTAATGCCAGCAAACTCGCTGCCAAAGGTGTTATTGGCCACGACAATGTCTGAGAAGGCTTCGGTCGGCTCTCGATGGTCGAACGCTACCGCTGAGGCGGCGATCGCATCAAAACTATTGCCGCTAATGTCAATATCCGATTGCGTGCCCTGGGCGGTTGTGCCCTCGGCAGCCGCCAACCGAATGCCGTAGAACGCATTGGAAACGCTATTGTCGGTGATCTCAACCGCCGTTAGATCGCGATCGTCTAGGGTGACGATGCCGTCGTAGGCTCCAGAGAAGGTGTTGTCGGCAATGGTTACATTCGCGGTGGAGCTGGCCGAGCCGTCATCGTCTAGGGAGAGCTGAAGGGCGTAGCGGGCGGCGGTGAAGGCCGCCAGTTCATCGGCAAAGTCTGTGATCCCCAGCTCAACGACGTTGTTCAAAACTTCCACATTTTGAGAATTGTCAATCTGAATGCCCCGCCGACCTACGACCCCGGCATCGTCATGAACGCCTACGTTATTGGCAATCCGCAGGCCATCCACATTGTCAATGCGCATGATCGAGGCATCGTTGCCGGTGATGCCGTCAAAGTAGTTGCTCGTAATCGACCAGTTAGCGCCGCCCGAGGGTGCCCCGCCGGTACCAAAGCCGTTGGTAATAAAGGTTTGGTTGTTGGTGGTCAAGCCCACAAAGTCGTTGAATGCGATCGCAACATTGCTGAAATTGACGCTGCCATCGCTGCCCCCCTGAATGGCGGCGGTGTCGTTGGTGAACTCAAACCCCAGAATCGAAATATTGTCATCGGCCAGGGTGAACGAACCCTCAAGCACTGATTCTGCGCCGCGAGCGGCGGCGTTGCCAGCCAGGCCAAAGTTGGCCCCAACCAGGGTCAACCCTTTATTGAGGGTGACATCCTCGCTGTAGGTGCCCGCCGCTGCCAACAGCGTATAGCCATCGGCGGCGGCATCCACCGCCGCCTGCATGCTGCTGAAACCGCCCACCAGGTTGTTGTCAGCGTCGAACAGCTGTACCGGCTGGGAAGACTGTCCCCCCCCACTCAACGCGGCCACCAGCGTAATGTCGGGATCAGAATTACCCAGCGACAGGGGTCGATCTAACAGGTTGCCCAGCAGGCCCAAATCTTTTGGCTCAGTCAACGTCACCAAGCCCTGGCCATCCGCGCCATCGACGGTGTCGTCCTTCAGCAGACTGATAATTTGAATAGCGTCGATCGCTTCCCCATCCGCCAGGCCAAAGTCGCTTAAATCAAAGGCCGTCGCAAACAGCCCCGTGCCGTCTGCGGGGCCATTGACGGCAGTTTCGTCATAGCTGTCAAAGAACTCGTAGCGAAACGGGGTGAACTGGCCGGTTGCTGTACTGCGCACGGCGACGGCGTAGTCTTCCGGCACTCGGGCAAACCCGTTTTCATACACGACAAGATCATCCCCCGTCTGGTTCACGGGGCCAAGGCCAGTATTCCAAGTCAGTTCTAGGGTTGAGCGGTTGAAAAGATTGCCTAGGGTGATAGATTGCCCGCTGCTGCCGCCGACTAGGGAGCCGACTGTATTGTCTAAAAGCTCGGGAAATTGCAGTCCAGACCCAAATAAGAGCGTTCTAGAAGCACCATCGACGATCGAGCCGTCGGTCACTAAATCACTCTCGTCAAAGGTAAACCCAGCGATCGCAAACGTAGCCATGGTATTTAAAATCCCTTAAACGCACACCTGCCTTTAAATAGTGAGGGATTATGGGTTGGCGTGTGTAAAGAGAAATAAAGCAAGCCTATATTGGGGCTGGATCAAGCCACCCCCAGGTGGGCGTATTCCCTTTACCAGTGGGTTTTTAGCCCCTGTAGCCGCATCATTTCCTGAAGCGATCCTATAGCGCCATTGGGGACAATGTCGGGCGGGTAATGGACAGGGGCACTGGCCGATACCAGCCAGCCAGCGGTTACCCCCGCCGCCGCCCCGGTCTGCCATTCGCCATAGTGAATGCGAGTCGAGGAGCTGGCAATGTGGGTGGCCGCCAGGGTTTTACCGCCAATCAGCAGGTTATCGACCCCCCGGGGAATTAGGCTCTCTAACGGGATCTGCACGGGCTTGACGTGGGGCTCCTGGGCAGGTGCGGTAACGGCTTCGCCCGAAGGCTGCCAATTGCGGTAGCGGCAGCCGTGGATATCGATCGCATAGTGGGTCAGCCCTACAGCCGTGGGGCTGAAGTCGCGCTGACCAGCGAAGTTGTAGCGCAGATCGTTTTCGCGAATCATAAACTCGTCTTGGCCATAGGCCGCGCGGCCAACAATTCGCCGCCCTTCGCGAAAGTAGGGCACCATACTGAGGCCCGACAGCGTGCCCATGGGGCTATCGGCTCCGTAGAGGTAGGCCAGCGGGTAGTTGGGGCCAGATTGGGTTTCAATCAGCCAGCGGGCGAAGGTAAGGGCGTTCTCTTCGCCAAATTTAAGGGCCGATGCCGACAGCCCCCCCATCCAGTTTTGATGCTGACCAACGGCCTCTAGATCGGCGGCTTTGAGAATCAGGGGCGGATCCATCCAGTTCCAGTCGTTGCCCCGGTTCCAGTTGATCATGGAGATGTCGCCGGGGGCGGGGGCGCTGGTGTAGGGGTTGCCCCGGGTTTGGCTGACGATGCGCCGGTAGTGAAACACGCTCTTGCCCGCAAAAAACGGAAACCCCTCTAAATCAAACGAGGCCTGGTGTTCATGAATGCCGTGGGTGGGCGACAGCCGCGCCAGGGCGGCCAGGCTGTCGCCGCCGTCGTTATGGATGCCGAGGGCAAAGGGGTAGGTAAAGGCCTGGGTACAGTCGGGGTTGTCGAAGGCGGCGGCGTTGGGCTCCCCCGTGGTCGCCTGGGACTCAGACCCCAGGCGATAGGGCACCTTGGCCCAGGCCACCAGCTCGGCGGTATCGGTGGCGTCGATCACGATCATGCGCTGGCCGGGGGGCGGCTGGAGCTTGACGGGCACGCGGTCAAACTCGGCGGTGGGCGACCAGCTATACCAGTTGGCCAGCTCTGCCGATAGCCGCCCCTGGGGCCGATAGCCCGGATCTTTAGGAATGCGCCGCACCCCATATACCGCTGTAATGTGCCGCCCAGAGGCGTCAAACTCGGCTCCTTTAAACGCCGTCATGGTGGCCCAGCGGCTGGCGGGGGCGCTGGGGTTGGTATCGGCCAAAAACTGCTCGGCGGCCTTGGCCCCGGCCTGGGGCAAAAAGCACAGGGTGCCGACCCAGCAGCTGTTGATGTCGGCCACCGATCGCGACGTTCCGCCAGGGCTCCAGGCCGGTAAAGTAACCACCTGCTGCTTGATCAGCTGCCGAAACCGTAGCCAGCTGGGGGATAGATTGTTGGCCTGGCGCATGCGCAGCGATTCATCGAGGGCAGAGACCCCCTGGGAGCTAATCTGCCCCCCCAGCCAGGGGGCAACTTCGATTAGGCAGGTGGTGGCACCACTGGCCATGGCGTGGGCGGCAGCCGCCACCCCGCCGAGGGAGCCGCCAATAACGGCCACCTGGCATTCCCAGACTTCTTCAAATTTAGGCAGGGGATCGATCTGAGGGCGACCGTTAAATACGATGGGCTGGGGCACATCCCGCAGCCCCAGGGCCGGGGCAATGTCGCCGCCTGCGCCGGGCGATGGGGTGGGCGACCAGCGAGAGGCCGTGAGCCCGGCGATCGCCCCCACCCCAAACATGATGGCGGCCAGCCCCGGTATATATCGCCACTGTGTGCGCCAGTTTCGCCGCTGAGTCTGCCTGCGATCGCCCTTCACACCTAAATCTCGGTTAACGCTGCCAAGGTTTTAGCACACCTTCCCAAAGAGAGAGCATCCTTTGGCATGCTCTGTTACAGGCCGCTCCAGACCCAGGTGAACCTGATACAGTAGCCACAGATTCGCTACCTTCTGCCCTATGCCCCCCGATCTGCCCTTCGTCTCCAACCCCGCCGCCGGTGCCGTCTCTTCCTCCTACCCATGGACGGGGGCCGACGAGGCCGTGGCGCTGCTGTCGGTCGAGGCGGTGCAAAAGTACCTCAACCGATCGCGGGCCTCGGTCTACCGCTACGCCAACACCGACCCCGACACCCTCAACCCCCCCTACGACCAAACCAAGCTCAACCCCGAAGTGCGCCGCGACAAAGACGATCCCCTGGAGTTTCGCCCCCAGGAAGTGCGCCGCTTTGCCGAAGAGGTGCTGGGCCTCCACCCCACCATTCAGGTGCAGACCCCCGAGGAGACAGTAACCCACGACCTGATGCGGCAGATGCTTCAGGAGCTGCGGGCGATTCGGCACCTGCTAGAGCAGCGGGGGGAGTAGATCGGGGAAGAGGGATATCCGTAATATTCCAACGCCGTCGGGAATGTTAGATTCAAAGGTGGTTTAAACCTGTAGGCTTGATTGGGCCAAAGGTCAAACCTTTGGAGCAAGCAATGTCATGGATTGATTGCTATAACCTTGCATATGGTTTCAATGGAACCGTTTTCCCCCTCAAGATCGTCGATACTCTCGTCCAAGATGAGTACACGCTGGTGGTGGGCTCAACCGAGTCTATCTCCAATGGGTTGATGTGTGGGGTTGGATAGTTGGGATGATCTGGGCTTTCTGGGCCTTGGCCTCGACCTCAGATACGTATCCCTTGTTGCTTTCAATTATTTCACTGTATGGATTCTGCCAGTCAACCGGATACCCCTGCGGGGGAACCTCCTAGTCCTTCATCTAGTGTGTTGGGCGTGTTAATTGCGGTACTGACCCTAACTCTGCCCCTGTTTGTAGTCGCCCATTTCTCAGCGGCGACGGCAAAGCTAGAACAACCTCCAGCCTTCGTGGTACCGGCTTCGACGGGGCGCTAGGGGGCAAGCCGGACGGAATGTCTGGGCGTTCACGAAATGTCCACGACGGGGAATCGCCCCGCTTGAGGCGGCTGATTTGTTTGCGGTCGGCGGGCTAAACCATGCGGAAAATGGGTCACCGGCCCGTAGAATACTATGTCGTAAGGGCATTTGCAGGAGTCTGGTGGCCACCTTTAGCGGTGCGCACAGCTTTTAAGCACAGGCATTGAGCCTCCTGCTGCCCTGTTAACTCAGCTTTTTATTGATTGGAGTAGTGTTGTGGATCTATCCCGTATTCCAGCTCAGCCCGAGCCTGGACTGATTAATGTGCTGGTGGAGATTACCGGCGGCAGCAAGAACAAGTACGAGTTTGACAAAGACCTGAACGCGTTTATTCTAGACCGGGTGCTGTTTTCGTCGGTGAAATATCCCTACGACTACGGCTTTGTGCCCAATACCCTGGCCGACGATGGCGACCCCCTCGACGGTATGGTGCTGATGGATGAACCCACCTTTCCCGGCTGCGTGATCGCATCGCGCCCCATCGGCATGCTGGAGATGATTGACGGCGGCGATCGCGACGAAAAAATCCTCTGCGTGCCCGCCGAAGACCCCCGCTACAGCCACGTCAAATCGCTAGATGACGTGGCCCCCCACCGCCTCGACGAGATCGCCGAATTTTTCCGCTCCTACAAAAATCTGGAGAAAAAGGTGACCGAGATTCTCGGTTGGCAGAACGTTGACAAGGTCGCGGCCCTCGTAGAGCAGTGCATTGCGGCGGCCAAGTAGCGCTTAGTCTCTACCCACCATAACCATCCAAACAAAAGAGGGATGCTTCGTCGGCGAAGCATCCCTCTTTGATAAGCAAACTCGTGGAAAGGTCTAATCCCGCCGAGCGGGACTAAACCATCCAGACTTAGTAGAGTTCTTCTTCTTGGTGGGTCATGATGGTGCAGTCGGAGGTGGGGTAGGCAACACAGGTGAGCACGTACCCAGCGCCGATCTGATCATCGTCCAGGAAGGACTGATCGGATTGATCAACGGTGCCAGCGGTGATTTTGCCAGCACAGGTGGAGCAAGCCCCAGCCCGGCAGGAGTAGGGCAGGTCTAGACCCTGCTCTTCAGCAGCGTCAAGAATATAGGTATCGTCGTCTACGTCGATGGTTTGGTTGAGCCCTTCAGCCTCGTTAATCAGCGTAACCTTGAAGGTTGCCATGGTGCTATCCTCTCGTCAAATACAGATTGCAGATCGATCTTTAAGCTACAGAACACCCTTCGGATAACGTTTCCAGGATTTGCTCTGAGCAGACCTAACACAACTTTGATACTACGGGAAAACCTGAAGACTGTCTTGCCTTTTTCGCCCTTGGCTGAACGGGATTCGTAATCAAACCGATTAGTTATGGATTGGTTTGCTTATATCCGTCAGGATCCTAAACGGTAGACAGTGGCGATCGCCCCATCAAACCCGTATGGCTGTTTTAATCATTGACCCCAAAAAAACAGGGCAGCCTGACGACTCAGGCTGCCCAGCAGCGGATTGAACAATGGAGGCCAGCTAGACCGAATGGGTGTACTTAACGCCCCGGTAGGTCATTTCAACCTCATGGTGATGGCCACCTAGTTGGGGAAAATGCCGACGGGTGGCGGGGGCACCCCGATAGATGCCGATGGTTTCTACACCGTCGCTCTGCACCGTAGGCAGGTGGGCCTCGTACTGGGCACCGCGATAGGACAATTTCATGACACAAACTCCACGTTAAGGGTATTGGTACGCAGCGGCGCTACCCTCAGCCTGGTTCTGCTAAATAACGAGCAAACATGCTGAGCAAACTGTAGCTTACTTAACAGTTTAGATCCGCAAAGTCTGATCCATGTAGGCAGAGGCTACATTTGCAATGAATATTTATTGAGGGAGCCGGGTCAAGGGCCGAGGGCGTTAGCGCAGTCCGATGCCTGGCTCGGCACCCTCGGGCCTTCCAACCCCGGCTCTTTGCAGGCCTACGCTTTGCGGCTGTTTTCGGCCATCTGCAGGTTAAACTCGGCCTGGGTGAGCAGAGCCGCCACCTGGCAGGCCATGTCGGGGGACAGGGCTGGCTGGCTCTCGGTGACAAAGTCGAGGTAGCCGTTAAAGGTGCGCATGATGATTTGCTTGTTTTGCAGCATGGTGATCTCCTTAAAATAAGCCGCCGACAAACGGGTGCTGCCCCATGATAAAAGCTGCCCAACCCGAGAGGCTAATGTCGTTATACTGAATCGGTTTGATGAGCAGGGGTGAGCTGCATCCATGGCCGATTTACTGTTGTTTTGGCACCGCCGCGATCTGCGCCTGGGGGACAATGTGGGGCTGGCGGCGGCGCGCGATCGCACCCCCCAAGTCATCGGCGTATTCTGCCTCGACCCCGGCATTCTCAAGGGCGACGACGTGGCCCCGGCGCGGGTCGCCTACATGATCGGCTGTTTAAAGGCATTGCAGAACAGCTATGCCCAAGCAGGGGGCCAACTGTTAATTCTCCAGGGCGATCCCCGCAAACAGATTTCGGCTCTGGCCAAGGCGCTCCAGGCCGACGCAGTGTACTGGAACCGCGATGTAGAGCCCTACTCGCGCCAGCGGGATACCGAGGTGGTCGATGCCCTCAAAGCGGCGGGTGTTGAATTTCGCACCACCTTTTGGGATCAGCTGCTCCACGAACCGGGGGAAGTGCGCACCGGGGCGGGGGATCCCTACACGGTATACACCCCCTTCTGGCGCAACTGGGTGAAGCGCTCTAAGGCAGCGCCCCTGCCTGCGCCAGAGGGGCTAAAATCCCTCAGTGCCAAGCAGACCGAGGCGGCGCAGCAAGCGGGCTGTATCGATCTGCCCAGCGCGGCGGACCTGGGATTTGCTTGGGAGAACGGGTTCCCCATCGAGCCGGGGGAGCAGGCCGCCCTGGAGCGCCTGGAGGCATTTTGCGACGGCGACCGGGACATTGCCACCTACGACGAGCAGCGCAACTTTCCCTTTGTGGATGGCACGTCGCGGCTCAGCGCGGCGCTGAAGTTTGGGGCCGTGGGCATTCGCACCGTGTGGGCCGCCGCCGATGCCACCTACAAGCGCAGCCGCAGCGACGAAACCCGCGACAACATTCAAACCTGGCAGCAGGAGCTGGCCTGGCGCGAGTTTTACCAGCACGTGATGTATTTCTTTCCAGAATTGGCCGACGGCCCCTACCGCGAGCCGCTAAAGAATTTTCCCTGGGTCAACAATGAAGACCATTTTGCCGCCTGGTGCGAGGGCCGCACCGGCTACCCGATTGTCGATGCCGCCATGCGCCAGCTCAACGAAATCGGCTGGATGCACAACCGCTGCCGCATGATTGTGGCCAGCTTTCTCACCAAAGACCTGATCGTCAACTGGCAGTGGGGCGAAAAGTACTTTATGCAGCATTTAGTGGATGGCGACCTGTCGGCCAACAACGGCGGCTGGCAGTGGAGTGCCTCCAGCGGCATGGATCCTAAACCGCTGCGCATCTTTAACCCCGCCAGTCAGGCCCAAAAGTTTGACGCCGAGGCCGAGTACATTCGCCAATGGGTGCCCGAGCTGCGATCGGTGGATGCGGGGCCGCTGGTGACGGGGAAGATTGGGGAGCGCGATCGCAGCGACTACCCGGCCCCCATTGTCGATCACAAAATTCAGCAGGCCCTGTTCAAAGACAAGTACAAAGCCCAAAAAGGCTAGGGAAAGGGTTCAGTCAGCTTCATTGCCCTCGGGCTTTAAACCCTCTGCCCTGGATAAAATAGAACAAAGGCAAAGCTCAGATCGAGTGAATCTCCCTGCGTTCCCCACCTATGATTCAAGTTGTCGTTAGTCCCTAGTCGGTTTTGGAAACCGTCGATAACTTACGATTCTTTAAATTCACCGATGCCCTTCAAGATCGGCTAGAAGATCTGCTGGAGAAAAATAAGTTAGGTGATCTCACCGCCGAAGAGGCGGACGAACTTAACTCTATCAGTGAGCTTGATCGCCTATTTACCTACCTTAACTCCCTGCTGCTAGCTCAGTAATGTCCATCTCGTTAGTGCTCAAACAACAGGTGCGCCAGTGGGCCAACCGTCTGTGTGAATACTGCCACTCTCCCGAAAAAATTAGCACCGCGCGCTTCACCATTGACCACATCTATCCCCGCTCCCTCGGCGGTTCAGACGGTTTAGGTAACCTGGCGCTCGCCTGTGGCCGCTGCAACCAGCGTCGCTACAACTTTATTGTGGGTCGCGATCGCGAAACCCTAGCTATGCTGCCTCTGTTTCATCCCCGCCAGCAAAATTGGGTCGACCACTTTATTTGGAGCCCCTCTTCTCGCCGTCGCGTTTCAGGTAGAACCAGGCGATGGTGACGGGGCAACTTAGCCCCTGGAGGTGGACCCGCTGTCCCGGCTTGGGCAACTCAAAGAGGTGCCGTTCATCGCTGAGTTTGCGGTCATAACGCACTCCAGTAATGGCATGCAACTTCAGCCTGCGAATGCCCTGGAGAAAGTCCACACTACCGAAGGCGGTATCCGCTAGCACTCTGACTTTGAACGCTCGTTTCAGCCACTTGGGCAGCTGCCGCACCAGGTTCAACCCCAGTTGGGCGGCAGACGGTTGACCTTTACCCCGGTAAACGCGAAAGCTTCAGGGCACCCGCCAGCGCCCGACGATCAGGTAGAGCACCACCAGATGCACGCCTCGTTTGCCATGAAACACGCTGATGAGATCCGAAAAGGCTTTGAACTTGCCTCGTTTCTCCAGCGTCGTCATGTCCAGAATCACGTGCAGATGGGGCCGACGGCCCCGAGGTCGATAGCGCTTGAGCTCTTGACCTCGGGGCCTGGCGCACGTGGCGGATAACCTGCCGCACTGACCAGGTGTACACCGTGAGAAATCGCTTAAGACGCTGGCAGACTTCAGGTGACTATGCTCGGGCAACGGTGCCCCTTGCGCTTTGAGAAACAGTTCTAGGAAGGCTTTCAGGCTTTGGCGCTGATAGGCACTCGGCATCCCAGTAGATTAGCGCTTGGGCGCGGGCAAGAATCTTCATGGTCCTTGCTATCTATACGCTTCACGCCCTTTTCTCTCATCCCCCTGGCCAGGGGGCAAGATCTGAGTAGATGAAGTAGTTAAATAAAACCGATCAAACAGGCCAGGGAGAATTAGCGCCGGGGCGCATTGGGTGGGCGATCGGTCTTGGCCTGGCCCACCGCCAAAACACCCCAACTCGATAGGTTAGGCATAGGGCGGGATGGCTGGCGGCGATTCGCCAGGGCCACCAGTCCGCAGAGTTGACACATGGCTTATCCCTTCCGAATCACGTAGTAGTCGTTCATGATGTCGTGGGGCAGTTCCTTCATGTCGATCGAGCTAAACCCTGCCTGGGCGAGCATTTCGCTCGCTTTTTCGCGGCCCCACATGGTGCCCAGGCCCATGCCGCCCTCGGCTAGCGACACCGTCATGCAGTGCATGCACGACACGGTGTAGAGAAAAGGCGCAACGGGATGGTCGAGGTTGCCGCTGACCTCGCTGGCGGCGCGAATGTCCTGCATCAGGTACAGGCCGTCGGGGCGCAGGGCATGGCGAATGTTGCGCAGCACGCGATCGGGGTGGGCTTGGTCGTGGATGGCGTCGAAGGTGGTGATCAGGTCGTAGCGATCGCGCTCCTGGAGATTGGTCACATCCTTGACCTGGAACTGTACGTTGGTGAGGCCGTGGGCCTGGGCCTCGGCGGTGGCAACGGCGATCGCCTGGGCCGAAAAGTCATAGCCCCGAAACCGACTGGCCGGGAACAGCGCCGCCAGCTTATTCATCGCCCGACCGCTGCCACAGCCCACATCCAGCACGTCAATGCCCTGCTGCAGCCGCTCGATCAGCCCCGGCACTAGGGGCAAAATGTAGTCTTCCAGGGCCGCGACAATGGTTTGGCCGCTGTCTTCGGCCATCACCTCATGGAAGCGGCCAAAGGCCGAGTAGGGAACGCCGCCGCCCGCCTTAAAGCATTCGATAATCTCGTCTTCTACCGTGGCCAGGCCAACGGTGTGCTGAAAAAAGGTGGCCATATTTTCAGAGCCCGCCGCACGAGTCAGAAAGGCCGCGTGCTCGGCGGGCAGGCGATAGGTTTTGGCGGTGGCGTCGTACTCCACAATTTGTCCTACGGTGAGGGCGTTGAGCCATTCGCGCACGTAGCGCTCGTGCAGACCGGCGGCGGTGGCAATCTGCTGACTGGTGGCTGGGGGCAGGTTGGCCATCGCATCAAACAGCTGAGTGCGGTGGCCAACCGACACCATCAGCGACAAAGCGCCCTGGTTGAGCATGGTCAGCATTTCACCGGCAAAGGCTTCGGCCTTGGCGGCATCAAAGGTGGTGGGTGCAAGTTGGGCGGTCATGGGGCCTCCTGGGGATGTGTTTTATTTATACCAACTAGTCTGTATGTTAAGCGGCGCGATCGCACCTGTCAATGGCCACGAAATTACGCTTTGTAACGCTGATGGCCCAAAAATCCTGCTTTGCTGCACTCAAGGTGTCAGGGCGAACGGCCTCAAGCCTGCGGCTGAGCGACGTCTACGTCTCCCGGGCTGACTTTGGTAGGGTCAGGATGATATGTTTTGAATTTGGGGTTAGATCGAGGTCGGCGCACGCCCTGGCGCTTCTGCAAAACAGGATCGTTTAGTCAGAAGTGGCGGTGCCGTTGGGGCGCTAGTGGCTAAGGCGATTCGGACGTTTGCAGGTGGGCCGTCCATACGCGCTCGAAGGAAACGTTTTCCTGACGAAAGGCTTCGCGCAGGGTGTCGGCGTCGGTGGCCTGAAATTCGCAAATGCTGCGGCTGCGGTCTTTTGAGATCAGGGTGCGCAGTTTTTGGATGCGGCGGACGCTCAGGCAGGGGTGAAGGGTGGGATTGGCCCTCATCTCCTCAAAATGGGCTTCTGTGAGGGGAGGGGTGTAGAGGGACAAGACCAAAATGCGGGCCGCGGTCGCTGGTGGACGACGATTCTCAGAGTTTGCGATCGCCCCGGAGTTGACGATGGATGGAGCAGGCGAGGATGGGACGGCAGGTGGGGGAGAGGGGCGATCGCCCATTCCTGACCCCAGCTTGGGAAACTCGATCACATCGGCCGCCCAAATGTGGTCGAAGGGGGCACCCGCTGCATAGCAAGCCTCGCGCACGGTATCGGCGTCGGTGGCGGCCATCTCGCAGAGGGTGCGGGTACCGTTGGGCGAAATATACATGCCCAGTCGCTGGATGTGGCGGGCCTTCAGACAATCTTGAGAGCGTTGGATAAACGCCGTCAGCTGCGCCCCGATCAGCGGCGTGGAGTGGGTTGCTTCAATCAGAATTGTAGCCATGGCACTAACGGGTGGGAGAAACCGTGGTCTTGAACGCTTGGGCGGCGGCGGCCAGGGTTTGGGTGGCGCGGTGGCTGAGTTCCTGGCGGTGGGCAAAGGTTTGCAGTAGGGGCCAGGCTGGCTGGGCCTTGTCCAGTTGGCCGGTGGCGATCTGGGCTTTAACTAGCAGCGACCCAGCTATGACCACATCGCTGGGATGGGCTACGACATGGGCGGCGGTGTATGCGGCGATAGCGTGGGCTAGGGCAGATTCAGGACGGTGGCGGCTGAGATCGATTTCGGCGGCACCGCTGTAAATATAGGCAAGTTTCCGGGGCGCATCGAGGTCGTGAAGGGTTTGGATCGCGGTGGTTAGAGCGGTATGGCTCTCTGCTTGAGCGGGCGCGATCGCATAACAAGCCAGGGCCTCTAGCGCTTGCCCAAAGGCAACTTCGCTACCCTGGCCCAGCTTTTGGGCGAGGGGCTGGAGGTCGCGGCAGCGGGCGATCGCAGCTTCCCAATGGTGGGCCTCTAGCTCGGCCATGGCCCAGTGGCTGAGAGCCATAGCGACATTCAGATAGATGGGTGGGTCGTTTGCCAGCGTGGTCTCAAGCAGGGCGTAGACCGCGGCAAACTGTCGTCGGGCGGTGACCAGGTCGCCGCGAAAGCGGGCCACAATGCCCAGCCCGCAGGGAATATCGGGCAAAATGGCCTGCCCCCGCTGGGCCAGGGCCTGGGCCTCTAGCAGCAGCGCCTCGGCTCGGTTCATGTCGCGCTCCATGGTGGTGAGGCAGGCCCCGCTAATGGCCAGCACTCGGGCGCTGTGGCTGGGGTGCACGGTGTGGCCCCGCTCCGCCGCCCGCAGAGAGTGGTGGTGCAGGTCGCTGAGGCGATTGTGGTGGTAGTTCAACACCAGCAGCGCCTCTAGGCCAGTGGCTTCGGCCTCTGGCAAGCCCAGATCTTGGGCCGTTTGCAGAGCGGTTTGCAGAGATTGGGCGATCGCAGGCACTTCCTCAGCCCCGACCCCCGCCAGCACCTGCACCTTCAACAACGGCAGTTCTAAGGCAAATTTGGTCTTGGGTTCCAGGTGGGCGCAGTGGCTCAGGCCCTGCTGGGCCAGCTCGGCCACTTCTTCGTAGGCAAACAGCTGTAACCCTCGCTGCGCCGCCTCTAGCGCCGCCTGGGCCGCCAGCTCATGGTGCTGACCCAGGGAGGCGTGGCGGGCGACTTCGCCGATTAGCTCGGGGGTCGAGGCGGCCAATAGGGTTAGGTGCTGGGCGATTTGTCGGTGCATGAGGCACTGCCGTGGGGCCGATATCGAGGCATAGACCACCTGGCGCACCACATCGTGGGCAAAGTCGTAGCGGTTTTGCCCTGCCGCACTGGGACGCAGGATGTTGGCGGCTTCGAGCTGCTCCAGACCCGTAAGCAGATCAGCCAGGGGACAATCGGCCACCTGGGCTAGCAGGTCGGGGGCAAACTGGCGACCGATCGCCGCCGCCCAGGGCAGCAGGGTTTGGGCCGAGTCGGCCAGATGTTTGAGGCGATCTGCAATCAGTGCTTGCAGGGTGCTGGAGTCTATCCGGCCCTGGTGGTGCAAGGCGCGCACGGCTTCGAGGGCAAACAGCGGGTTGCCGCCGCTGTCGTGGTAAATGCGATCGCCATTCATCGAGCCATCGACGGTGCGAATCAGGGCCAGAATGGCACTGTGGCCGAGGGGGCCAATATCTAAAACGCACAGCTGCTGGTCGCGGCGCAGGGTTTGAATCAGGGTGGCCACCGCTGGGTTTTGCTGGAGTTCTTGGCGGCGGGCGCTGAAGACAAACCGTACTGGGGTTGAACGCAACAGCCGCAGGGCATAGTGCAGCAGCGACACCGAGGCATCGTCGAGCCACTGAATATCGTCAAGGGCGATGACCAGGGGCGGCTGGGCGATCGCAAGCTGATGCAGCAGCGCAATTACTTCGTCAAACAGACGGCCCCGGTCGGCCAAGGGTTCTGATGGAATACCCAGCTCGGGCAGCAGTGCACCCAGCTCGGGGGGCAGCGATTGCTGTTGGTCAGAGGGCAGCGATCGCAGCGCATCTACCCAGGCTCCGTAGGGCCGCAGTAGCTCGGCCTCAAAGCCGCGCCCCTGGAGTACCGTTCCAGCCGTGGTCTGCACCATGTGGGTGAGTTCTTCGAGCAGGCGGGTTTTGCCGATGCCGGGTTCGCCGATCAGCAGCAGGGCGGTGTTCTCGGTGCTGAGCCAGGTTTGCAGGGTTTGGTGTTCTGCGGTTCTGCCGACTAGGGGAGCGTTTGGGGCGGGGGGATTGGGGCGCAGTGGGGATGGGGAAGGTGGGGGAGATAGGGGAGGTGGGGCAGTGGAGATCTCTGGCGAAGGCTCGGCGGTGAGGGCTTGCTGGTAGAGCTGCTGGGTGGTGGGGCTGGGGTCGATGCCGAGTTCGTCGCGCAGGGTGGTGAGGCACTGATGATAGACCTTGAGGGCGGCGGCGCGATCGCCTAAGCCCTGATGCGATCGCATCAATGCCTGGTAGCCCATTTCGTGCAGCGGGTCGAGCTGGAGCAGCCGCAGGGCCAGGGGTAGGGCGGCGGCATAGTTTTGCCGCTGCAACTGCTGTTGAATTAACCGATCAAGCGCCAGCATGGCCTGCTGGTGATAGCGCTCTCGCAGGGGCACAATCCAGTCGTCGTAGCACTGGGGCAGCAGCTCGCCCCGGTACAGATGGGTGGCTTGCTCCAGGTGCGATCGCACAGTCAATGCATCCACCGGCTGAGCAGATGCCGTCTGGGCCAAACCCACTTCAAACTCAGCCACATCCAGCTGAAAGGGGCTGTCGGGCAGCCACTGGAGGGTCTTGGTTTGAATGCTGAGATACCGATCCGCCTGGGGCAGCAGCTGCTTGAGGCGGTAGAGTTCTCGCCGCAGACTGGTTTTAGCTTGGGCCTCGGGCAGGTCGGGCCAGAGGGCGAGAGCCATGCTCTGGCGCGACTGGGGGCCGTGACGGTGCAGTAGTAGATAGGCCAGTAGAGCCTGCGATCGCTCTGAGCCCACAGCAATGTCTCCGACCTGGGCATCGGTCAGGTGAAACGCTCCCAATAGCTCAATGCAAAGCATTCAATCTATGCAGCCGCTTAGAACTCTGACTGGAGAACCTGCCGACCTGCCCTCGGTATGCTGTCTTTCAGGCAACAGTTCACCGGAAAATTGAGGGCCATTACCTAACGATAGTAGCGCTGCTCTAACCACTGCCGCAGTTCATGTTCAGAGGTAAAGTGGGCCGCCTGTCTAGAGATCGGGTCGTAAGCCCGCCAGCGCAGATTCCCATTCTGCAGCTGCCGAATCTGAGGTTCGGTGCTGCCCGTCATAGACGAGATCAGGTTCTGCGATCGCTGCTGTAGCCATGCTGATATTCTCCGCCGAATTGATCTTTGGGCTTGGTCAGAAGGGGGTTGGGCGACCAGTGGGGCCGCTGATAGTTGAGAGTCAACACTATGAGTAGGGGCTTTCATGGCCAGTTCCTCGCTTGGGGTTGGGTTAAATTCAGCTGCTCATTCATAAATTGCCGCCGCTTTGAAGGAGGCAGAGCGTGATAGCTACCGTAAAAGTGACTGAATCGCCAGAAGGCTTTGAGCAGTTTCCAGGTGTAGGGTTGCAGGTCTTGCTCACGATCAATGGAGAACCTAGTTGAGTCAAAATTCCACAGCACGGCTTAATCTCCTGATGTCTGGTGGGTTGAAACGCCCCTCGGCGGCGCATCTAGAGATTGGGGGACTACCGGCCAAAGCTAGCGATCCCCCTAAATCCCCCTTAAAAAGGGGGACTTTGAAGCGGACTTAGACCCCCCTTTTTAAGGGGGGAAGAGAGGATCCCCCAACCGTTGCATACGCCCTCCCTCGGCGACCCTCAAATTGCCGCCGAGGGACACTGAATTTAGGCTTCGACTTGCAGGGTCGGCACCATCTTGACCGGGTTGGCCAGGTTCCAGAAGTTGGGCGAAGATGCGATCGTCGCCTCATACATCTGCTGGAATTTCTCAGGACTGGCATCGCCCTTGACCGTCATCGTCCAGCGCAGGTCTTGGTACCCGGCGTGGACAGATTCATCCAGCTTGAGCATGCCGCGCACGTCTAGGGTGCCGGTGCTGTGGATCTCCACCTTCTCCAGCCGAATGCCCTCCACCGAGCAAAACTCGACAAAGGTGGCCATAATGCAGGAATTAACCCCTGCTAGCAGCACTTCCTGGGGGTTTGGCCCCATGTTGGTGCCGCCCAGTTCCTCAGGCTCGTCAATGGTGAGCGAGAAGTTGCGGGCGTAGGGCTGCCCGGCCCAGTCAAAGGATTTGATGCTGGTCAGCGATCGCGTGCCATCGACCCAGGCGGTGGTGGCGTGGAACCCCAGTTGGGCATTGGCGGTATCTTGCTGAATGGCGGCAATCAGGTCGGTGATGCCGCTGGGAGCAAAGCCATTGATGGTGTATACGGTTTGGGTGGTCATGATCAAACTCCTTAAGGGTTAGTGAAAAATTGGGCAAAAACAAGACCGTCGGAACAGGCGTCAGGCCTGAATGGTGGGCTTACAAAAAGCCGTAAACGGGGGTCGCCGCAGAGTCAGCACACAAAACCTCGTAGGTTAGGGCTTCTGTGGGGTTAGCTTCCTGCGGTCGCATTCTGTCTACCCAGTCGGTATTACGGAACGCCAGTTGATCCTGGGCGGCCTGCTGGTGCAGGGTTGCCTTGCCGTCGGCGTGGCCATCGGGGGCAATGTCGGTCAGGGTGGGTGACCGTTGGTTTGGTGTCATCGTTAAACTCCTTTGCTTAGAGACAATTGAGGGCGATAGGGCGCAGCAATCCGTGAAATGACCGCAGCCATTCCGTTTTGGGTTCATTGCGCAGTTCGTTTGTCGCGCCGTTAGTCGTCGGGCAAAAACTCGTGGGCCAGGGCCGCAATCTGGGCGTATCCCGCTGCGCTCAACGCTTGCACGCTGTGCTTAAAGCTGGGATGGGTTATTCCAGCGATCAGAAAGGCGTTCTGATACGAGCGCTCCTGAATGTGCTGAATCTCATCCCGTTCGGGGGCAGAAAATGTTCGCCCGATCGCCCGCTCCAGGCTGGCAATATCCAGCTGCACCTGGGCTTTAAGGCCCTGATCGAGGTAGCGAATGATGGCGATGTAGTCGTCAATAGCAGCTGCGATCGCATTGGCATCTAGCGATTGAGCCATCGACTCCACCATCAGGGCATCGAGGCGGGCGTGCTGGGCCTCCTCCTGCCAGTGGTGCTTTAGCAGGCGGCAAAACTGTGGGTCGAGGGCATCCTGCTGGCCGCGAACGCTTTCCAGAAAGTGCCGCTGGGTCATCCATTCAATGTGCAGGGTCATCAGGGCCACGCCCAGGGGGCTGTGGCTAAGGACGAAGTCGGCGATCGCCTGGGGCGGCCCAATCACCTCGCAACGATGGCCAAACCCGGCCTCAAAGGCCGCCGCAAACTGGCGAAACAGGCGGATGTGTTTGCTCTCTTCGGCGGCAAAGCCCAGGTAGGCCTGGGTGGCCTCAATGTCATCACAGCCCGGGGTTTTAGCGTGGTCCACCACCAGCGGCAGAATGAATTCTTCCACCAGGCCAAACAGGTGCAGGTAGCTGTAGCTGCGAATGTGGTTTAGGGCCAGGGATTCTTTAACGCTGAGGCCGGAAACCTGGGTCTGCACCAGCGCCTCGGGCAAAAAGGGGCGGCTAAAGTCGAGGGGGCGATGGGGGCCAATCAGGTCTTCCACCTGCCAGGTCACCCGCGCGGCATCTTTGAGAATGGCCGGGTAGCTATACTTCGGAACGGTTGCGGCGGTCATAAAACCTCCTTGAGATAAAACGGGTCTTGTCAGGGTTGAACCGAATGGCTCAGGGGCCTGTGCTTTGACTTGATTTCAGAGTAGATAGAGGGGCGTCGCCGGTTCGTCGCCAAAGCGTCCCGGCAACGTCGCCCCAGGCGAGGCAAGTGGTTTAGGCGGCGGTGGGCAGTACCCCGAGCTGGCTCAGCAGGGTAGCGGTGTCGGGGTAGAGCCAGGTTTCGGCAATTTGCCCCTGGGTCATGCGGTAGAAGGCTACGCCAGTGAAATTCAGGGCATTGCCGGTGGCGGGGATGCCGAAGAGGTTTCCGGCATGGCGTCCGGTAATGGCGTAGCGCACCGCGATGTGCTCGCCTTCGGCAGCGATCGCCAAAATCACGCACTCTTGCTCCGTCACGCCGCTATTCCACTGGCGAAAGAACGCCTTGTACTCTTCACGGCTGGTGGGGCTCTTGCCGCCGGGGAAGTTGTGGGTGACGATATCGGCTGCCACCAGGCGATCGATCACATCCAGTTCGCCCCGGTGGGTGGTGGCAAAGAATTCTCGAATCACTTGCTTGTGCTGCTCTAGCTGAGCCTGATCGGCGGCAGAAATAGAGGTTGCAAACATAGGTCATATCTCCTGAAAAAACGTAAGAACAGAACAGAGAACTTGAAAACTAAACGGTGTCGTTAGTGCAGCGTCAATCCTGAAAATTAGGGTTCTCGTAGGTTGGGATTGACAGACCCCTAGGCGGCGATCGCCATCATCTGCTCCAGGGCCTGCTGGTCGGGGCCGGGGGTCGGCGTTGCCAACCGCGCCAGTTGCAGATAGTCAATTAGCCGGTCGGTCAACCCCCAGGCGGGGGGCAGGTGGCTGCTGAGAATGACCTGGGGCTGAAGCTGGCGCAGGGGGGCGATCGCCCGGTTCAACGCGCTGGCCTCGACCAGCGGCAGCCAGGGGGCATCGACCATCGTCCAGTTGATCAATCCGTCGCGCAGAGCATCGGGGTGGATAGACTGAGCCGTCTCGACGGGCTGCTGCATCAGCGCCCCAAAGCAGTCGGAGCTAAACAGTATGCGGTTGTCGGGGTCGAACAGGCCGGTGGTTTCGGGGGCGTCAAAGACCGGGGGCCGCAGGGCGAGAACGGTGCGATCGCCCAGATCCAGCCGCTGGCCTGGATTCAGCAAATACACCCGATTCAGCGGAAATTGCAGCAGCCCCAGCTTGCCCATGCCCAAAAAGGTGGTGACAAGGTGCGCTCTGGGAGCCAGGGCCATGAGCTCGGCCAGGTTGCCCAGGTGGTCGGGGTCGGTGTGGGTGAGGTAGATCCAGGCCAGGTCGGCGGGGTCGATCAGCTGCGACAGGCGATCGATGAAATCAGCTCCCAGGGCGGCTAGTCCGGTGTCGATCAGCATCGGCTGAGCGGCGCGAATGAGAAAAGCGTTCACCGGCAGCAGGCCTGCACCGGGCACCGGCAGGTAGGCAGGCAGGGTGTAGGTATCAGCGGCAATGCGTTGCGGGTCGAACATAGTCGGTGCTTGCATGGGTTCTCCTTTTTTGAGTAGGTGAGTGGATAGGTCAATAAAGCCAGCTTTGGTACTCGGGGGTGGCGGTTTTCATGTCTTCGTAGAGCCACACCATGCGGTCAAAAAACCACAGTTTGCCGACAAAAATCAGCAGCGTGCCCACCAGGGTCAGCGTCAGATTAAGCTGCCACAGTCCCCAGGCTCCGAGGCCCAGGCCCAGGGCCGCCAGCAGGGTTAAAAGCTGGGGCAAAGTCCGGTGGTGGGAAGGGATGGGCACCTGGTTGCGGTTAATCCACACCCGCTCGCCAAACACGCCCTTAGATACCCAGTTGCGGGTTGACCGGGGCGGCGGAAACAGGCGGGCGTTGACCCACACCCAGCTCAGGGCAATGGCAATGGGCCAGAGCGCCCCCCAGCCCAGCCAAACTCGGCTCCAGATCGCTAAAAACAGCAGGGGCATTACCGAAAGCCGGGTCCAAAAGCACCAGGGGTTGGCGTGGCCGCGCCAGGTGCGCTCATCCATGGCAAAAAGTTGAGAAATTGTGCGGGCAACCATGATTGGTCCTCCAGATTGGCATACTGCAAGGGCAGCGATCGCCCCTTTGATCGGGGTTTAGGCGAAGCGGGCGATCGCCATTAGGACTAACCCAGGGCTTGGCCAACCACCGCCCCAAACTGAGGTTGGGTGGGCATCACGGCCCTGGCGGTGATAGCGGTCGCCTCCGACCAGACCGGGGTGAGGCGAATCTGCATGGCGCTAAAGGCGGGGTTGTGCTGAATGTGCTGGCCAATATCGCTGTTGAGGTAGGCGATCGCCGCCACCTCGCTGTCAAACCAGTAGATGCCGCCCGCCTCTCTTTTGGCTTCATTCATGAGCCAGGTTTTCCAAACCAGTCCGGGCACTTGGGCGATCGCTAGCGCCAGGTCTAACCCGGCTTCTTTCAACTGTTCTGCTGGCGCGTCAAACGCAAAATTCATCTGTAAAATGCAGCTCATGGGTACCTCCGATGTCGGGTGTTTTCAATACACCAACCATCATGGGCGAGGCTGCGAACAGAGTGATGATCACCCCATGATCATCTGATGAGAAAGCTGTGATCAGCTTCAGAGGGCGTTTGAAAAGTGAATTGCTGTAGCTTTAGTCACCGGCTGATCCCCCCTGCCCCCCTTTTTAAGGGGGACTTTTACCCCCCTTTTTAAGGGGGATTTAGGGGGATCTCTACTTTTGCTACAAGAAACAAGACTTTTCAAACATCCTCTCAAATGCAAAGCTTTTGAGGCTAGCATTGAGTTAATTGGAAGTTACGAGAAAAGCGCGCTTAGGCGACTTTTCGAAAATCTTTCCAGTGGTGGGCGATGCCCACCCTACAGCAGTTAGGATCACTAGATAATGCTGGGATTGGCGTTCTTGGAAATCGCCTTCGCCGATTAAAATTCCTGATTTACAGTGAGTTTAACAGTCCTATTTTCGACTTTTTGTGCAAACCATCGGAAGAACGTGCCAGACACCATTGCCTAAACTGCTCATACTTGCCGCAGAGCCATTTCGCCAACCCCGGAGTGACCGATGCCGACTATTCAAGATCGCCTTCGACAGCAGGCCCAGCAGCGTTTTGTTGGACGCGGTGCAGAACTCGATATCCTGTGGCGAGCATTGGATGACGACGGGCCGTTGGTTACCTTTGTCTCCGGTCTGGGCGGCATCGGCAAATCGGCTCTGTTGGCGGCCTTTGTGGAGCAGCTTCAGGCCCAAAACATCACTGTTTTACCGCTCGACTGCCGAGCGGTGGAACCGTCAGAACAGGGGGTGCTAGAGGCGCTAGGGCAGCTCTGCAAAGCATCTTTTGCCACGGTGGCCGATGTTGCCGCTGCCCTCGATCGCCTGCCTGCCCCCGTGGTTATCACCTTCGACACCTACGAGCTGTTTCGCCTGCTCGATGCCTGGCTGCGGCAGGGGTTTGTGCCTGCTCTGCCCGACCGGGTGCGGCTGTTTTTTGTCGGTCGCGAGGCCCCAGTATCGGCCTGGTTGCTCACGCCCGGTTGGCAGGGGTTGTGCCAGCACCTGGCGCTAGACAGTTTAGATACCGTGGCGGCAACGGCGCTGCTGCGGCAGGCAGGCGTTGCCCCAGAGCAGGTTGAGCCCATTACCCGCTTTGCCCACGGCCATCCCCTGGCGCTGAAGCTGGCGGCGGCGGCCCTGGCTGAGCGGCCCGACCTCAGCATGGTCGAGCTAGAGGGGCAGCCTGTGGTCAGCGAGCTGGCCCGCATTTATTTACAAGATGTGCGCGATCCGGTGACCCGACAGGTGCTGGAGGCGGCCTCGGTGGTGCGGCGGACGACGCGATCGCTCCTCGCCGCCATGGTGCCCGATGTGCCAGAAAGTGAAGCCCGCGATCGCCTATTAACCCTGCCCTTCGTCGCCATCAGCCAGGACGGGCTGATGCTGCACGACATGGTGCAGCAGGCCATGGGCAGCTTTTTGCAGACCACCGATCCAGCCAAATATCAGCTCTACCGCAGTCGGGCTTGGCAGCAGCTGCGGCAGGAGTGGGCCACGGCGGGGCAAACCCACCGCTGGCGCTACACCGCCGACATGCTGTATCTGATTGAGCACCGCATGGTGCGCGATGCCTTCTTTCCGGCAGGGGCGCACACCCTGGCGATGGAGCCCGCCAAGGCTGAGGATGGGGAGGGCATTGTCGCCATTACCCAGCTGCACGAGGGTAAGCAGGCGGCTGTTTTACTCCAGGACTGGTGGCGAGAGGTACCGACGGCGTTTCGGGCCGCGCGTGATCGCAACAACGACCTGGTGGGCTATTCTCTGGTGTTTGACCCCGCTGAGGTGTCAGAAAATCTGCTGCTGGCCGACCCGATTACCAAGTTTTGGTGGCAAGAGCTACAGGCCAACCCAGTGCCAGCCGGGCAGCGGGTCTTTTTCATTCGCCGTGCCCTGGGCAAGCTCACTGGGGAAGCTATGTCAGAGATTCAGGCTGCCTGCTGGCTCGATGCCAAGCGCCTGTATCTCGAAAATCTGGATACCCTGCGGCGGGTTTATATCGTCTTTCGCAGCATCGATCAGCAGGGACCAATTGTTGAACGGCTAGGCTTTCGCTCGCTGGGGGATGGCATTGAACTGGAGGGGCACCACTACTACTGTTACTGCCTCGATTTTGGCCCCCAGCAGGTGATGGGCTGGCTCAGCGGTCTGGTCGATGCCCAGTACGGCTGCCCAGCGGAGTCTCTGGCAACAGAACCGCTAACGGAAGCATCTTCAAGCCCCGACGTGTTTGATGTAGAGGGCCACGCCCTGATCATTGACGGTGAGCCAGTGCCCCTCACGCCGCTGGAGTACGGGGTTTTAGCTTACCTGCACAGCCACTCCGGCAAGGCGGTTAGCCGCATGACCCTGCTGGAGGAAGTCTGGGGCTATGACTACGAAGGCGGCAGCAACGTGGTGGATTCGATCGTGCGATCGCTGCGTAAAAAGCTGCGGGACTACAGTGGTGCGATCGCCACGGTGACCGGCGTTGGCTATCGCTTTGACGGCTTTTAGCGATCAACCGAACCCATGACCACGTCAATGCTGCCCAGAATGACAAAAATGTCGGCCACCTTTTGGCCCCGAAGCAGATGGGGGAGCAGTTGCAGGTTGTTGAAGTCGGCGGGGCGAATCTTCCAGCGCCAGGGCATGGGGCTGTCGTTGCCGAGCAGAAAAATGCCCAGCTCGCCCCGGCCCGATTCCACCCGCACGTAGTGCTCGCCAGCGGGAATTTTGAAGGTGGGGGCAATTTTTTTGGCGATGAACTGGTAGTCGAAGCTATCCCACTCCGACTTTGGCCCTTCGGCCAGGCGCTTGGTCTCCAGATTTTCCCAGGGGCCGCCCGGCAGGCCGTCGATCGCCTGCTGAATAATTTTTAGAGACTCGCGCATTTCCGTGAGGCGCACCCGGTAGCGGGCCAGGCAGTCGCCCTCAACCTCCCAGGCCACCGACCAGTCAAAGTCGTCGTAGCATTCGTAGTGGTCAACTTTGCGCAGATCCCACCGCACGCCGCTGGCGCGCAGCATGGGGCCAGAGCAGCCCCAGCTAATAGCATCCTCCCGACTGACTACTCCAAGCCCTTCGCAGCGGCGGCGAAAGACTGGGTTGTCGGTGACCAGACGCTCATACTCGTCGAGCTTGGGGGCCAGGTAGTCAACAAAATCCTGACACTTGTCCACCCAGCCGTAGGGTAGGTCAGCGGCCACACCCCCCACCCGAAAGTAATTGTGGTTGACCATGCGGTAGCCGCTGACCGCTTCAAATAAATCAAGAATCGGTTCGCGATCGCGCAGCGTATAAAAAAACAGCGTCTGCGCCCCCATATCCATCACAAACGGCCCCACCCACAGCAGGTGGTTGACCAGCCGGGTCAGCTCCAGCAAAATGGCGCGAATGTAGCTGGCCCGCCGGGGCACCTCGATATCCGCCAGCTTTTCCACGGCATTGACCGTTACCGCTTCGTTAAACAAACCGCCGTAGTAGTCCCACCGGCTGGTGTAGGGAATGAACATGGTTGAGGTGCGGCCTTCGGCGATTTTTTCCATGCCCCGGTGCAGGTAGCCGATGACGGGCTCGCAATCGACCACGTCTTCGCCGTCGAGGGTGACCATAATGCGAAAGCAGCCGTGCATAGATGGATGGTGGGGGCCAAAGTTGACCACCATGGGCTCGGTGCGGGTTTCGATTTGGGCCATGGGTGTTCCTCCATTGGGGGTCATGGCACCAGTATTCTGACTTTGCCCCGCCCTGTCTTGCAGGTTCTTCAAAGCGTTTGCACAAAGTTCCGACAGAGAAGGGTTAGGGTAGTTTTAGTGGGATGAAACTGTGAAGGACAGCCACAAACTGACAAGAAGGAACGACTGCAGCCCGATGATTGCAGGCGGTTGGTCAGCCCCCTGCCGGATCACAACTTGTTTAACAAGCTATATCTAGAGCCATAGGAGCCATAGGATGACGCTGAAGGAAATGCTTATGCAAGAGTTAAGCGATGCCTCAGATCCTTTAATTGTCGAGGTTTTGGATTTCTTGAGATTCTTAAAAAGCAAGCAAACTGAGGACAATGCTGACCTCATAGAAGCTAGGGAGGCTTTAGCAACCGTTGCCGCCGAAGGCACCGTAGACTGGCACGACCTCAAGGCAGAATCTGGGCTATGACCTACCGCCTTAGGTTTGTGAAACGTGCGGCTAAACAGTTTCAGGCTTTGCCGGAGCAGGCGAAACGAAGAATTCAACCCAAAATTGACGCCCTAGCTACTGAACCTCGGCCTACTGGCGTTACCAAACTCTCTGGCGAGGATAACCTGTACCGCATTCGAGTGGGTGATTACCGCATTCTGTACGCTATCGAAGATGACCAGCTACTGGTTTTGGTAGTGGCACTTGGGCATCGCCGGGAAATTTATCGCTAACTCCGCCGCCACTGCCCTGGGGTAACCCCCACCAGCCGCTTAAAGTGGCGGTTGAGGTGGCTCTGGTGGGCAAAGCCAACCTGGTAGGCGATGTCGGCAATGGGCGCATGGGGCTGGGCCAGCAGTGTCTTGGCCCGTTCGACCCGGCAGCGAATCACGTACTGGTGGGGGGCAAACCCCGTGGACTGCTTGAACAACTGCGAGAAGTAGTGGGCGCTCATGCCCGCCAGGTCTGCCAGGGTAGCGAGGCGCAGGTCAGTATCGAGGTGGGCGTGGATGTAGTCGAGAATGCGCCGGAGCTTGGCCTGGGAAAGCCCGTCGGAGTAGGTTTTGAGGATGGGCTGGCGGGTGGCGTAGGTTTGCAGCAGGTGTACCGCCAGGGTCGTGGTGAGCGATTCGGCGTAGAGGCTGTCGATGTTGCCTAGCTGGAGCTGCCGTTTGAGGGCCAGCCCGAGTTGAAGCACGAGCAAGTCTTGGGTGGCGAAGTGGGGCACCAACTCAACGGTGGTGCCATCCAGCGATCGCCCCAGGGTCGCCGGTTCAAAGGCCAGACTCATAAACTCGCCCGGCACGTTCCAGCGCGATCGCTGCCCCACCTGGGCGGGCAACACCAAAATATCCCCCGGATGCACGGGCTCGACCTTAAACTGGCTGTCGATCCAGCGCTCCGCCAAGGCTGTCTCCGGCAGCTGGGTAAACAGCACAATGCTGTGCCAGGGGGTGGCCACCTCCATGGGCGTTTCCCCCGGTGGTTCCCAGCGGCAGTCGACGTAGGTGCCCCCCCAGCAAAACTCCTCGGTGGACACCAGCGGCGGGGCCGTAAAGATGGCATCGATCTGGGGCTTGCTGGAGAGCAGTTGAGGGGCCATGGCAAGATCCTCACGTCGGTCGGGCAGTGCCCACTAGTCCAAACTTTACTAGCTTTATACCAAACAGACTAAATAGTCTGTAAGATGGGCAACATCAATTTCACCGGCAAACCCATGCCCCGCAGTGGCGAAAAAACCAAAGCCAAGATTCTCGACGCCGCCCACGCCCTGGTGATGGGCCACGGGCTGGCGGGCACTTCCATAGACATGGTGCTGGCCAAGGCCGAAATCACCAAGGGGGCGTTTTTCTACCACTACAAGACCAAAGCCGACCTGGCCCAAGCGTTGGTGCAGCGCTACAGCGATCGCGATGCCGCCCACCTAGAGAGCACCCTGGCTCGCGCCGAAAAGCTCAGCCGCGACCCGCTCCAGCAAATTTTGGTGTTTCTCGGCCTGCTGCAAGAGGAGGTCGAGCAGCTCACTGACCCCACCGCTGGCTGTCTGATCGCCTCCTACGTCTACCAGTTTGAGGATCTGGCCCCCGAGATTCGCACCATTTCAGCAGAGTCGTTTTTGCTGTGGCGGCAGCGGCTGGGGGCCAAGTTTGAGGCGGCGATCGCCCAGCATCCTCCCCGGGCCTCCGTCACCGCTGCCTCCCTGGCCGATGCGCTCGTGTCGGTTTTTGAAGGCGGCTTTGTGATGACCCGCGTGCTGCAAGACCCGACGCAAATGGCCCAGCAGTTGGCTCACTACCGCCACTACATCGAGCTGCTGTTCACCCGACCTGACCCGCTATGATGCGGGTTGCCAGGTGACTAACCCCGTGGATTGTCAGGAGGTTACGGATCCACCGTCTACGGCCCCGAGGGCTTGCAGCGATACCCGCTGAGCATCGGTGAGCCCGGTGGCCCCAGTGATGGTCATGCCTTCGTAGGGACGACTGGCTCGATAGGTTTGCAGGCAATACCCACTGGCCACATCCCAGACTTTGACGGTTTCATCGACGCTGCCGCTGGCCAACAGGCGGCCATCAGCGCTAAAGGTCACCGAGGTGACGCGATTGCTATGGCCGGTCAGAACACGTTGCAGGGTGCGAGTAGGCCAGTGCCAGTGCCAAATGGTGTGGTCATCGCTGCCAGTGGCCAAAAGCTCACCCTCGGGATGAAAGCAAACGGTCTGTACTGTTGCCCCGTGGCCAGTAAAAGTGTGCTTTAGCACTCCGGTGTCAGCGTTCCATAGGCCAACAGTGGTGTGTTGCAGCCGGTGGCCAGATGCTAAGGTCGACCGACCACACCGGCTCTGGGTGCGGTAATGAGTGCAAGATCTGGCCTGAGGGAAGCGCCCAAAGCTTGGCGGTGCAGTCGTGGCTACAGCTGGCCAATCGAGTGCCATTGGGGCTAAATTTGGCAGCCCAGGTCATATTGGTGTGGCCCTCTAAGGATTTGATTAATTTCCCGGTCTGTACATCCCAAAGCTTGACGGTATAGTCTAAGCTGCCGCTGGCTAACTGCTGTCCGTCGGGGCTAAAGCGTATATTCCAGACCGAGTTGCGGTGACCATCAAAGGTATGAATGAGCTGATGGGTCTGGAGATTCCACAGTTTGATAGTGCGATCGCTGCTGCCACTGGCAAAACAGGTGCCGTCTGGATGCACATCTACTGACAGCACCCGGTTGGTGTGGTCGTACCAGGTTTTCAGCAGCTTGCCCGTGGCGCGATCCCACAGCCGCAGGGATCACCTAATTGCTGTAGCCCTGCCAGGTTTTGAGGGTCTGCCCTGTCTGCACATCCCACAGTTTGAAGCAGTGATCGTTGCTGCCGCTGACCAATTGACGCCCATCGGGACTAAAGGCCACCGACCAGACCCAGCTAGTGTGACCATACAGCGTTTTGAACAACTGTCCAGTGGCCCAGTGCCACAGTATCACCGTGCCATTGGCGCAGGCGCTGGCCAAAATTTCGCCATCCGGGCTAAAGATCGCAAGCCAGGTCATGATTGTCTGCTCTAGGCCCGAGAGACGGGCAAACTGCTGGTTGAGCAGGCGGCGAATGCCGTTGAACACCACTGTTTCCTGGGCGAGAAAGGGGGCAATATCACCATCAAACAGATCTTGGATGGTACTGGCCACCAGATTGAGGGCCAGGGGGTTGCCGCTGTAGCGATCGCACAACTGTCGCCGGTCTGCATCGCTGCCCCTGGCCAGCAGTGCCTCAGGCGGCTTGGTGGCCGAGAGCACAGTTGTCACGCCGGGGTAGTAGCGCCCCTCAATTTCATAAAGCATTTTGCGATGGCCCGGCCCGGCCTCTGGGCCATCGCGCCGCACTCGTTTAGCCGAGTAGCGCGGAAGTTTGTGCATGGTTACCAGACTGTAGGTTGTCGTTCAATCTCTACAGGCTAGGTTAATACTCATCCTCAAACTGCGGATGCACCCACATAAATTCGCGACGTTTGTTTTGCACGCGCACCAGCCCGCCAAAGCTGGGATCTCGCTCCTGTAAGAGGGCGTGCAGCTCTCGCAGCATGGCGTTTTGAGCTTGCTGCGCTACTCCATGCCCTACGTCCGAAATAATGTCATCGCCGGAAACTTCGGCTAGTGCGCCGCTACTCGTCAATGCAGCGCCAAACAATTCTTTGCCAAAATCGAGGCCCTTTTCGATGCCTTTGTAGGTGTCATCAGGAATAGCAATCTTTGTCGTAGCAGCGACGACAGGAAGTATCGCGCCAAGCGTCTTGGTTACGGTTCGCAAGGCAGGCCCGTAATTCTCTAGCCACTCGCGCGATCGTTCGAGTTTGTAGCTGCCGCGACTCCGATCTTCGCAGAGGGCAGGAAGGGGTTTGCGGGAATGCTCGCACCAAAGGGTTAAATAGAACTTCTGAGTCGCCCATGAGGGGTTATCGAGAAAGCCAGTGTCGGTGGGTGTGAGGCTGAAAAGGCGGGGGCCGTTTCTAGCTTCGTCGAGCCCCATCTGCATCAATATCGCTAGCTGTTCGTCCGCTTGGCTCATCATTCGATACAAAGCCTGCATCCGTTGGAAGTCTTTTTCGTCTTTCACGTCAACGATTTCTTGGACTTCGTGGCGAATTTGCTTGATGTCGCTGTCAGACAGCTGCGACCGGCGTATGACCGTCGCATTGCGCATCAATGCCTCTACAGAATGAAACTGCTCACAATCGGTGGCCGAACAGAGAACTTTGTTGACGTCATTCTTTTTGTTAAGGATGAGTTTCCTTACATCAAATCGTCCACGCCCTGGATCGTTTAGTCCACAGGGGGCGATGCAGGGTACTACAACCTCACATCGCAGGCCAGCCCATCCCTGATCAGGATTTTCAATCAGTTCTTGCACGTCTTTTGTCAATTCGTACAGCAAAAATTCTGGATATGCTGCCCGCACTGTGATGTGAACATCGTTGCCAATGTGCCGCAGCAATGCCCGACCATTGTAATCGTCGTCGAGCATCAAGCCGCGCTGCCAGTGAACGCTCTTGTCGTAGTCTTCGCGACCCAGCGAATACTTATGCAGCCGCGCGATCAAACGGTAAAACAGCCCTTCGGCATTGGCAGATTGGTCTTTGTCGCGCTCGACGATTTGGCAGATCTGTTGCTTTTCTTCGTCGCCGGGTTGAGGGTGATCACCCCAGTCGGGCAAGGGCTTGGGCTGGTCGTCCACCAATTGTGCAATCAGGCTGGTCGCGGGCGGCCTGCTGTTTGCCGGATCGACAATTACCTGATACGAAATATCGAAGCGTTCCATTAGCCTGCGAAACAACGGGTGCAGCTCTTCGGGATAGCCTGCTTCATATTCGTAAGGTGGGTTATTCCACAATTGGGTGAGGTGCTCATGACTTACCAGGCCGTTTAGTTCTCGGGTGGTGGGGTCATCCAGTACAAAGCTGATTGCCTTGGCCAGCCAGTCGGGCTTCAAAATCATGAACTGCTTCAAATCGTCGTCGGTGCCATAGTGAATCACGTAACCGAGCTGATTCAGCATGCCAGCGTAGGTTTTTGCCAATACTTTTGGCACCTTTTCTAATTCGCACAATTCCTCAAATTGCTCGTAGGCAATGTAGGGGTCTGCCTCACTGCGTTGCTTCACGGCTTGCAGCACATTGTTCCAGCTAGTGGCTACTTCTCGACCGACATTCGGCAATGCCGCCGCGGCGTTTGCAATTGCTTCTATTAGTTCTGCCATGCCCTGGCGCTCACCAGTCCATGTATCGTTTGCCTCGTCATAGTGTTCGGGTCGGCTATTAACGTGGAAGGCACCTACCACGCAGTCGGCACCAAATTTGTCGCGCAGATCTTGCAGGTCGATATCGGGTTGGCGTTGTTGGGGGCCGCCGTGGGTACCAACGATCAACACCTTGGCGTCCTCGCCAGCGCGGTGTTTGATAGTGTTGATCCAGTACTCGATCGCCCCTTGCTGTGGGCCTTCGCGTGGCTTCCAAACCACCAAATACACCGCCGGGGCGCTGAAGAAAAACTGGTGCGTGGGTCGGTACACCTTCTGCCCGCCAAAGTCCCAGGTATTTAACGTGATCTCGGTTTCCGAGCCATTGCCATCGCGATGGGTAACCGGCACGGGTTTAATTTCAATGCCGTGGGTCGAGTCGTGTTTTTGCCATGGCTCGTTACGCAGCGCGTCGAGCAGGCAAGATTTGCCCACTTCCCCCTCGCCGATCAGAATCAGCTTCGCCTCGTTGAGAACGATTTGATCTTCGGCTTTGGCTTGCAGATACGCCTTGATTGCGTCGAGACCCTGCTCGTAAGCTGCGGCCAGTTCAAGGTTGAGAGGGTTTTCTTGAACAGAGAGTTCACTCAGTTCGTTAAGCTGAATCAGCCAAACCGGCAAATCGCGGATCTCACAACCGTCAAGATAGAGTCCCTGTAGTCTCGATAGATGCTGAAGTTGCGGCGGCACTTCAGTCATCGGATTTCCACCGAAACCCTGTTGGCCAATAAACAGGGTCCTTAATTTGCTTAGCTTGGAAAACGAAGCTGGAAATTGGCGAATCTGATTTCTGTTTAGGCCGAGATAAGTCAACTCATGAAGACTGCCGACGGCCTCTGGCAAAGATGTTAGCTGACAGCCGAAGAGGGAAAGTATCTGTAACTGGGAGAGCTGGCCTAGCCACTCCGGCAGTGCCGTCAGTTGGCTGTCGGAAAGGTCCAGCGACCGCAACTGGGAGAGCTGGCCCAGCGACTCCGGCAGCGCCGTCAGTTGGTTGCCTCTGAGGTCCAACGACTGCAACTGGGAGAGCTGGCCCAGCGACTCCGGCAGCGCCGCCAGTTGGTTACTAGAGAGGTTCAGCTCTTGCAACTGGATAAGCTGGCCCAGCCACTCCGGCAGTGCCGTCAGTTGGTTGCGGGAGAGGTCTAGCGACTGCAACTGGGTGAACTGGCCCAGCGACTCCGGCAGTGCCGTCAGTTGGTTGCGGGAGAGGTCTAGCGACTGCAACTGGGTGAACTGGCCCAGCGACTCCGGCAGCACCGCCAGTTGGTTACTAGAGAGGTTCAGCTCCTGCAACTGGGTAAGCTGGCCCAGCCACTTCGGCAGCGCCGTCAGTTGGTTGCCCGAGAGGTTCAGCGACTGCAACTGGAGCTGGCCCAGCGACTCGGGCAGCGCCGTCAGTTGGTTGCCCGAGAGGTTCAGCGACTGCAACTGGAGCTGGCCCAGCGACTCGGGCAGCACCGTCAGTTGGTTGCCCGAGAGGTTCAGCGACTGCAACTGGAGCTGGCCCAGCGACTCCGGCAGTGCCGTCAGTTGGTTGCCCGAGAGGTCTAGCGACTGCAACTGGAGCTGGCCCAGCGACTCGGGCAGCGCCGTCAGTTGGTTGCCCGAGAGGTTCAGCGACTGCAACTGGAGCTGGCCCAGCGACTCGGGCAGCGCCGTCAGTTGGTTGCCCGAGAGGTCTAGCGACTGCAACTGGAGCTGGCCCAGCCAATCCGGCAGCACCGTAAGTTGGTTGTAGGCCAGGTCTAGCGACTGCAACTGGGTGAGCTGGCTCAGCGACTCCGACAGCGGCGTCAGTTGGTTGCCCGAGAGGTCTAGCGACTGCAACTGGGTGAGCTGGCTCAGCGACTCGGGCAGCGCCGTCAGTTGGTTGCCCGAGAGGTCTAGCGACTGCAACTGGGTGAGCTGGCCTATCGACTCCGGCAGCGCCGTCAGTTGGTTAGATGAGAGATTTAGCTCCGCCAACTGGGTGAGCTGGCCTATCAACTCTGGCAGATCGATGAGCCTTTCTGAGTCATCGGCATCCCAATCACAACTCAGATCGAGTTTTGTCGCCCCAGTACGCAACGCTTCCGCAATTTTGCGCTCGGCCTCTTGATAAGGCTTATCCGTTGCCATTGCCAATCCCCCCTCGCCCCTTCATTTTGAAAAACCCGCACCGAACTATATCAACAGCAAGATATATTCGGCCTATCTACCCAAATCTAAAGCGATATACCGCCACTGGCGACCCATCTGCCCAAATTTGGCCAACGCGACTCCCCAGCACCGTCAAGCCCATCAGTACCCAGACAAAGCACCAAGTCATCGCATCCTAGCCTCCTTTGAAGCTGCTTCGCCAACCCTAAGCCAATCAGGCTAACGCCAAGTAATTACACCCCGGTGATAAGCAATTACACCAAAGTGCCAAATAATCACATCCAAATGCCAAGCAATTACACCCGAGTACCAAGCAATCACACCTAGGTGATAAGTAAGTACATGGGTTGTCATGCCTCACCCCCATCGCCGCTTCATTTAGCAGCGCGTATCCATATTGCTTCCATAAAGCTCTCTCATTTCTTCCGGGTTTTTTGCCGCACCGGGCACATTGCCTAAAGCGAAAGGCGAGCCTCCCCAACCTTCCCGCCGACCAACCTTCACCCATCCTATGAATTGCCATTAAGGAGCACTACACCATGCCCAATACTGATACCACTCGCCGCCTGCGGCCCGACTATATCGATCAAGATATTGAATCTCTTCGCGGTGTTCGCACCATCGCTGACTACACCTCGCCTCGCCCCGAAACTACCCTCGAAGGGCTGCAAAGCAGCTACGCTGAAATGATGTCCGCCCAGGATGAAGCCTCCGAAGCCCTCATCCGCGCCAAAGCCCTGGCCGACAAAGCCCGCCTCGCCGAGTGGAAATTTCACAACAACATCTTGGCCATGAAAGAGCTAGTGCGAGGCGTCTATGGCTCCGATAGCGACGAAGCCCAGGCCATCGGCTACAAGAAAAAATCTGAACGCAGACGTCCTCGACGTTCTGCGGCCTAGACATCAAATTTATATTCAAACAACATACCCCCCAAATCTGTCAGGTTTGGGGGGTATTAAATGGCTTGGGTGAGCCTCTATTCGCCAGTCTGCTACCGGGTCTGCCACAACAGTCTTTAGCTTTAACCACCAAACGATTTACTTGGCTGCAAAAGGAGTGGCGTAGACGCGGCTGATGCGAAATTCTATCTGGGTGGTGCGGTGCTGCCAAGTAAGTTTTTCGATGACAATATCGGCGTGGGCGAGCCAGTTTTCGTCCACCAAACACAGCGGCACATCGAGGGGAAAAATGCGATAGCCCGCTTTCTGTACCCGGTGCTGTGTCCCAACTTCGAGCACGGCGGGGTAGCCCTGGGCGGGCTTGAGTTTGAGCAGGCTATTGATTTCGCAGGGCATTCCCATGGGCAGTTTCTCTAAGCGTTGCTCTAGCGGTTTTGGGAAGGAATTATCTGGCGAAGATAACGAGGTCAGCGCGGGCGCGATCGCCCCATCCCGGCCAGAGTTACGACGGCAGCGAGCAAAGCATTTATCCTAGCAGTGGAACCCTCGTCGATCTAGCTGCGCGATCGCCCTATGTCCCCAACACCCGACCCTGCCGCCGTCATCGCCATCGAGAACGTGTCGCGGGTGTTTGGCAGCGGCGAGGCGGCGGTGCGGGCCTGCGATCGCATCAATATCACCATTCACCCCGGCGAATACTGCGCCATTATGGGCCAGTCGGGCTCGGGCAAATCGACCCTGATGAATATCCTTGGCTGTCTCGATCGGCCCACGCGCGGGCGCTACCTGCTCGACGGCACCGATGTCTCAACGGTCGATAAAACCCGGCTGACCCGCATTCGCAACCGCAAAATTGGCTTTATCTTTCAGCGCTACGAGCTGCTGCCCAACCTGACGGCCCTAGAGAACGTAATTTTGCCGATGATGTACGCAGGGCTGGGGCGATCGGTGCGGCAGCGCCGGGCGGCGGCGGCCCTCACCCACATGGGCCTGGCCAACCGTATGGATAAACGCCCCTCCCAGCTCTCGGGCGGGCAGCAGCAGCGGGTCGCCATTGCCCGCGCCATCGTCAACCAGCCGGTGCTCTTGCTGGCCGACGAGCCCACCGGGGCGCTCGACTCCCAGTCGGCCGCAGAGGTGCTGGGCATTTTTGAGGCGCTGCACCAGCGGGGCATTACCATCGTCATGGTGACCCACTCCCACGAGGTGGCCCGCCACAGTCGGCGCATTATTATGATGAGCGATGGCCGGGTTACCGATGCCCATCTCAGCCCCGCCGAGCTGGGGCATCTCGCTCCGCTGTAGCCGCTGCCGCTACCTGCCGTTTGTCTGGACGATGCCCCGTGCCGCCCGAACCCCACCCCGACACTTCCACCCGCGCCAACGCTTCCACCGATGCCGACCCCCTGCAACCCAACTCCTCGGGTCAGGAGGGGCCAACAACAAAACCCCTCGGCCCTGGCCTGTTCGATGACGATCTGCTCGACGATGGCGATCCGTCAAGATCTCGCCCTGGGCTGAAGTGGATAGTGGCCTCAGGACTAGTTATTCTGCTTGGCGCGGGCGGCTGGCTGGGCTATCGCACCTGGCAGCGCCGCAGCGTAGACCCCGTGGTGGTAACCACCGGCACCCCCAGCCGCGACACCCTCGAAAACCGCGTCGATGCCTCCGGCATTATGAGCCTGGGCAACCAGCAAATTCTTAAAGCGCCGGGGGATGTCACCGTGGAGGCGGTGCTGGTGGAAGAGCGCCAGCGGGTAGAGCCGGGAGCAGTGCTGCTGCGGCTGCGCGATCGCAACCTTGAGCAAGAGCTAGACGACGCCCAGATTCAGACCGAAATTCTGCGGCTCCAGCGCCAGCGCAACGCCGAGGTGCTGCAAGATCGCCAGCGCACCGTGCAGCGGGCCGAAGAGCGGCTGAGGGAATCGCGATCGCTAGTCGATCAGGGGTTTATCTCGGAGGATGAGTACAACGGCGATCGCGACGAGCTAGAGGCAGCCCAGTCGGAACTGCGGGGGGCCGAGGTTGACCTCCAGCGCGCCGAGCTAGAAATCCGCCAAAACCAGGCCAGCCTAGCCAACATTCGCGCCCGCATCGCCGACAACGCCATCGTCGCCCCCTTCGACGCCGTGGTGCTCAACATCGACGTGCAGCCCGGCGACGGCGTGCAGAGCGAAGGCACCCTGCTCACCATCGGCGACCCCACCCAGGAGGTGGTGCTGTTTGACCTCATGACCCTCGACGCCAACAAAGTTTCCGTCAACATGCCCGTGCGGGTCAGCGTCATTGGCCCCAACCCCGAAAACTACACGGGCCGCGTGATCAGCATTGCCCCCCAGGCCATTACTGACACCGAGGGTGGCGGCGGCGGCTCCCAGGCCATGGTGCAAGCCGTCGCCCAGCTCGATCGCCCCAGCGGCGTCCTCATCCCCGGCGGCTCCGTCAGCGTCGAAGTCATTCTGGTGCAGCGAGAAAATGCCCTGGCCCTGCCCAGCAACGCGATTCAGCAGGAGGGCGGCGAAACCTTTGTCTGGGTCGTCGATGCCGAAGGCCGCGCCCAAAAGCGCCCCGTCACCACCGGCCTCGACACCCTAGAGGCCGTCGAAATTGTCTCTGGCCTAGACGACACCGACACCGTCATTCTTACCCCCCCACCCGACCAGCCCCTCGAAGCCGGCCTAACCGTAGAAGCAACCCCCGCCACCCCCGGAGGCCGCAACCGCCCCACCCCCTAAGTCACCCATTCCCCTAGGGCAGACCCATCGGTCTGCCCCTACGCACCCACGCACCCACGCTCCTCCCCATGCCCCTCTCCCCCCTCGACCTCAGCCTCACCACCCTGCGGGATCTAACCGGCAACTGGGTGCGATCGGGCCTCACCGCCCTGGGCATTTTCATGGGAGTCGCCGCCGTCAACGCCACTCTCAACATCGACACGATTGCCAACCGGGTGCTGCAAGAGCAGCTAGCGGCGAGGGATAACCCCAACATCACCCCCTTTGTCTACGGGCGCGGGCGGCCCCCGGTGGAATTTGATGAGGCGGCGATCGCCGAAATTCAGCAGGCTGTCCCCGGCATTCTCAGCATCAGCCGCGTCACCCCGCTGTGGGGGTCAGAGGTGCAGTACCAGGGCACCATCACCGACAGCCTCAACGCCTTCAGCGTGTCAGAAAATTACCAGCGCACCACCGGTCGCCAGGTGCTCGACGGTCGCTTCTTTGACCCCGAAGACTTCGACTCATTTCGGCCCGTAGCCGTGATCGACACGGTGCTGGCCCAGCAGTTATTTCAGGCAGCCCCACCCCTGGGCGAGGGCATCTTCATCAACGGCACCCGCTTCACCGTCGTCGGCCTGATCGAGAACAAAGACCTCTACGGTAGCGAAGAGGGCGAACCCACCGGCACCCTCTGGGTGCCAGAACCCTACGGCAGCCTGCTCCAGGGGCGCTTTCGCTCGGGGCGGCAAATTCAAATCGCCCTGCAAAGCCTCAACGACTTTGAAACCACCCGCGACGGGGTTGAAGCCCAGCTCCAGCAAATGTTTCCCGACTACGAAATGTTCATCGGTGGCAATGTCGAAGACCTCTACGAAGAGGAACAGCGGCAGCGGGCCTCCATTCGCGTGCTCAAGGCCGTGGGGCTGCTGGCCCTGGTGATTGGCGGCGTCGGCATCGCCAACATCACCATCGCTGCGATCATGGAGCGCACCCGCGAGATTGGCCTGCGCCGCGCCATTGGGGCCACCGATTTAGAGATCATGGCCCAGTTCATCGCCGAAGCCGCCCTGCTCAGCCTGATCGGCGGCACCACGGCAGTGGCCACCGTCCACGGGCTGACGAAGGTGGCGACCACCACCGTGTTTGAAGCCCCCTACGAGTTCAACTGGCGCGACGCGGCTCTGTCGATGGGGGCGGCTTTTGGGGTGGGTGTCGGCGCTAGTTTCTTGCCCGCCCTGCGGGTAACGCAGATCGACGTGGTGCAGGCACTGCGAGGGGAGTAGGTAAAGTTGGCGGGGACAGCGCCTCCTCTATGGGGAAATCGATGGTAAACCCGCTACAAACTGCTGATGTTCGGCAGTTTGGATGCCCGCTTGTAGCCCAGCCAGAACCTCAGCCATGTTGCACTGCAACAGCGCCGTCGCTGCCAACCACAGTCCCGGAAATGTGGCACTGCAAATCATGCCATCAGCATCCGTCGGTAGTGACTGATAATCGCCGTCTATCAGGTAAAACCAGTCCAGTCGGTTTTCGTAGACTTGCCAAACCAGGTATTCGGGCACCCCATTGCGACGGTAAGCCTGTTTCTTGTCGCCTAAATCAATGGCAGCGCTGCTGGCGGCAATCTCAATCACCAGTTCGGGAGTACCTTCGAGATAGCCATCGGGGCTGAGGCGGGCCTGGCCGCCAGCGGCTTCATCGATCAGCAGCACAATGTCGGGCTGAGGCTCATTGTCGAGGTCAAGGCGGACTGTGGGTTCAATACCCGATCGAGTACCAGGAGTTAGGGCTGCGTAGGTACCTATCCAGGTGTTTAGGCGACTATGGGGTTCGGCATGCTGTTGAAACCTGAGGGGCGAAGCCACGTAGACGACTCCTTCGATGAGTTCAGCTTTTTTAACGGTAGAGTTTTTGTAGCGTCGCTCGAACTCGGGGCGGGTGAGGCGATCGCCGCTTTCCAGCGGAGCTGTTGTGACACCAGTGGTTGTGGCTGAACCAGCGTGATAGGTTGTCATAGCAGTGGGGCGAGTTGTTGGTTCTATCCTACTGGGTAGGTCGAGCCGTGGTGAGGGAGGCAGCGAAAATGATGGCAACTTCGACGATGCTCATCAGTCAGCGACTGGGCCTAGTTTGGGCAGGTGTAGCCCTGGGTGTTGGGTTTGGCGCGATCGCCCCTGCCGCCCTGGCCGACACGATCCCCCTAGTCAATCCTGTACCCGAGGCTGAGTCATCGGGTGCAGAATCAGCTCCTGCGGCAGTAGAAGACACCGAGGAACCTGCCGAGGTCGTTTCCCTGACCCTAACCGATTTACTCAACCTCACCCTGGAGGGCAACCGCGAGCTGCGCAACCAGGCCCTGGGGCGCATCGTGCAGCGGCAGCAGCTCGCCGCCGCCGAGCAGACCTTTAACCCCCGTCTGACCCCTACCCTACGGGTGGATGCCTCCCGCAGTCGCTCGGGCAACGGCGGTTTTGTAGAATCCACCCCTGGCTCGGTGCTGCTGGGGGGCAGTGACACTGACCTCGATCAGCAAGTGCGCCTCGACACCGCCGTCACCACCCGCCTGGGCACCAGTTTTGAGCTAGGGCTAACCCCCTTTGAAGGCGGGCAATCCCTACAGTTTAGAGTTAGCCAGCCCCTGCTGCGGGGCTTTGGCACCGCCGTCAACGAAGCCCCGCTGAACCAGGCCCGCCTGGGCGAAACCCGCAACCAGCTAGCCCTGCGCAGCACCGTCATCGACACCCTGACCACCGCCATTCTCAGCTACAACGATCTGATCAATGCCCAGGCCCAGGTCGAGATTCAGGCCCAGGCTCTGGAGCGGCGACGGCAGCAGCTCGACATTTTGCAGGCCCTGGTAGAGGCGGGACGGCGGGCACCCATTGACCTGTACGACCCAGAGCGATCGCTAGCCGATGCCCAGCGCAGCCTAGTCGATGCCCAAAACCAGCTCGACCAGGCCAACAGCGCCCTGCTCAACCTAATTGGCACCGATCGCAACCTGCGCTTTGTGGCCTCAGTAGAAACCATTGACGAGCTGTTTGATGCCGCCGCCGCCCAGCTCACCACCTACCAGCCCGAAGCCCTGGTGACCTTGGCCCTGGCCCAGAGCAACGACTACCAGCAGGCCCAGCTCCAGCGGCAGCAGCAGGAACTCGACCTATTGGTGGCCCAAGACAATCTGCGCTGGCAGCTCGATGCTGTGGCCGACGGCACCCTGGGCGATGGCTCCCGCAGCGCCGTCGGCCTAGTGGCCACCCGCACCTTTGGCGACCCCGCCCCCGAAACCGCTCGCCTGACCAGCGATATTGCCCTGCAACAGCAAGACAACACCCTGGCCCAGCTGCAAGACCAAATTCGCAACGATGTCGTCGCCGGGCTCAGCGAGGCCCAGGCCAGCCGACTCCAGGTCGAAGCTGCTGAGCGAGCCACCCTCAACGCCCGCCGCCAGCTCGAAGCCGCCCAGGAGCAGTTTCGCCTGGGGCGGGGCAACATTACGCTGTTTCAGCTGATCGATCAGGAAGAAACCCTGGTGACGGCTGAGACTAGGGAGCTAGCGGCCCGCATCGCCTTCCTCAACAGCGTGGCCCAGCTGGAGCAGACCGTGGGCATTACGCTCGATCGCTGGGCGGCGGAGCTAGAGATTGGCCCAGAGTTACAGGAGTAAATGATTTGAACATTGGAATGTTTTCTGGATGTCCTAAATCAAGTGACGATGGCTATATATTCTTGTTGGCCGCTTAATCTCTTCCCCCCAAACCCTTCCTAAGGTAGACGGCCCAGCGCCTGACATCCGTGAACATGCTTAGATATTGAGTTCTCCGATCGCCATGCTAGACGTTATTAGTTCCACGGTTAGGCCCCTGCTGCTGGATGATCAGGTGTTGGAAGTAGCCTACCGACTTTACATGACGGCTCCTCGCGGTGGCTCACCCGCCATTAGCCTCAAGCGTCTATCAGATATGACCGGCAAATCTCCCCTCAAATGTCGCAACGCCATTGTGGAAGCTAACGGGCTGGGCCGCTTTCCCGATTGCGAGCTGCACCCCTAGCCGTTCTATTCCGGGCTACACTTTGGGAGAGTTAAGGGAAGACCGCATTTAGCCTGGGCTTTGCCCCGTTCTCTTGCTGTGGTTTTTCTTGCCCCCGTAATGCTGCCGCCCCTGTGATGTTGTTAAAGCGCCTGGAACCCTTGCTGAGCCGCAAGCGGGTAGCCATTGTCGAGGCGTGCGTCATCGGGCTGGTGTCGGGGCTGGCGGCGGTGCTGCTCAAGCAGGGAGTCGAACTGCTGACCCTGTGGCGCACCACTACCACCTTTCCCCTATGGCTGGCGCTGCCCATAGTGGGTTTGGTGGGAGGCTGGCTGTCGGGCTGGTCGGTAGAGCGTCTCGCTCCCGAGGCGGCGGGCAGCGGCATTCCCCAGGTCAAAGCCGCGCTGGGCTTCGCCAAAATTCCTCTAAACCTGCGGGTGGCGCTAGTAAAGCTGGGCAGCACCCTGCTCGCCCTGGGGTCAGGCCTTTCCCTAGGGCGGCAGGGGCCAACCGTACAGATTGGGGCCGGACTGGCGGCGCAGCTGAGCCGCTGGGTGCCAACCTCCCCCGAGTACCGACGGCAGCTAATTTCTGCTGGAGCGGCGGCGGGTCTAGCGGCGGGCTTTAATGCCCCCATTGCCGGGGTGCTGTTCGTCGTCGAAGAGCTGCTGCAAGATTTTTCTGACCTCACCCTGGGCAGCGCCATTTTGGCGTCGTTTATTGGGGCCGTGGTGTCGCGGCTGCTGGGGGGCCAGGGGCTCAATTTAATTATGGATGACCGACCCATTGGCCTGTCGGTGCACGACCTGCCTTTTTTGATTATTTTGGGGCTGCTGGCCGGGCTGCTGGGGGCGCTGTTTCGGAAGGGAATTTTTGGCAGTCTGGCATTCTTTCGGCAGTTCAAGCAGCTGGGGCTGCCGGAGCGCATTGGCCTAGCGGGGCTGATTACTGGCCTGGTGGGGGTGTTTGTGCCGATCGCGGCGATCGACAACACCGGGCTGCAAGAGTTTTTGGTGACGGGTTCAGCGGGGTGGCAGCTAATTGCGATCGCCTTCGTCGCCAAATTCTTGCTCACCCTGCTGGCCTACGGCTCCGGGGCACCGGGGGGAATTTTTGCCCCCTCGCTGGTGCTGGGGGCGGCGTTGGGGTGCCTGGTGAGCTTCTTTGCCCAGGGCGTCTACACCGGCTTTGGGGCCTGGCCCATGCCAACTGATCTAGCCAGCACCACCACCTACGCCCTCACCGGCATGGGGGCTTTTTTTAGCGCGGTGACGGGGGTGCCGATGACCGCCATCGTGATCGTGTTTGAGATGACCGCCAACTTTAACCTGGTGCTGCCCCTGATGATTGGCTCAGGCGTCGCCTACCTGATTGCCGATCGCACCAACAACGGCTCGATTTACAACCGCCTGCTCGCCCTCCAAGGCATTCACCTGGAGCCGGTGCCCCAGGCCAACAACCCCTGGGGCCACCTCAAGGCGGCTGATTTAATGCAGCGTCGGGTCGAAACCCTCTCCAGTCAGATGAGCCTGCCTGAGGTGGCGCAGGCCTTTTCGCGATCGCACCATCGCGGCTTTCCGGTGCTCGAGGACGGTCGCCTAGTGGGCATCGTCACCCAGAGCGACCTGAGCGACTCTACCGGCCAGAATCTGGATGACTACCTCACCCTGGCCGATATTATGACGACCGAGCCGGTCACCGTGGCCCCCGACGCCACCCTGCCCCGGGTGCTGCACCTGCTCAACCGGCTTAAACTCAGCCGCTTGCCCGTCACCGAAGGCAAAAAGCTGGTGGGCATCATCACCCGCGCCGACATCATTCGCGCCGAGTGCGACCAGGTCAGCGGCGATCAGCTCAAACTCGGCCCCCAGGCCGAGCCCTCCTACGTGGTGCTTCAGCAGCGGGCCCCCGCCACCGGCCAGGGACGACTGCTGCTGCCCCTGGCCGACCCCCGCACCGCGCCCGATTTGATTAAAATTGCGGCGGCGATCGCCCACGGCCTGCACTACGAACTGGAATGCGTCCACGTGGTGCCGGTCTCCCGCAGCGTTGCCCCCGCCGAGGCCAAAGTCGATTTGCAAAAGGTCGAGCCCCTGCGCCAGCTCGCCCTCTCCTATGCTGCTAACAGCGGGCTGTCGGTGCATTTTCAGGTGCGGGCCGCCCACGAAATTGGCCGCACCCTGCTCGAAGTGATCAAAGAGCGCCACATCGATCTGGTGCTGATGGGCTGGCACCACCCCAGCCTCACCCCCGGCCGCGTGATCAGCGGCGTGGTCGATACCCTGATTCGCCAGGCCCCCTGCCAGGTGGTGGTGGTGCGCCCCGGACGCAATCTCACCTTCGATCGCTGGCTAATACCCACCGCAGGTGGCCCCAACGCCCAAAGCGCCCAGGCCCTGCTGCCCGGATTGCTCACATTGGGTCACTCCCCCGAAATTCAGCTCTGCACCATCTGCCACCCCGAAAAGGGCGAGTGCCTCACCCCCCAGCACATCTCCGAAATGGCCGATGGGTTAGAAGCCTCCCTCAAACGCCCGGTCTATACCCAGGTGCTGACCCATCCCTCGGTTTCTGATGCGATCGTGGATATGGCCAATCTGTGCCACAGCGACGCCATTTTGCTTGGGGCTTCGCGAGAAAACTTGCTCAGCCAGGTGATTAAGGGCAACGTACCGCTAGAAATTGCCCAACAGACCGACATCACTGTAATCCTGCTGCGCCAGGTAGACGAAATAGCCCCAACCTCGTTGTGAGACAAAAAAAGTCGCCCTAAAGGCGACTTTTAGTAAAAAGCTGCTGATCAGCAGCTAGCGCAAAACTAACCACTCAAAGAACTAGCTGAGGCATGAACTCAGAAAACTAAGCGTTTTCTTCAGCAGTTTCGTCCTTTTTACGTCGTAACGCCGCTACACCTATCCCGATCAGACCGGGGAGCAGTGCAGGGGTAGGTACCTCTTCAATATCAAATGAGTAACTTGCACCCTGACTGTTAGCCAAAGTAAACAAATCATCTTGAAGAGGATCAAACGCTCCAAGAGCTGGCAGGCCTGTATCCTGAAATCGTCCATCGACAGTGGCCAACCAATCATTACCAGGATTTCTTACTAGTCTAAATGTAGACAACTCAAATCCAATGGAACCTACAGTAATAAAGCTTGGAAGTGTTGATCCAGTATACTCCCAGACATTCCCAGCTGTTTGGGTTAGCGTAATGTCTTGCAGTGTAGCCAACTGGTTTAAGAGAGATGCAAATCGGCCACTGCTAGATGTTGTTACACTCGCCGTACCAATTTCCGTACCGTATATGTTGCCTGGATCTTCTCGGAAGTCAAGCAAGCCGGAAGTAGTGTTGAACTTAGCTCTTCCAGATAAGGCCAGCGTATTTTCACCTGTCAAGGTGAAAGCTTGAACGGGAGAAGTCAATAGAACTATACCGGCCAGAGAAGTAAGCGTTATGGCTGTGCGAGAACAAAGTAATTTGGTGTTCATAAAACCATTCACCTATTTGAAAGGATTTTGACAAGAATCGATATCCGTTGCTGTCAAGCCTTTGAAACAGACTAAAGCAGTCAACCCAGAGATGCAGCCTGTGATAGCGTTCTGACAAAACAGAAATCCTGATTCGACAAGCTCACAGGTTTACGCAAGTTAGGTGAAAAGTAGAAGCTGCTGTTTAACCACCAGGGCATCACTAAACCTTAGTGATGTCTACAGTGAATGTACTTAGATGCTATGTCCTAATTCTAAAGACTTAACTGCTCCTCGAGGAGATCCTGGCTTAAGCTTTGCTATAGTTTTATATTTTATGAAATGAACTACATATACTAGGGGCATTTTGTAAAATAAGGCATTAACTTTTCTGCACTTATTTTTTAAGTTATCAGTTAGATATCTCTTCTTATATAGAGGCAATAGCACTCTAAAAATTAGGCATCGAAAAAAGAAAAAAGCGGCCTATATAGACCGCTCTTAAGAGTGCATTAAATTACACGGGCAAAGCTAACTAGAAACTAGAGCTTTTGCCAACAGCTTCAGCAATTGGGTGGTCTTGACCTTTAGCCGAAAACTCACGGTGCTAGCGCTGTTTCAGGCTTCAAGTTACTTAAGCCACCCAGGTTTGCCGGTGCTATGCGTTTTCTTCAACCGCTTCGTTCTGTTTACGCCGCAGGGCCGCGACCCCTAGACCAATCAGACCAGGAAGCAGTGCGGGGGTTGGCACTTCTCTAAAAGCGTGGTTATCGCTTTCAAAGGCAGCACTGGTAGATGTCAACTTAATACTGTCAAAGTAGTTGAGAGCGCTCGATGAAGTAAAGTTAACGTAGCGTGCGCCGCCCACTTGCTGATCGCCGTTAGCTCCACCGATCACATCATTACCATCGAAAATACCGACGCTGACCCCTTCCTTGAAGAACTCAATGAAGTTATAGGCATCTACAGAGGCCCAGTAGAGGCCAAAGTAGTTGGATAAGCCTGGTAGCGTAATGGTCACAGGCCCGGGTTCAGCAGTGCCACCTAGGGTCAGGTAGGTATTGTTGGCGTTGTCATAGTCAGGTAGTTGAGTAGGTGGTGCCGCAAACTGACCACTTACACCGCCTTGGACAAAACTACCACTACCGCTGTAGGTTACGCCGTTCTCGGTGTAAGACGAAGGGCCAAGAGGGGCACCACTAAAATCGATAGTGGTAGTTCCTGTTACGCTGGTGGACGTTCCGCCTGAAGTATATAGGCTGATAGCTTCAGCAGAAGAAGTGCCTGCCATTGCCACAACAGCTACCGTGCCTGCGCCCAAAAGCGCTTGCAAAGAAATTGTTCTCATCATGATTAGTTACTACGAAAGGTGAAAGAAATAAAACTGATTCAGCGTAAGCACAAGAGAAATAGAAACCTATATCTCAGTGGGTATGGGTAGCGCACTATCGGTAGATGAGGAAACAAAAATCTAGAAAAAAACCTGGCCAGCCCTAATTCTTATGTAGGCTTGCTCATGCCTGTGCTGCACTCTTTACTAAGTGTAGTTGTTTACACTTAGTCTGTCTAGACATTTGAGCACCATTCACCAATTTTTTAAGTAACATTAGACAAATATAATGAATCATCTGGGGTTCTCAGGCTACCGATACTAAACAGGTAGCAGTGCCATTTTGCTAGCCGCTTCTTTAGCAATCAGCCCAATTAAAGGAATCTTAGAAATCCAGAGTTTTTCTAAAGTTTGCTCAAGCTGAGCTGATTTTACTGTGCCTAGATGTGACACCAGCACTAGACCACTAGTCTCGGCAGAAAGTAGGGCAGCATCGGCATATTCTGAGAAGGGGGGTGAATCATAGATCACCAGGTCAAAGTAAGACTCGGTTTTGGCAACAAACTGCTTCATCTTTGTCGATGACAACAATCGGGCTGGGTCAACAGCGGTACTACCGGTGGTTAGCACAAAGAGATTTGGTTCGGTAGGCGATCGCTTGATGACGTTTTTAAGGTCAAGCTCACCTGCCAAAATGTTGGCAAAGCCCTGCTGATTAGGCAGCTCTAAAAAATTGTGCAAATGGGGAAATCGAAAGTCGGCGTCGATCAGCAGCACCCGGTTGCCTAACTCAGCCGCAGCCCAGGCCAGGTAAGCTGCTGTGGTGGAATCGGCCAGTTGGTTGTCGGCAGAGCTAATCACTAGCGATCGCAGCGGGCGGTCAGCATCTAAGCGTTGCAGATTTGCTACCAGCGATCGAAACGCCTCACGGTAGATATAGAGATCTTCCGTGGGCATCATCCTATGTTTGGAGCCCTTGCCGTTGCTTTCGTAGTTGGTTGTAGCTCGAGATTCAGCAACGCTTTGATAAAGCGATATCAAATACTGCTCATCGTAGCCTTGCTCAACAGCACCATTGTTCGGAATAACCCCCAAGATTGGTACTGGCGTTACTCGCTTCAGGTCTCTTGGAGTGTATAAAACATCCTTTTGAGAATCTAAGGCCAGGGCCAACCCGGTGCCCAGCAGTAGTCCAAGTAGCGCCCCCAATACCAAACTATTTTGTAAATTAGCAATATCCGTAGACAGTGTAGCTGGAGTAATCAGCTCCCAGGGCAGTTCTCGTTGAGCTGCCTCAATCTGAAGGGTGTCACGACGCTCTAACAGTTGCCCCAGGTTATTATTAGCTAGGGTAAGTTCCCGTTCTAAGTCAGTAAACTGTCGTGTGACCTCAGCTAGTTGACCCACATCTACATTGAGGTCAGCTAGGGTGTCAGATAAGGCCGCTTCTCGAGCAGCTAGCACATCAATTTGGCCCATGAGCTCTCGCTGGGTGTTAGCTCCTTCTCGGGACATTAGCGCAAGTAGGTTTCGCCGCTGCTCTTGCAGCACCTGCATGTCGGGGCTGTTATTTAGAAATAGCGTCGAAGCTTGGGCAATCTGACTGTCTAGTGCTAGCAGCTCCTGTACCAGAGACTGGTATCGGCTATTGGCACTGAGTACCGACGATACTGAGGCATCTTGAGGCTGCTGCGTCAGCTGCTGCTGCAATTCTTCATAGCGAGTCAGGTTTTCTTCCAGTTCAATCAGCACAGCCCGGTACTGATTTTCAAAGGCAGCAACTTGCTCAGATATTTTATTACCCTCGTCAGCCGGGGTAATCAGGCTAGAGTTTTGGCGCAGGTCTTGTAAATCAGACTGAAGCTCATCTACCCGCTGTCGGGCATCAGGTATTTTATCGTCTAAAAAGCTTAGCCCTTGCTGCAGATCTCGCTGCCGCGAGGCTAATCCATAGTCGAGAAAAGTGCGGGCAATTAGCGTAGCTACGTACTCCACATCCTGGGCCGAGTCACCATAATAACTAGCCTGAAAAATTCTAGAATCTTTAGTGAGCTGAATGCTGAGACGACTTTTAACCCGGGCGTAGCAGGCATTCTGTAGCTCTTCGTTAGATCGCCCCGTGAGCGACGCCTGGGTTTCTGGAACACAGCCTTCTAACCCCTTGGCCCGCAAATCGTTGATAACCGGTTGCAGTACCCCAGGGCTGGCTAAAATTCTGGTTTGGTCGGCTAAGCTTAAGTCACTTGACCGCTGGTTAATAGGTACATCTGAGAGGGTAGAAATAACTTCAGTTTCAGCACTCAACGGCTGAATCAAAACTTCAAAAGCAGCCGAATAACTTGGAGGGCTTAAATACGCTCGAACCCCTGCGGCTGCAGTAACCGTCGCCGCTATCCCAGCAATTAGAAGTGCTCTGCGTCTGAGCGTAGACAGCAAACTACTAAAGTCTAGCCCCCCCTCTTGACTGGATCCTGCGGCTACTGGAGCAGCCACAGCGGGAGGTAATGAAGGTAGGGTTTGAGCTTTCATCCCTGATTCCTAAATAAAAGGTAGTAAAATCTACGGAGCAATATCTACAGGTTGAGACTGTATTGAGCAAGCCCAATCTGCTAAAGTCATTGCCCCGTTTTGGCACAGCTATAAATAATCAGTCAGACCTGGATTGAGAAGCCCAGGCATAGTGGCTATACCTGATCAATTGAACAAGTTAAAAATTCGAAATGGTGCGGTCAGTATATTGAGAAAATTGCCTAGAGGATTTGCCACACTGCCCAAATTGTCGGAGAACGTAGCCAGCCCAGAACGCCCCACAATAATGATGTCGTTATTTTGTAGAGTAGGGTTGTTCTCGGCGCTAATGCCCTGGGCAAAATCAATGTTGATTTCCCGTTGGGTCACAGTGCCGTCAGGATTAAGACGTATTAGCCCTACCGAAGTTTCTCTAGCCCGAGTATTAAACCCACCTGCTGCTAAAATCCCTTGGTTTAGAGGTGTATTAGGGGGTACTTCAATAATGCCTCGGTTGGGCACCTCACCCACGACATTGATGCGAATAGTATTGGGAGAAAAGCTGGCAGCAGCAGTTTGAGATGATTCAACTGGGTCAATAGCGGCAGTAGCCGTCGGGATAAATATGGCATCGCCCTCTTGCAAAATAGCATTTTGCCGCAGGTCGCCAGCCTGAAGCATTGCCCACAAATCGACTTGAAATGTTTCTTGGGCACCACTGCGGGTAGTACGCCGCACCTCTACCTGCCGAATATTAGCTAAGGGCTTGATGCCTCCCGCAACCTGAATAGCATCAGTGACCGTAGCAGGCTGACCCGAGCCCCCCTCTCCTCCAGGTAGCCCTGCATCACCTGTACGAGTTGAGCCTCCCCGCAACCGGTAAGGCCCAGGACGAAACACTTCGCCAATTACCGCGATGTTGACCGGCTGGGCGACATCGGCTGCAAAACTGGAGGTAGCCAGCAGTGGGCCTTCCTCCAGGGGTACCACCGTCGATGGAATGATAATGCTGTCGCCGTCCCTTAGGGTCAGATCTTGGTTGAGGTCGCCTGCACTCACTAAATCCCAGAGATTGGCGGTTATTAGCTGAGTTTGGCCATTCTGTTGCCGACGAATTTGCACGTTGCGCAAATCGGCGCTCTGGGTAATGCCCCCAGCCAACTCAAATAGCTCAGTTAGCTTAGGATAGGTTTCGCTGCCAAGACTGTAGGTGCCAGGGCGGTTGATCTCACCAGCTACTCCGATCACTAGCGGTCGGCGGCTGAGAATATTTAGGGTGACTAGGGGCCGTCTCAGCACTTGGCTATAGCGGCTAGAAATTAGGGCAGTGGCCTGGTCAACGGTCAACCCTTGTACCATCACTGGCCCTACTAAGGCCAAGTTGAGGCTGCCGTCTACCTGCACTTCGTAATCGCCGCTGTAATCAGGCAAGCGAAACAGACTGATCCTGACTTGATCCCCAGCACCTAAACTATAGGCCTGGTTTACTGCGGGCGGAGACAATGGACGAGAACTGGCCGAGGGTGGCTGCCTAGGCGCTACTTCAGTGTCAAGTCTCACTGAGCCAGACACCGCAGGCCCTCCTGGCATTCTTTGGGCTGTGCCAGCTTTGGGCCACAATCCTTCCATGCCAAAAAGCATGAGTCCAAGGCTAACAACCAGGCCAGAGTGCGACCCAACGCGCTGTAGCCTGGTGATCAGGAGAGTAATCATGCAAAACCTCTGTCATAGTCGGTAACGTACCCTGTGCTCCTCCTCCCAATATCCGTGGAGTCTCGGAGAAATCCGTATAGATTTCAGAAATACCAGTAAACCTACTGAACACTTCACACGAACTTTGTAAACAAAAGCAAACTGCTAAGATATGCTGATTGGAGACCGCAAATTTACTGAAATGGAGCTAGCTCATTGGTCTTCTGTTATCCTGCAGGCTGAGCATTTCTTGGTTGGATGGCCCTGCTTGGCCTATTCAGATCCTCAAGTGTCTTGCTTTGCGGTGTGTTTGAACAATCGTTCTCAAGTGGCAGACTGCTTTTTCTCGTTGACCTTTAAAGCAAGTGCAGCAAGAAGTAGCAGGGTTCCACAGGTCAGCTCATGCATCTATTTTTTCTAGGGTTTCATCTCTCTGTTTAAGGGCGTTATGGCCCAATCTTATAGCTTCTGCCAGGAGCCCACCTAGCAGGGATATCTACCAACTGCTACTTTTCTCACATCAGGAGAATGTCAATTAGGAACTTTTTCAATCACCAACCTGTCTTTCGTAGACATAATGGCTGCTGAACCTGTCTGAATACAAAGTAGATAAGGTGCCTAGTTAACAGATCTCTCCCTCCAGATACAGAGGTTTGTTAAAGGGTAATCAGGTATTCTAGATAACATTAGCTGAAAGCCTGAAAAGTTTCTAGAAATGCTCTAGCTTCCAAAAGGCATCTAGTTAACAGATTTCTTCCTCCAGATACAGAGGTCTGTTTACTGGCGGTTAAGTATTCTAGATAACAATTTGAGTCTTGCAGTAGGCGATCGCGATTTTTGGAAACCGAGTAAATACTGTTTTTATCCGGAAGACTGAAAAATCCTTAGAAGATTGCTTTAGTTTCGAGATTATTATCGACTTTATGCTCAACAATCAGCTCAATGCAGCGGTTGTTCGTAGACCTAGAGTCAATAATATTTGAGGGTGTTCTCTACCTAAAACTTAAGCTCAAACATGCTGCTATAGCTTTAGCGAACTTACCCTGAACTGTACCCATTTTCCAATCAGCACAGAAACCTGAAAATCTTTGATTAAGAACTCTAGATAAAGCGACCTCCACACACATATTTGCTGTGGAGACTGAGCTTTGCTGGATTTAATAGGTGTTTAAATCTCCAAACAGGAGGAGCACCTGTAGTCTTTTTCAACGCCCCTAGAAAACGATTGGTCTAATAAAGGATTAAACAGATGAGTGTAGCAATAATCACCGGATCAGCCGGACTGATTGGTTCTGAAGCTGTACGTTTTTTCAGCAGTATAGGTATGCATGTTGTCGGTATTGACAATGACATGCGCAAGCAGTTCTTTGGAGAAGAAGCCTCCACCGAGTGGAACTGTGCTCAGCTAAAAAAGGATATCAAAGACTACGACCACTACGATGTAGACATTAGAGACTATTCGAGCGTACGAAAAATCTTTGAAACCTTTGGAAAAGATATAGAAATCATTATTCATACCGCCGCTCAACCGTCCCACGATTGGGCCGCTAGAGATCCTCTGACCGATTTCTCGATCAACGCCAACGGCACCCTTCATCTCTTGCAGGCCGCCCGCGATCTTGCACCAGAAAGTTCGTTTATTTTTACATCAACAAATAAAGTCTATGGCGATCTGCCTAACTATTTACCCCTCATTGAGCAGGAAAGTCGCTGGGAAATTGATGCCTCTCATCGCTATCACCAGGGCATTGCCGAAGATATGAGCATTGACCAGTGCAAACACTCTCTATTTGGGGCTTCTAAAGTAGCTGCTGACGTGCTGGTGCAGGAGTATGGCCAATATTTTGGTATGAAAACCGCTTGCTTTAGGGGTGGATGCTTGACTGGCCCAAATCATTCTGGCACCCAGCTTCACGGTTTTTTGGCCTACTTAATGAAGTGTGCCATGACTGAAACCCCCTATAAGATATTTGGCTACAAGGGTAAACAGGTGCGTGACAATATACATTCCTCAGACTTGATTGCAGCTTTCTATGAATTTTATAAAAATCCTAAGTCTGCTGAGGTCTATAACATTGGTGGTGGTCGTGAAAGCAACTGCTCAATGTTGGAGGCAATTGATCTGTGCCAAAAAATTACTGGGAAAGAGATGCATTACTCATACGTTGAAGACAATCGCATCGGCGATCATATTTGGTACATCAGTGATCTCACAAAATTTAAGGAGCATTACCCCAACTGGTCAATCAAGTATGATGTCAATGCGATTTTGTCTGAGATTTTTGAAAAGAACACCGAGCGGTGGAGCTAGCATATTTTGCTAGCTTAGTTTTCCAGGGTATCAAGGGTTGCTTCTTCCACTCTATCTGTACTCAGAAGAGTCATTGTCAAGGGAAAATAACACGCTTCTGCTTGCCACTAGGAGTATCTCTAATGATCAACAAAGGAAAGCACTCCGTCTTAGGAGTCAATGTGCATGCTGTCGATCTAGAATACGCGGTTTCTAAAATAGTTTCTGCCGCAGAAAACAAGCAGCCCTGTGCAACTAGTGCCCTCGCTGTCCATGGCGTTATGACCGGTTTTTTTGACAAAATTCATCGAGGACGGTTAAACGCTCTTGATTTAATCGTCCCTGATGGGCAGCCGGTACGCATGGCTTTGCAGTGGTTATATGGACATAAACTGCCCAATCGAATTGCTGGAGCCGATCTCACCACAGGGGTCGCTCGGGCTTTTGCCCAAAAAGGTTTGAAGGTTTATTTGTATGGCAGCAAACCCGACGTGCTAAAGGATTTTGCTAAGGGATTGAGAAAAGAGTTTCCTGGACTGCAAATTGTAGGACAAGAGCCGTCTAAATTTCGCCGTCTAACGGAGCAAGAACGCTTGGAAGTAGTATCACGCATTAAGGCATCTGGTGCCGATGCGGTGTTTGTTGGGTTGGGCTGCCCTCGGCAAGAGGTCTGGGCCTACGAGTATCGTGAGCTTTTGGGGATGCCAATTCTTGCTGTTGGTGCCGTGTTTGACTTTTTTGCTGGTAACCTACCCCGAGCGCCTCAGTTTTGTCAGGACTATTGCCTGGAATGGTTCTATCGTTTGATTCAAGAACCCAAACGGTTGTGGCAGCGGTACCTGGTACTAGGGCCAATCTACATTGCTAACATTTTGATGCAGGGAGTTGGCATCAAGGCATTTCCGCCCACGATGCCCGATGGTAGCGAAAAGCTTGAATCATTTGGATAAAGCAGTATGAAAGGATCTGTTAACGATGCTGGCCACCATTTCATAATGGGAACCTCTTGAAGGTTTTTGGTTTGGCATCGTTGATGGCCTCATGCGGCTAATTTTAGTGGAGCAGCGCAATCTTCAGGACTTCGATATAAGTCGAATTTGAAGGTCTAGTAGATATATGTTTCGTCTCCCATTCTCTTCCTTCAAAACAGAATTATCTGTTCTCGAAAAGGAGCTTACTGTTCCAGAGAGTATTTATTCTTCGCCTACTCACCCGTCGGTCACTTCTTTTTTCAAGCGATGCTTTGATTTAATTGGTGGATTGGTAGGGCTGCTGGCGGCTTTGGTTTTGACGGTTCCTATTGCGATCGCCATTCAGCTAGATAACCCTGGGCCAGTTTTTTACAGTCAAATACGGTGTGGTTATCGCGGACGGCCATTTCGCATTTGGAAATATCGGTCTATGGTTGTCAATGCCGACGATCTCAAGCATCAGGTAACTAATCAGGCCGAAGGACTGATCTTTAAGAACCACAATGATCCGCGAGTTACTCGGGTGGGGCGATTCTTGCGGCGAACCAGCCTAGACGAATTTCCCCAGTTTTGGAATGTGCTTAAAGGAGACATGAGTTTAGTGGGTACCCGCCCGCCTACGTGGGAGGAAGTCAGCCAGTATGAACCCCATCACTGGCAAAGGCTCAACGTCAAACCCGGACTAACCGGCAAGTGGCAAGCACAGGGCCGTTCTTCGGTGAAAGATTTTGAGGCTATTGTCAAAATGGACTTAGACTACCAAGCCCAGTGGTCTCTTCGGCACGATGTGCATTTGATTTTGCAAACCATTGGCGCAGTAGTGCTTAGTCGGGGTGCATGCTAATCTACCAGACTAGTATGATTGCTCTTTTCAGTTCAGCCTCCTAGCTTAGCAGGGGGCTGAATTATTTCTGGGATAAGGCTATAGTTAGAGCGTTTGTGCCTGTTAACTAACAGCTAGTACTCAGTGTTAAGGGCTGGCTAAAATGGATTGAGTTGTCTGTAACACTGAGGGTTAGAAGCTGTGTTTGTGGCTTCAAACACAGCTTCTATTTACGCTGAAAGAGGAAGGCTAAAAGCTATCTGATATATCTCCTGGTATTTCTAGGCGACTTGGCCTACGAAGCTACTCAGGGGAACAGTTACCTCTAATTTGTTTCAATCTGGTAGATTACAGGCTTGTCTAACGATTAGCTCTTTGCTAACCGTACTTTTTATTGGAGAAATTAAGCTTTATTCTAAAGTCAAGTTCAGAAAGATAGAGTAATACTGTATCAATGAAAATAACAATACCCAGCATTTCGAAAGTTTCTTCAAACAAGATGCTAATAGCTGTGTTAATTCCAGCGTACACCAGTACAGACTCTAGCATTTCGACTCCAATAGCTCCACCTAAAAAGACTAACCCAGCTAAGCAAAGACGCGACGAGTACCGTAAGGGAAGGCGCTTCAGGAAGGGAAGGTATGAACAACCAATAACTATGACAAGTGGGATATAAGCAAGATACCAACGGTAGTATAGAACGCCCGTACCACGACCTAAATAGTTTTCTAAAAGCACGCCAATGATGCCCTCGTGAATTTGTGCGGCTTCATCGATGCTCATAAGCAGCAATCCGACCGAGAGACCTACCCAGTAACGACTCATTCGTTTTTTTTGCGGCACATCGTGACGTGAAACGAGCAAGCAGAGCCCGGCTGCAAGCAAAAGGTTTAGAGCCGAAATATATGTCGGGAAATTGGCCTCTTGACCCATGCTGAAAAACTTGAAGACCCCTACAAAGGGTGTATTTGCAATATCAAACAAGTAAGACAATGCATGAACAACAATGTGCCCGGCTGCGGCTAAAGCAACTGCGCCGATCAGGAAGAGGGAGGTGTGATGGAAGTAAACTGCTATCTCTGTGGACTCGCTGAAAGTTTTTTGCATGACTTGTACTTGATTAAGGGGGGCAATAAGGTAATGCAGTGGCACAATCGCACCCGCAATGAGTAATAGCCGTTTGTCGCCATCCCTAGTCTAGGGATGATGGTGGCTATTTTTACCTTACGTTTACCTTTCCTTAACCTGTCGTCCGGACAATACTCTAAAATTTCTGAAATTTCAGATCAGGACATTTTTAAGATTTTGATACAGATTTCACCAAACCTTTAATCCTCTAAAAACCTTGCGATTGTCATTGATATTTCCGGGGCGAACACTTTAGCCTTGTAAAGTAAAATAACAAGCCTAGTAAAAAGTATTTTGAATACTGCCAGCAGACATATCCCCAATTTGTTCGACGAGTCGCCAGGAAATATTTAAAGACCATTGGCTAGTTAGCCACAAAACAATCCTGTAAATTGTTCGATAAAATAGGATCTGGGTAAAATACTGGAGTTATTCCGTGGGAACTTATTCGTTAAATACTATTCTTTAATTGTAAGCAAATTAATCTTTTTACTAAAACAGGTCTAGTGCTATTAAAATCTAAACGTCGCAATGACCAAATAACTTAATAGCTACTGCAAGGATTTAAAATGAGTTTACAAAAAAAAGTTGCTAAAGGTGTTTTTTGGTCTGCCATCGAAAGCTGGGGGAGGCAACTATTTTCATTTATTGTTTTTTCATTATTAGCACGTCTCTTAACACCAGATGCCTTTGGAATCGTTGCGCTAGCAAGCGTTTTTCTTGGTTTTTTACAATTATTTCTGAATCAGGGAGTAGGGCAAGCTATTATTCAATCTAACAACCTTGATGACGCAGATCTAAACACTGCCTTCTGGGCTAATGTTTCTTTGAATGGAATTTTAACTATAGTTGGATTTTCAATAGCTAGTTTTGCCGCTACTTTTTTTGATGAGCCTGCATTAACACCTATTATACAAGCGTTATCTTTAACATTTTTGTTAAGTGGCTTTGGCAATATTCAACAGGCTTTGCTAGAAAAAGAATTGCAATTTAGGGCTCTTGCAATTCGCTCAGTAATAGCCATTTTTCTTAGCGGAATTGTCGGAATAGTTATGGCATTTAGGGGTTATGGAGTTTGGAGTTTGGTTGGTCAGCAACTCACCAATAGCCTCTTTCAAGTAGTCATTCTTTGGTGCTTGAGTGACTGGAAGCCTGGATTTAGATTTTCCCTAAAAAATTCAAATATGCTAATTGAGTTTGGCATAGGTGAAATCGGATTTAAAACATTCGATTATTTTAGCCGTCGAGGCGACGACCTAGTTATTGGTTATTTTTTAGGTTCTACAGCGCTAGGGTATTACACAGTAGCCTACAAAATTCTCCTGGTTATGACTCAACTGCTCATAACAGTTACTAGTAAAATAGCTCTACCTGCTTTTTCTAAAATACAGGGTGATAAAGAGCGGCTGAGGCGTTCTTTCTATACTGCAACTCAAATGACGAGTTTAGTAGCTATGCCAGCTTTTTTAGCTGTATCAGTACTTTCAAAGCAACTGATTGAAGTAGTCTTTGGTTCTCAGTGGTTACCTAGTGCACCAGTCATGAGTGTTTTAGCTCTAGTTGGGGTTTTGCAATCTGTATCGTACTTTAACAACTCAGTAATTTTAGCTTTAGGAAAACCCTATTGGAGACTAGGGTTTATGAGTGCTAGCGGGGTAACAAATATATTAGCCTATCTGATTACAGTGCAATGGGGTATTTTGGCTGTTGCTTCGGCTTATGTTATTCGTGCCTATCTATTCTCACCTATCCCATTAATTATGATTAAAAAATTAATGGATATTCAATTCTCAACTTATTTTAAAAATTTAAGGTGTGCATTCTTTTCATCGTTGGCAATGATTCTAATAATAGTTCTAACAAGGGCTTTATTGATTGATGTTGTTTCAACAAGACTAGTCCTTGGAATTTGCATTGCATCTGGGTCTCTTTCATATATCGGATCTATTTATTTGTTCTCACCCGATGTACTTCAAAAGATATTCTCATTAGCAAGTTCAACAATTCCAAAAAAAACTTAGGGTTTAGTGATGTTTTGCCAGATGATGTATTTCTAATTTTGGAAGTTTATTGACAAAAACTATCTTGAAAAGCTTGCCTAGATTTTGCACGAATGAGGGCTATTCCTGCCAATAAAGGTGTTGCAAAAAACTTTTGGAAAGCAGATAAAAGAATTAGATTTTTAAGTAATATATTCTAGCCTGAGGTTCAAAGAAAATGGTCGCGTTTATTTCTAAAGCCATGACAGCTAACCTTAAAGCACCTTTTTCAAAGGCGACTATGAAGAAGGTGCTGGAAAAACATTTAATGCAGATCGCAGTGCGGTCTCGTTTCTTAAGTTCTCTCTACTATGTAGCATTCTCAAAAGCGTTTGGCCGAGAAAATCAAGCTTGCATTTATGGCAAAATTCAGTATCAAAAAAATCTTCACTCTAATGATGAAGACAGTTATCTTCTGAGACGAAATATTCATCGGATCGAAAAAGGAATTTTAATGCGGCCTAGGAGAAGTATCTTTGCAGCAGATTATATTGCTGAAACTTTTCAGGCTTACAAAACAATGCTGGCAAAAAGTAATGATCTTCAGAATGAGGAATTGAGGTGGGCTCATGATGTACTGTCAGAGTACTTTTCAATTGTCGGTTCAGAACCTGGAATTGATATATGTCGTCAAGAATTCCTATCTTTGAAATCCCTTGGATTTAGTGATTCACTCAAAATTCCTTATGAGCGGGGCAGCTCTGATGAACTATCAGTCAGCTACGAAAATATACTGAAGCTGTCTGTTCGACGCAGATCTGTTAGATGGTATTTGCAAAAACCAGTTCCACGAGACTTGATTGATCAAGCAATTACAATTGCAGCTCTTGCCCCTAGTGCTTGTAATCGGCAACCATTTGAGTTTAGGATTTTTGACGATCCACAATTAGTCAAGCAAATCTCCTCTATACCCATGGGGACTAAAGGTTTTTCCGAAAACTTCCCAGCGGTTATTGTAGTTGTCGGCAAACTCAGGGCTTATTTTAGTGAAAGAGATAGGCATATTATTTATATTGATGCTGCCTTAGCATCAATGTCTCTAATGTATGCATTAGAAACTTTAGGTCTGGGATCTTGCCCTATTAACTGGCCAGATATTGAGTCAAAGGAAAAGCAAATGGCAGATTTGATTAACTTAGAACTTGATGAAAGACCTGTAATGCTGATTTCGCTAGGCTATCCAGATCCTAGCGGAATGATTGCTTTTTCGCAGAAAAAATCTTTGAATCAATTGAGGAGATATAACTGAGTGCTAATTCAGAGAAACAGTTTGGAACGGCTAGGAAAAATATTAATTTATTAGTTAGTTAGTCGTTAGCGTTCAGTCTTAGTGAAATCAAAGCTTATCCAGATCGGCATATTTATAATAGAGGCCTAGTAATGATTACTGAAATTCGAGGCGTTCAGTTTGAGAACAAAGGTGCTGAGCTAATGCTTTATGCAGTAGTTCAGCAACTTAAAGAGTGGGATGAAAAAAACGTTGTTGCCATGAGGGCAAAAGTTGGCAGCTATAGTCAAAGAGCCCAGGCAGGCGTATCTCAATTACTTTGGTCAGATAAAACCTTTCCCATTATTGGCTCTTCTCCTAACCTAGCTCTAAATCTAATTCCCCAAAAAACAAAAGACAGATTAGGCCTTGTCACTTACTCCCAAATAGATGCAGTCCTTGATGCATCTGGGTTCAACTACTCAGACCAATGGGGACTTGAGAAAACAAACACTATGCTAGATCTTGCTGTAAGGTGCAAAAAAGCAGGGAAGAAAGTTATCTTTTTGCCTCAAGCCTTTGGCCCTTTCAAAGATCCGGCAATTCGCAAGTCTTTTTCTAAAGTCTTATCTTATAGCGACCTGATCTTTGCAAGAGACGATATTTCTTACAAATATCTGATTGATATTGGCGGCGATTCATCTAAAATCAAAATGTCGCCTGACTTCACAAATCTCTTGAAAGGCATTCCACCTGAAAACCTGCCTCAAGATATACACAAAAGAGTCTGTGTTATTCCAAATATACGAATGACAGACAAAACTTCTGACAAGGTTAGTGGAGCTTATTTCCATTTTCTAGAATCTAGCATAAAGATTACTCGTGCTAAAGGATTAAACCCGCTAATAGTAGTCCATGAAACTTGTGATATTGAACTAGCTAAAGCTTTGCAAAATAGGTTTGATCCATCATTAGAAATTATCATAGAAAAAAATCCCTTACGTCTTAAGGGTTTGATAGGTAAATCTTATGCGGTTATAGGCTCAAGATTCCACGGTTTGATTAATGCTCTATCGCAGGGCGTACCTTGTGTTGCCACCGCTTGGAGCCATAAGTATCACATGCTGATGAAGGATTACGATTGCTTCGAGTGTTTGTTAACCGATGTAGATGTTGATAATGAAATCGAGCAAAAGATTAATATTGTTACTGATGAAAGTTTGCGCGATGAATTAGTGAAGAAAATTCAGACTTCCTCACTTAAACAGAAAGATGCGGCCCGCTCTATGTGGGGCGAAGTCAAAAATTTGCTCTACTGATTTATCTCAGCCTCGCTAGAAACTAGCGAGGCTGAAGCTTATCATTTCAAGCAAATTTCTATTTTGAACCAAAAATTATCCAGCATTACTTTCTACTTACGTTCATGAGCAGATCTGCGTTGAAACCACCCTTAGTAAGCATTCTAATTAATAACTATAATTATGAAAATTTTTTGCCAACTGCTATTGATAGTGCTCTAAATCAAACTTATTCAAATGTTGAGGTTGTGGTTGTTGATGACGGATCAACAGATAGATCTCGCCAACTGATCAACCAATATGGTGACCGAATTATTTCTGTTTTTAAGAAAAATGGTGGACAGGCATCTGCTCTTAACGCAGGGTTTGCTGCAAGTAAGGGCGAAATAATTTGCCTCTTAGATGCTGACGATATATTTTTGCCTGAGAAAGCATCTCAAGTAGTAGCTATTTTTCAATCTGATTCTGACATCGATTGGGTATTTACGGAATCTGCTCCTGTCGAAACTAGTGATATTTTGCCAAACAAGCTAGAGGATCTTTTTGCCTCTATTCGAAGTCAATCATCTGTGGAAAATCTGGGCAAGATAAATTTTAGCAAGAGTATCTTGAAGGGAAAATTGCCTGATTTTACGCCTTCTACCTCAAATTTATGTTTCTCTCATAAGTTGCTGGGCACATTGTTTCCTCTACCCGAAATTAAGGGCCTTTCGGGAGTCGCGATTTCTGACCTATACATCAAGATTCTAGCGGTTGGTCTTGGCACAGGTTATGTTTCTAAAGAAAATCTAGGCATATATAGGTTTCACAATAATTACTATAAAAATCTTGACCTAAGCAAAAAGCGTAGAATGTTTGGAGAAATCAACACGACTACTGGTTACTGGATCTCGAAAAACTTTCCGGAATTCAGAGCTATTAGTCAGAAGATCTTAGGAAAGGGTTTTGCTACATATCTGAGCAGTACCTATACAACCCAACAGGTTGCCGATGCCGATTGTCAGGCAATGCTAGATGATTATCTAAGCTCTTCTTCGATTTTCGATAGGCTAAAAACTACTCTAATTATTTTCTACTATAGGATTCGACTTAAGTTCAAAAATTTTGTGTAGCTTTAGGCGCTTGAGGGGCATTTAGTAAATGTATTCGATTCAGCCTGCTTTTGTTTCTATTATTATTCCAGTCTTTAACGACAATCAGCATTTACAGATCTGCTTAGAGGCTATTGCTCAACAGACCTACCCGTCTGAGCACTATGAAATTATTGTTGTTGATAATAATTCTAAGGAAGACGTTAGCAGTGTTACGGCTCTATTTGAAAACGTTGTTTTAATCCATGAGCCTTCCCCCGGCTCTTATATTGCTCGCAATCGAGGTATTGAAGTAGCCAGAGGAGAGATCATTGCTTTTACTGATGCAGACTGCATACCTGAACCAGCCTGGTTAGCCAATGGTGTTAAGGCTTTGCAGAGTGAGCCTAATGTAGGGCTAGTGGCGGGTCACATCGAATTGTTTGTGAGCGATTCCAACTATCCTAACCCCTTTGAGCTATACGAAACTATTGCTCTAGCCTTTCCCCAAGACCAGTTTTTGGCCAACGATAACTTTGGCGTAACAGCTAACCTGCTGACCTTCAAGCACATTCTGGATGCTGTTGGCCTGTTTGATGAAACGCTCAAATCTGGAGGCGACAAGCAGTGGGGCCAGAGGGTGTTTGCGGCGGGCTACAAGCAGCTATATGCCGAAGATGCACGGGTTAACCACCCGGCCCGAGACACGTGGGATGCTCTTCGCAAGCGAGCCGTGCGAATTATTGGGGGTCGATATGATGTACTTAAGTCAAACCGCCCGTCTGCAATAGCTTTACTGACCGACCTAGTTATTTTTCTCAAGCCGCCGTTTAGATTCTTTCTGCGGACCTGGCAAGACACCCGCCTTAAAGGGCCTAGGCAGAAATTTCAGTTTACGGTGGTCATGCTGCGGCTGCGGTGGGTTGCCATCCAAGAACGCTTTCGGTTGCAGTTTGGAGGGGGTGTTTCGGAACGGGGATAGTCGTTGCTGTCAAGGTATTTAGGCTTGACCCAGTTGAGTATTTACTCGCAGGTAAACGATAACTTTGGGCTCGATCAAGGTTTAGAGGTATTAGCAAGGCAATAGAGCAGATGCTTTTAGTCAGCATTATTATCAATAACTATAATTACGGCAGTTTTCTGCCCCAAGCGATTGATAGCGCTCTCGCTCAGACCTATTCGCACGTTGAGGTTGTTGTAGTTGACGACCTCTCTAGCGATAACTCGCGCGACATTATTGCTGGGTATGGCGATCGCATCATTCCTGTACTCCACACCACCAACGGTAAGCAGGGGGCGGCCTTTAACAGCGGCTTTGCCAAGAGCCAGGGCGACATCATTATTTTTCTCGATGCCGACGACTATCTCTACCCCCATGCCGTCGAAAATATTGTCGCCGTCTGGCAGCCTACCCTGGCAAAAGTTCATTACCGCCTAGATGTAGTTGACACAGAGGGGCAGCCACGGGGAATTTCCTACCCCCAGGGTGGGCCTCTAGACAGCGGCAGCATTCGTCAGTCGGTGCTGAGGGTGGGCACCTATGTGGGCGTACCCACCAGCGGCAACGCCATCGGTCGCCAGGCGCTGGCCCAGGTCACCCCCATCCCTGCCGAATTTACTACGACATCTGACGATTATCTGTCGGTGCTGATTCCGCTTTTTGGTGAGGTGGCGGCGGTTGAAACTCCCCTGGGGGCCTATCGCATTCACACCAGCAACCAGTGGGCCATGACCCAGGTGACCAGCGATCGCTTCCACCGCATCATTCGACACGATCTTCAGCGCTGCGCCTTAATTAACCAGTACGGAACCCAGCTGGGTTATGACGTATCCGACGATCTCTACATGCGCTTTGTCGGTCGCGTCTGGACGCGGCTAGCGTCGCTCCGGTTTGATCCGACCAGCCATCCGGTGGCCTCCGATCGCCCCCTGGGGCTGACCTGGCTCGGCCTGCGGGCCATTTGGCGCTATTCGTCATTTAACTGGCAAAAGCGGCTGATCTTTAGCGCCTGGTTTACGTGGGTAGGGCTGGCCCCTCGACCGCTGGCCAAGCCCGTGATTGTTTGGCTCTTTGCGCCCCACCATCGGCCCAAATTTATTAGCTGGTCCCTAACTCGCATTCGCCGACTGGTGAGTAGTCCAGGCTAGTCAATCCGTTTGGTTGTGTCTGCTAACTGTCGTATCTGCTAATTGAGCATATTCACCCGGAGACTCACTATGAACCAACAGCGAAGCAGTCGCGTCGCCTGGCTGCTGCCTTCTATGGGCCGGGGCGGCATCTCCTGGCAGCACATTCTGCGGGAGTTTACTCAAGTCTTCCCTAACACTCGGGTGTTTACCGGGGAATGGGTCGGCTATGTGCCCGGCTTTGAAGATAGCTTTGAGCTACAGACCGTGGGTCGCACTCAGTTTATGGAGACCGGTAAGTCTAACCAGGGTTATGGCTTTGGCTTCTCCTATGCGTCGCCCACAATTATCTATCACCTACTTAAATTTAGGCCCCAGGTGGTGATCACCAATGCCTTCTCGGTGTGGTCAATTTTGGCGCTGCTGTTCAAATTTTTGGGCGGGTGGCGAGTAATTGTCGCCTATGAGGGTGGTTCTCCCAATTCAAACTATGAAACCAATTCTCTGCGCCTGCGATCGCGGCGGTTTATTGTGGCCGGGGCCGATGGCTTTGTCGCCAACAGCCAGGCAGGGAAAGACTACCTAGTCAACGTTTTGGGGGCCAGCCCCGGCAAGATTTTTTGCCGGCCTTTTTTGGTGCCCAGCCTTGATGCCCTGCTGCGATCGCCCCAGGCGGCCCAAGAGCAGTTGCCCGAAACACTGCCCCGGCCCGTTTTTCTCCACGTGGGCCAAATTATTGAGCGCAAAGGGGTAAGAACCCTGCTCGAAGCCTGCCACCGGCTCAAGGCCAAGCACCTGCCCTTCACGCTGCTGCTCATTGGCGACGGTGAGCAGCGCCCCGAGCTCGAAGCCTATACCCAAACCGCTGGTTTAGAGGACGCCATTCACTGGCTGGGCAAAATCGACTACGGCGCTTTGGGCTCCTACTTTAAGCAGGCGGATGTGTTTGTCTTTTCGACCAACGAAGATATTTGGGGCATGGTATTGCCCGAAGCCATGGCCTTTGGCAAAGCCGTACTCTGCTCTAAGGGAGCTGGCGCTGCCGAAATGGTAATACATGGCGAAAACGGCTTTGTTTTCTCGCCCAATCAGCCCCAAGAACTGGCCGACCTGATGGGGCAATTCTTAGAAACCCCGACCCTGGCGACAGCTATGGGGGCAAAATCAGCCGAAATTATGGCAGCCCATACCCCTGCGGCGGCAACCACGATTTTTACCGCCGCCGTTGAGCATGTGCAGAGGGCGGTCTAAGGTTTCAGCCGCCGACATTTACCCTATTTCAGCAGCCCTATTTCAGCAGCAAGGACAGCTAGCCGTCATGCGTGTATTAGTAATTCGCCGAGCGAAGGGGGCTTCCTTTAGCATGGATGTCTATGCCGACGGCCTGATCGAAGGTCTCAGGCAGGCGCGGCCAGACTGGTCAGTTGAAGCGCTAACGCCGTCGTTCTCTGAATACAGCGGCTCCGTTCTCAACCGAATTGACAAATACTTCTGGCGCTACCTGGCCCTACCGCAGCAGGTGTCTCAGCGCGACGACATCGATATTTTTCACGTTATTGACCATAGCGACGGTCACTTTGCCTATAGTTTGCGTCGGGCTCAGCGCCGTGTGGTGGTTACCTGCCACGACCTGATCAACTTTGTTCAGCCCGAAAACATCACCACCCAGGCCCTAGCCCCCTGGGTGAGCACCATGATTTGGAAATATGCCGTGGAGGGCATTTGCAAGGCAGACCACGTAGTTACTGTGTCAAATTACACCGCTAACGACGTTACCAAGGTGTTTGGTCTGAGTACCGATCACATTACTGCGATTCACAATGGGGTCGAGTCAGACTTTCGCCCCTGGCCCGAGCGGGGTGCAGCCCTGCGCCAGCACTATGGCCTGAGCCTAGACACCTTTTGTCTGCTCAACGTGGGGTCTAACCACCCGCGCAAAAATGTGATTACCGCCCTCCAAGCTGTAGCGCTGCTGCATCAGCGCGGCCTGCCGGTGCACTTTCTCAAGGCGGGAGCCGATTTTACCCCCGCCCAAAAAGAATTTATTGATTCTAAAAACCTTTCGGATTGGGTAAGTTACGTCGGTAAACCTAGTAAAGACCAGCTGGTAGATCTCTATAACGCTGCCGACCTGCTGATCGCCCCCTCGCTCTATGAAGGGTTTGGCATCACGGTGTTAGAAGCCATGGCCTGCGGTACTCCGGTGGTTACATCTAATGCAACCGCCCTGCCGGAGGTCGTCGGCACAGCCGGGTTAATGGCCCCCCCTGACGATGTGGAGGCCATGGCCACCGCCGTGATGCAAATGCAGCAAAACCCGGCAGAGTATCGGCAGTTTGTGGAAAAAGGGCTGGCCCATGTTCAAACCTTTACCTGGAAGGCCCACGGTGAGCGAGTGGCCAAGGTCTATGAAAACGTGCTGAGTCAAACCCCATGAAGCCGCTCAAGATTTTAATGTCTGCCTACGCCTGCCAACCCGCCATGGGGTCTGAACCTGGCGTGGGCTGGAATGTCGGGCAAGAACTGGCGAAGTACCATCGGGTTTGGGTGTTGACCCGCCGCAACAATCGGCCTGCGATCGAGGCTGAGCTGTCGGTTCGCCCCAATGCCAATCTCACGTTTCTGTACTGCGACCCACCCGGCCCGGCCCGGTGGCTGCCACCCACCCAGGTGCCCCACTACTACGGCTGGCAAATTGGTGCTTACTTTGCCGCTAAGGCGCTCCTCCAGCAGGTAGATCTCGACCTCATTCACCACGTCACCTACGTCCGCTACTCTACCCCTAGCTTTTTGGCGCTGTTGCCCGTGCCGTTTGTCTGGGGGCCGGTGGGGGGTGGCGAGGCCGCGCCCGCCGCGTTTTGGCAGGGCTTTAGCCGCCGGGGCCAGGGATACGAGGTGCTGCGCAGTCTTATTCACCGTCTGGGCGAGCTAGACCCGTTTACCCAAATGACGGCCCGTCGCAGCGCCTTAACCCAGGCCACCACGGCAGATACCGCCCGGCGGCTGCAACACATCGGCGCTAAAGATGTGCGCATTTCTCCAGCTATTGGCCTTTCGCAGCAAGAGCTACAGCAGCTATCGGCGCTAAAACTTACCTCTGCCCCCAAAGACAGGGTCCGCTTTGTCAGCGTGGCTCGACTGCTGCACTGGAAAGGGCTGCACCTGAGCCTGCGGGCCTTTGCCGAAGCCAATCTAGATGAAGCCGAATACTGGTTTTTGGGTGAAGGCCCCGAGAAACAGCGTCTACAGGCGATCGCCGCTGATTTAGATCTAGGCGATCGAGTCAAGTTTCTCGGCAGTCTACCCCGCGCCGAGGTTTTGGCTCAGCTACAGCAGTGCGACGTGCTGCTGCATCCCAGTCTGCACGAATCGGGCGGGCTGGTCTGCCTTGAGGCTATGGCCGCCGGGCTCCCTGTCATTTGCCTAGATTTGGGCGGGCCCAGTCTTCAGGTCACCGCCGAAACTGGCTGCAAGATTGCGGCCCATAACCCCCAGCAAACGATTCAAGATTTAGCGGCGGCGATCGCCCAGCTGGCCCAAGACCCCCAGCTCAGAACCCAAATGGGCCAAGCGGGGCAGCGCCGAGCGCAGGACACATTTTCTTGGTCAGCTAAGGGGCAAGAGCTAATTCAACACTATGCAGAAATTTGCCGAGAGGTGGCCCCATGCGCATTTTAAGCATTCACAATGTCTATCAAATTCGAGGGGGAGAAGAGGAGTCTCGCGACTCTGAGGAGCGGCTGCTGCGAGAAAACGGCCACATTGTCGATAGCTACGAAGAAACCAACCACGATATTGAACAGTATTCGTCTCTTCAGGTCGCCTTAAAATCAATCTGGTCTCAAAAGTCGTACCGCATTGTCAAAGAAAAACTTAAACGCAATACCTACGATGTGGTTCATGTGCAAAACTTTTTCCCGCTGATTTCTCCATCGGTTTATTATGCGGCCCAGTCTATGGGGGTGCCGGTGGTTCAGACCTTGAGAAACTATCGTCTAATCTGCCCCAACTCTTTGTTTTTTAGGGATGGTCAGGTTTGCGAAGACTGCCTTGGCAAACCCATTCCCTACCCCGGCGTAGTGCATGGATGTTATCGCACCAGCCGCGCCGTTACTGGGGTCACAGCGGCTATGCTGACGAGCCATCGCCTGGCCCGCACCTGGCAGAAACAAGTCGATGTGTTTATTGCATTAACCGATTTTGCAAAGCAGAAAATGATCGAGGGGGGCCTGCCGGCTCAAAAAATTATTGTCAAGCCCAATTTCGTCAATCCTGACCCAGGGCCGGGAAGCGGGGCCGGTAAGTTTGCCCTGTACGTCGGTCGGCTTTCTGTTGAGAAAGGTCTCGATACCTTAATCGAAGCTTGGCGACAGCTAGAGCAGCCCATGCCGCTCAAAATCATTGGCGATGGCCCCCTTGCCCCAGTGGTTGAGCAGGCCGCCCAAGAGCTAGTTGGGGTAGAGTGGCTCGGCAAAAAGCCCATAGCCGAAGTGCACCGTCTGATGGGCGATGCCAGCTTTTTGATCTTTCCATCTAAGTGGTATGAGACCTTTGGTCGCGTGGCCGTGGAAGCGTTTGCCAAGGGAACCCCTGTGATTGCGGCCAACATTGGGGCGATCGCTGAACTGGTCGAGAATGGAGTAACCGGCCTTCATTTCGAGCCTGGCAATGCCCACAGCCTGGCGCAGAGTGTGCAGTGGATGCTTGCCCATCCCGAACATCAGGCCAAAATGCGCCATCAGGCCAGAAAAATCTATTTAGAACGCTACACATCTCGCCAGAACTATGACCAGATTATGGCGATCTACAGGCAAGCTCAACTCAACGCCAATGTTAAGTTAAGTGCTTAAAGCGGGAATCACTATGAGTGGCAATATTTTCCCAACAAATCCCTATAGAGCATCCAGAGATAAAGGCTATCTCTCAAATACAGCGCTGATTTTAGCTGCATTTGCCAGCGCATTTTTCCCTAGAATTATTCAATCGATTGGTGCCCCATCACCAATTAACTTCTTACACTTCTTCATTGTGCCGCTAGCCTGCATCGTCGTTTTTCTACGCTGCCGCAGAACAAGCTATAAACAAGTTGCTATTACCCGCTCTCTTTTTGTTGCCTTATACGTCTATTTTGGCATCAATGCTGCCAGCGCCTTTCTCAACAACGCGGGGGCTGTCAACATATTCTTGAATTTTATGATTCAAGCGGAACCATTCATGGTGCTAATTGCCATTATTTACATTCCGCTAAATGTTCAAAAACTAGGGCAGTTTAGGACTTGGGCACTGAGATTTTTCTTGCTAAACCTAGTGATTGCCTTGATTCAAGCCATTGGTCTCTACAGCGGTATTATGCCCTATCCAACAATGACCATGGAAGATAATGTGCAGGGAGTATTTTACCTTTCTTCTGGCGGCCATGTGGTCTCAGCCTCTGTCTCCTTGATCTACGGGCTGTACTATTTCACTAAGCAAAATGTGCCCTTGGCTTGGACTCGATACCTTGTTCTTTTTGGTAGCCTACTGCACGTTTATTTGGCCGATTCTAAGCAGACTATTCTTGTTGGTATCGCCGCCTGGATACTGCTGATCATCAGTCGATCAACGGATATTAAAGCCACTCTAAAATACGTAATTATCGCCACTATAGTTCTTTACTCGTTCTATTGGTGTGTTTATAACGTGGATGCTCTACAGGCTTACCGCACCTGGATTCGTCCTGAAATCTACGGCCCTGACGGTGATGCAACGGTGCAAAAGCTGTTTCCTGTTCGTAATATTCCTACCTACTACACATCCCTACTCAACTGGTTTTTGGGGTTGGGGCCGGGGCACACCTTAGGCCGCATTGGCGGCTGGATGATTCGTGATTATGCCAGTATTTTGGCCCCTCTAGGGGCTACTCGTCACCCGGCTAGTCAGGCTGCTTGGAACGTGTGGAACGGAAGCTACCTAGATTCCAGCTTTTTCTCCCCATTCTGGGGCTTTGTGGGAATTTGGGGAGATGTTGGTTTTCTAGGTTTAGGTACATACTTGACAATTTGGTGGATTGTTTGGACGAGGGTGTGCAAAGACGATTTTTCTCGATTTTTGGTGCTCAACGTCTTGGTCAATGGATTTATCTTTACAACTATGGAAGAGCCTGGGTTTATGCTCTCTATGGCTGTGCTGCTCGGCTTGAGGTGGCACGAGCTCAATCCTCGCCAGTCTGCCCCCACTCGCGAAACGCTATTTGAAGGGGCAAACATGTATTTGACCTAGAGATCGGCTTTCTAAGGTGAAACTCCCTCAAGGCGGCGATAAATTTCAAGAAGTTTCCGGTTTAGGCAATGCCTGGGTGAAGAGAGGAGAAGATCGCCTGAGCAACTCGATTGACTGGGTGTGTGGTTGACCGATAGCCACATCAAAGGGGCGATCCCCAGTCCCTTGCGCCAGTTGAACCTCCCCCTGATAGACCTGATCAGGAGCCTTACTGCTAACGTCTATAGCTCAATGTCTTTATCTATATTAATTCGATGACCAGCATGTCTAACGCTACCTATGTTTCGCTGCCGCGGGCTAACTCCCATACGTCTAAAATTTTCTTAATTCTTGGGCTGGCCTGTATTGTTGGCTTTGTTATAAATATGGCGACTTTTGCGATTCCGCCCAACCCAATGGCACTAGAATGGCGACTTGTTTTTTTGCAGCAAATTGGCAACCGCAGCATTTTATTATTCTTGGGTACAGCGATGCTGCTTTACAGCCTGCTAGATCTTCCTTCATTGGTTAAACCCCTTGCCCTGGCTTGTTTAATAATGGGGATTGTGCTGCCACTATCCTGTGTGCTGCTGGTACGTGACCATTTAGTATTGCAGACCCAAACTATGACCTCCATCGACAATCAGGCACAGGCGCTGCAAACCCAAATTCAAATTGCCGAAAACGATCCAAGCCGACCGACTGAGGTTACTCCTGAATTATTACAGCAGGCCATGGCACAGGTTGAATCCCAAACAGATTCTTTGATCCAAAATGCCCGTAACAATACTACAAAATCTATTGTGGCTAATGCCGGCAACCTAATTGTTATTGGCCTAGGGCTAATCAGCCTTGGCCGGTTCGGGATAAAACAGACAGTCTAAAAAAAATCTCTCGTCCCCGGTCTAATTACTTTGCTGATATGAAAGCACAGCACTATTTAAAACTTGCTGGACTATGGATAATATCCCTCGCTAAGGATTACCACGGTCGTTTTATTTTACTTGGGCTCAGCATTGGATTATTTTACTTTCCCATTTGGGTAGGGTATTTGGTGCCTAAGGCATTAAGGGGCAAAGTTGGCTGGTTTTTGATCGCCTGTATGCTGCTGCTGGCTGGTGCCGAACTTTGGAGCCGGCGGCAAGTGCTTCAGAATCTCAAGGCTTCCGCAGAAGATCAGCTTTTGGGACATCTAATGATTGTCTTTGGAGCGGTTCTGTTTCCCTTTTGCCGATTTGACATCTGGCCGCAGGCATTCTTGTGGCTAATTATTTTAGCTGGCATGGCTTGTAGCACCTGGGGGGCCAGCATATTTACAAAATTTGTGCTGCCATCGATTTTTATTGGTATTACGACTTATCCACGCATTGGCTTAATTTCTCGATTTATTTGGGATTTTATAACACCTTATCAATTCCTTGAAATTAAAATGGCGCAGGCTAGTAGTCTGGCTATGCAGGCAATTGGCTTTCCGGCTACTCACCAAGGAGTTTATATCACATTCCCTGAGGGAGCTGTGCAGGTAGGTTGGGGATGTAATGGTTTAGACATGGCGCTTTCTATCGCAGCAACGGGTCTGTTCATGGGCATACTCTACAAGCAAAATCGAGTGCAAATGGCAATTTTAATTGTCATTGCTATGGTTGTTTCCTTGGCATTTAATATTCCTCGACTAATGTTAGTTACTCTGGCCCATGTTTATTGGGGGCCGTGGTGGTTTGATTTTTGGCATGGCTTTTGGGGCGGGCAAATTTTTGTAGGTTTGCTGCTCACCCTCTATTACTACGTGATGATGGCCATGATTGAACGCAACAAAGCTCGGCCAAACGCCTCTCACTAGAACACTTGCCCCAAAAGCTAACTACGACTCTGGTTAGAGCGTCGTTCTGAGCATCAGTTGAACAAAGTCTGCTTGGGAGGGGCTCCGGCCATCGAATGCCTTTAGATCGCTTTCTATGAATTTAGGATAAACGGCTTAAAAATGTGCGGATTAGCAGACTGGCCGTAGAAATACGTAGTTAGCCAATCTGAGCCGTTTAATTGGCGGCTGAGACGCCTAACGTGGCGTAGGTGTACCGAATACCGGCAACACATCTCTCTTAGTAGGGTTATTCTAATGGTCAGTGCTTCCAATCCTCTATCTTCTAACTCTCTAAATGGCCAGGCCATCGCCCGCATTGTTGGGTGGACTTGCGCGCTTGGGTTTATGGTTGACACAATAGCCCTCACTTTCCCGCTAGGGGCAGGTGCAGCCTGGCGGGCAGGCCTTATGCAGCAGATGAGCGATCGCAGCATTGTGCTGTTGATTGGTATTGCGCTGCTACTCTACGGTATTTGGGAGAGTCCGGCCTTGCGTAAACCGCTGGGCTTTGTTTCCTTGAGTTTAGGAACTCTATTTTTGCTGCTTTGCATGCTGGTTGTGCGCGATAGCGTTTTGCTTCAGTCCCAGGCGGTCGAGTCTATTGGTACTCAGGCAACCCAGCTGCAAACCCAGGTTGAGCAAAATCGATCTGACCCCAGTGCTGCTCCCAATGCTACTCCCGACGATTTTGCCGAAGCTCTGCGGCAAATTGATGCTCAGGCTGCGAGTCTAAAGCAAAATGCCAAAACCAGTATTACTAAAGCCGGAATCGCTAGCACCAGCAACTTTGTGGTGGTGTCCGTTGGCTTGCTGAGCCTGGGCCGTCTGGGTATGGGAGCAGGGGGCGGATCGAGAACCCGCAGCGTTAAAAAGCTGCGGAAGCAAGCCTAACTACTTAATGGCGAGGGGGAGCTTGCTGCTAATTTCAGAAACTTGAGCAGTTACCAGCCTCGCATTGGCCCAAACCATCCATTCAGTATGCTCTCTTTATCTCGCTGGCAATTGTTGTAGCCCGCCAGTGGCATAACCATATCGACCAATACACATTGTGATTGCTCATGCATCAAGTGCTGGGATTGGGTTTATTTACGCTGGTCATGGTGGGGCCAATACCGCTTTGCCTAGTGCTGTCAAAGCCAGGGGGGGTGACGCAAGTAGCCCTGACAACCCTAACTCTCTGGAGCCTAATGCAGGTCGGACTAGGTCTCGTTTTAGGCAGTCTGCATCACCTCGCCTTAGGACCCGTTTTGATAATAGAACTTGTCCTGGCCGTAGTGGGGCTGGGGATGTTTTACGTCCGACCAAAGTCACGGGTTTACCTACGACAGACAATGGCCCGAGTTTGTCAACTTCGACTCCAGCCAGAGGAAGGTCTGGTGATTGCTGCTCTAGCTTTTGTGGCCGTTGTATTGCTAGAACGCGTTATCACCCAGCCATTTACCAACTACGATACCCTTTGGTTTCACGGCCCAATCGTGGCTCGGTGGTATCAAACTGCTGCTTTCTCCCAGCTAGACCCTCTTGGCCACTGGATCATTGAGCACCCCGATGCCCAAGTCTATCCTTACAACTGGCACATTCTTTTTCTGCTCTGCCTTTTGCCCCTTGGGCAAGACAGTCTATTGGCTTTCCCCATGCTGTTGGCCTGGTTGATGCTGGGGCTATCTGTATATGGCCTCGGTCGACTGACCGAGGCTAAGCGATTCTATAGCCTTGCGGCGGCGGCGCTAGTGTTGTTTGTTCCTTTCGGTTTAAACCATGTTACAACCCTGCAGATTGATTTGCCGCTAGCCGCTGTTTACACGGCCAGTCTCTACTATTTGGGCGCATACGCCAAAACCCGTCAGAGTAGAGATGCTGGCCTATTTTTGGCCATGACGGGCTTGATGGCTGGCATCAAAACCATCGGCATTATATACAGTGCCTTTTTAATAGCATTGCTGGCCGCCATCGAACTACTTGCGCGTCTAAGTTCAGCCCCCAACCGGCCACTGCTTAAACAGCCGCTGGTCTGGGTCGGTATTTTAGCCCTGATCTGCTTTGGCGGGTTTTGGCCCATTAAGCATGCTTTAGAGGCAGATTTCCCTACCGCCAGTGCCCTTGCCCCCAACCTGACTGAAGCCACAGTTCTGGCGGGAGTTGGCCCTGTGATGGCAGAACCCTCTATATGGGCTAACTTAGTCGCCAAAGGAGTTGCACTGCAGCGCACTACTCTAACTGCTCAATTTGACCCGACCAACTTGTCACACTGGGTAGCTATCAGTAGCCAGGCGATCACTCGCCTACAGCTCCCCTTTTTGTTAATGCTGCTTCAGGTTATAACGATTCCTATCGTTATCTTTTCACACCGCCAGAAGGAAAAAAACGCCAAGGTAATCAGCGTTGTTTTTCTAATTTTGCTCACAACATTTTTTCTCTATTGGAACACTCCCTACACCTCGGGAACCAGCGGAGAGATACCAAATCAGTTAGATCCCATGATGGGTAACAATATGCGGTATGGGTTTCCAGTACTCGGCATTTTAGGAGTAGCAACAGCTTTTAGTACATCCCTTTTGTCTAGCAACAAAAATATAATTGTGGGGCTTGTACTACTCTGCAGCCTGTTAGGGGTCACTAGTAGCGCTCTTTTTGATGAAATTAGAGCGATCGCATTTTTGGGAAAAGATGGTTTTTGGCCTGGAAAAATAATCTATGAGTTTAGAGCGGCTCCTGGTAGATCAGTGGGTGTAATTGTAGGCTCTCTAACGCAGATCGATCTATTGAGCATCCTTCTGTATGCTTTAGCGTTTGCAGGATTAATGGGTTTTCTTATTTATAAACGGAGGATCTACAGCAGTAATCTATTGCACTACAGATGGTTAACACGTTCCCTAAAATCAATCTTTTCAGTTTCTCACCCCCTAGCGTGTGGCATAGGCTGTATCAGCTTACTCTGCCTCTCAATAATACATTTGCAGAGTCTTCGAGACATCAACCGCATAGAAATCTACCAAAATATTGATGGCGTGCTCGAGCAGTACCAAGCTTCCACAGAGCACGTAGCCTACTTTGCCAGCCAACGCAGCTATCTTTTTTACGGTAAACATTTCAACTACTCTGTCATTCACCTACCGCCGTCAGGCGAAAACCTCAACGACTGGATTAATAGCCTTCGCCAAGTCGGAGTAACGTTAGTTGCAGCTGGGCCAGTGCCAGCCTCAGACTACTGGTTTCAGGTGCTATCGACCCTATCTGCACCCGGGGGGCCACTCAAACCGTTGTCTAACCAAGAGCCAGATCGGGGGCCGATGCTATATCGCCTAGAGGCGGCGTAGGGAAGCCTGCTAAATGACACATTGAAGCTGCGATCGCACTCACTAGTAAAGCTCAGTTTGAAATTTCCAAAATATCCTCACTTTAAGGTAGGCAAATTGTACTTTCCATAAAGTCTTAGGAGAAATTGCGGAAGGGACAAGAGAAGCCAGAAGAGCTAACTAGAGCTTTGGAAAATCTTTAAATGCCCCTATGCCTAATCCACTACTGCCAAAAATATCAATCATTATTCCGGTCTACAACGGTAGGTCGGCCTTAACAGCTTGTGTTCAAGGTTTGAAGCAATATCTGCCCCACCGCTCAAATTCTTACAGAGTGAAGAGATCATACCAGGAAAATTTTACTGATGAAAAGTGGAATCAGCGGCAGCGGTGGTCTAACAAGCCGACTAATGAAGCTCATTCATCCAGGCCAGATATAGCTTCATCTATGCTGTTTTTTTAGCGGCTCAGGTTGAGATATCGTCATGTATTATCAAATTCTTGAGACCGCGTTTATCCCAGAAAAACCTCTAGTTTCAGTCATTATTCCAGCTTATAATGCCGAAAAGTTTATCGCCCAAACTCTGTTTTCAGTACTCAACCAAACCTACCATTCTATTGAGATATTGGTAATCGACGACGGCTCCAGTGATCGCACACCCGAAATTGTGAAAACCCTCGCCCAGCAATATAGCCAGATTCAGCTATTGAGGCAGGCTAATGCGGGAGTAGCGGCGGCCCGAAATCTAGGTATTCAGGCTGCTCGGGGAGAGTTTATTGCTCCTATTGATTCAGATGATCTCTGGCATCCAGATACCATCGCCAAGTTACTGAATCAGTTTGACCGTTCCTGTTCCAAGGTCGGAGTGGTGTATGCCTGGTCGGTCGATATTGACGAGCAAGGGCAGTTTACAGGCGGATTTCATGCAGCCGTCGTAGTAGGTGACGTTTACAAAACTCTAATTTGCCACAACTTTTTGGGCAACGCTAGCAGCACTCTAATTCGCAAGTGCTGCCTAGAGCAAGTAGGAGGTTACAACCCTCTGCTCAAAGCTCAACAAGCTCAAGGATGTGAAGACTGGGATTTGTACTTACGCTTAGCTGCGCAATACTCTTTTGCAGTTGTACCAGAGTTCTTGGTGGGCTACCGCAAGCAAACCACAAGCATGTCAGGGGATTATCACCAAATGGCGCGATCGCAGCAGCTTATGCTAAAAACCGCTCAGCAAAACCATCCTGAAATTCCGGGGTTTCTTTATCGACTATCGCGCAGCAGCTTTTACCTGTATCTGGCTCATCAATGCCATAGTCAGGGGCAGGCTGCCAACACATTGCTGTGGCTGTGGCAAGCACTTAAAATCGACCCAATAACTCCTCTGGGGCGACCCGGTTTTTACCAGTTGCTAGTTATTAACCTGCTCCGACTAGGGCTTGGCTACAACTACCTTCCTACACGGGAGGTAGCCAACCTTTCTGATAAAAAAGCATCAATCTCAGGTTTACCTTACAGTGCAGTATCCATAACGGCATCCCCTGTAGTTCTCCGGGCCAGTCACCCAAAGGTGTGGGTCAAGGTGTGGGTCAACGGAATTTTACACCGCACTTTGCAGTTCATCTAAGTTGACTGGTTGAATTCGTCATTCTTAAGTCTGGAATTGTCTCTATGCTATATCCAATTAAAGTTGTTGATATCGAATTAAGCCAACCCATTCCTACGATTGAGGGGTTGGAGGGCTATATGGGTCTGCAAGGGTTGGTACGTTTGCACGGTGTGCCCCTAGGTTATGTGAAAGCCCCAATCTCGCTGGGTAAATGTACCGCCGCGACGTTGGGCAAGCTGATCTTAGAAGAGCATAGCGAAGCAATTATTGGTCAATTGCTTAAGAACGGTTTGGCCTCACCCCACCGACCAGCAGACTTTAAATTAGAGGATCTGCTTGATTTGCCCCCTGTCGAGTACGACGGCGAATGGCCACTGGTGACGGTGGCGGTTTGTACGCGCGATCGCCCCGATGATATCAAGCTTTGCCTAGAGGCTATTGCCCAGCTTGACTACCCCAATCTTGACATTTTGGTGGTAGATAATGCACCTACTACAGAGAGAACTAAAGACCTGATTGACCACCATTATTCTCAGGTGCGTTATGTGCATGAGCCACGCCCCGGCCTAGACTGGGCGCGCAATCGCGCTATTTTAGAAGCCAAAGGCGAGATTATTGCCTATACCGATGATGATGTGGTGGTGGATCGAGGTTGGGTAAAGGCAATTGCGCTGACCTTTTCAGAACATCCTGACATTATGGCGGTAACGGGGCTAGTCGTTCCTTATGAGTTAGAAACTGAGGCCCAAGTTTTATTTGAAAATTATGGTGGATTTGGACGTGGATTTGAACAAAAAAGGTATCACACTAATTTAGGCGAACCAATGCCTTGGCAGTGGCTAGGGGCAGGGCAGTTTGGTACTGGCGCTAATATGGCTTTTCGAAGATCAATATTTGAGAAGATTGGATATTTCGATCCAGCATTAGATGTTGGTACACCTACCAACGGCTGTGGTGATTTAGAGATGTTCATTCGGGTCATCAGATCAGAATACGTCCTGATTTATGAACCACAGGCAATGATCCGCCACCGTCATCGGCGAGAATATGCCCAACTAAAGCGTCAGATTTCTTTTAACGGAAGCCTTTATGCTCTGTGGTCAAGCCTTGCAATTACCTATCCTGACCTACGTATTTCCTGCTTAAAAATTGGCATATGGTGGATGTTTTACTGGAATATACGCCGTACCGTCGTGGCTTTTATCCATAAAACTCAGTTCCCTAGGGATTTGATACTGGCTGAATTTCGAGGGGCATTTGCTGGGTTTACAGCATATCAAACAGCTACTCAAAAAGTTGATAATGTTGTTCAAGAGCATAGCTGGCAAACAGAAAAACCTTTACCTATTCACTATCATCCTGTGTTAAATCAAAAACTAAAAGCTAAACAATCTGGAGCAATTGCCATTCGACAAATCGAACTAAGCCGACCGTTATATTCTCTCAGTGATTTAGAAAATCACTCTAAAGTTCGCATCTTTGTTAGCTGGAATAATAGTCCTTTTGGCAGCTTTGATTACAGAAATAACTATCGAAATATAGCTGTAGCAAGTCTTTGTCAACTTATCGTGAGTCAGTTTGGAGCCAACTTACTTGACCCATTTGGGAATAGTGTGGGCAAGGCAAATTTGGCGCATTCAATACATACAATTATGTCAAAGTATGGCATATCGCCCCAAGATTCGATTGCCTCCTTGCCCGACTCTATAACAGTTTCTGTGGTTATTGCTACCTTCGATCGCCCAGACGATCTCCGTAACTGTTTAAACCATTTACAAAACCAGAATACCCGCCGATTAATTGAAATTGTGGTAGTAGATAATCACCCTGATTCTGGGTTAACTCTGCCTGTAATTGCAGATTTTCCAGCAGTTATTTTAGTACGTGAACCTCGACAGGGGCTAGCTTATGCCAGAAATGCGGGATTCGTTGCTAGTCGTGGCGATATCATCATCGCAACGGATGATGATGTCACCGTTCCTCCTGACTGGATTGAAAATCTAATTACCCCATTCACCCGCCCCGATGTCATGGTTGTAACAGGAAATGTTTTACCCATTGAATTGGAGCATGCATCTCAACAAGCCTTTGAAAATTATGGAGGTCTCGGCCGAGGGTTTAAACCCTTAGAAGTTGGAGGTTCTTGGTATGACCTGTTTCCTTATAAGCCCTCTCCTACTTGGTCTTTAGGGGCAACAGCAAATGCTGCTTTCAGAGCAAGTATTTTTTGCCACCCCAATATTGGCCTCATGGATGAAGCTTTAGGCCCCGGCATGCCCTCTGGAGTTGGCGAAGATACTTATTTGTTCTATAAGGTTTTGAAGGCTGGATATACTATTATTTACAATCCCAAGTCCTTTGTCTGGCACAAACATCGTAAGACCCGAGAAGCTTTAGAGCGACAACTCTATGGCTACAGCAAAGGTCATGTATCTTACAATCTCACTACTTGGTTAAATCATGGCGATTGGAGAGGACTGGCTCAAGTTCTTCTAGGTTTGCCCTACGCCCATTACTATCGAATTAAGGAGCGTTTGCTGAAGCGGAGCGACTATCCATTTTCCTTGATCTGGCTAGAAATTTGTGGCAATTTAGCAGGACCATGGTCTCTGTGGCGATCGCGCCTACGTATTCAGCGAGAAGGACGGAGTAAAGCCTATATCCCAGTGCAAGAACGTCTTCAGTTAACTCAGGAAGAAGCCATTCTTCAGCCAGAATACCAATCGGCCCATGCCTCTAGTCTGATGCCTTAGCCCATATTGCTATTTCCATAACCCATCACACTGGATTCATATGATAAGAAAGCCCAGAATGCTCAAGCAAGATATGATAGCTAACTGGTTCTTATCATTTGGCTATCTTTGGGATCTGCTGCGATCGCTAGTTGATCGCGACATGAAAATCATGTACAAGCGCTCCACTCTGGGGATTGCCTGGACATTGATCAGTCCATTGCTCCAGTTGTTGGTTTTTGTCTTTGTCTTTCAAGTCATCATTAAAATTGATATTCCTCAATATTCCTCCTACGTCTTTACGGGGCTACTCGTTTGGAACTGGTTTCAAAATTCCTTATTTCAGGCGGCTGGCATTATTATCAGCAGTCGTCCACTCATTCGACAACCGGGTTTTCCAAACGCCATTTTGCCTATTGTTGTCGTCACCACAGGCTTAATTCATTTTGTATTAGCGTTGCCTGTGCTATTTGTTTTTTTGCTCATTGATGGGGTTCGGCTCACACCTATACTGCTAGTATTACCGCTAATTCAAATTATTCAATTTGCCCTCACTGTCACATTTTCTTATTTTCTTGCATCTCTTAATGTCACTTTTAGAGATACTCAGCATACCCTGGGTGTGCTGCTTCAGTTTTTGTTTTATCTAACCCCTATTTTTTATGAGATAGATAACATCCCCGATCGATACTGGTTTATCTATGGCCTCAATCCGATGGTGCACATTGTCACCAGCTATCGACAGATTTTAATGTGGGGCACACAACCCGACTGGCTAGCCCTAGCTATTATCTCTAGCATAGTTGCTGTGCTCATGCCTCTGGGCTACAACCTCTTCAAACGTCAAAGCTTACGATTTGTAGAAGAAATTTAAAATGGGTGCTGCAATTCTGGTTGAAAACTTAGGCAAGCGATTTCATCGCTACCATGCCAAAAAGCCCGTCACCCTTATGGAGGCGGCGCTGTCGGGGCTGAAGCGCATTCAGCCGATGGATGACTTTTGGGCCTTGCGGGGCATTTCCTTTGAAGTAGCCGCAGGGGAAATGCTAGGCGTCATTGGCCACAACGGTGCTGGAAAATCTACCCTGCTGCAAGTATTAGGCAAAGTCGCCCACCCCAACGAGGGGCGCATTAAGATGCGAGGGCGCGTGGGCGCACTGCTCGACCTGGGAGCCGGGTTTCATGGTGATTTGACTGGGCGAGAGAACGTCTTTGTGTCCGCAATAGTCGCCGGGCTGCGGCAGCGTGAAGTAACTCGCCGCTTTGACCGGATCGTTGAGTTTGCAGAGCTTGAGAACTTCATCGACAACCCAGTGCGCACCTATAGTTCTGGCATGATGATGCGGCTGGCTTTTTCGGTAGCTGTGCACACCGACCCAGATATTTTGCTAGTGGATGAGTTTTTATCAGTAGGAGATTTAGCCTTTCAGAGTAAATGTCTTAGCCGCATTGCCGAGATGAAGACCCGGGGTTGCGCCATTGTACTGGTGTCTCATGATGCAGGGCAGGTGGAAAGGTTGTGCGATCGTGCTCTCTGGCTCAAAAAAGGAACTGTGATGGCCTATGGAGAACCGGCTGTAGTTGCTGGGCAATACACTATGGAGATGCGATCACAAACCCAGCGGCGCACCCCCTCCCATCATCCAATCCAACTCTCTTCATCAGGTACAGAATTGCGTGTTAACGAAAACCGCTTTGGCTCTATGGAGGTTCAAATTGTCGATGTCAAACTATTGCCGACTAGCGAGATTGATCGTGGTGACAGGATAAATATCGAAATAGAATACTTGGCTTCACAACCAGTTGAATCACCGATATTTAGTGTTTCTATCAGTCGGGAAGACGGCCAAGTTTTTTTTGATAGCAACACGCAAAACATGGGTTCTGTTATACCAATAATTCAAGATAGTGGCAAGATTTGGCTAAAAATAGAACGATTAGATCTAGTAGGCGGAGCCTATTTTGTTAATGTAGGGGTTTACGCAATAGATTGGAAATACGCCTATGATTTTCACTGGCATATTTATTCTCTGATAGTACATTCTAACATCAGTGAAACCGGTATCCTCAGTCCTCCTTGCCAATGGGAAATCAGGAACCTGACTCGTCCAAGTATAAGAAACTAATTTTCAACTGAGAAAAGCAGGAGATTATTGCAAAATGCTAAAAGTTTTTTTGAAGAATGTCCAGGAAAAATACTTGTCAAAGAAAGCTGAACTGAATGCTTACACATCCTATCCAGACTGGGCTGCTCATGAGCCCCAGCTAGTACCACCTTTAGAATTGATGCGTTCTGAAGGCATCCAGTGTTTGGAAGAATGGTATCGTTGGGCAGAAGAATGGAGTATGTTGTTGCGAGTTTATGGAGGAATTACTCAAAGTAGTAAAGTTCTGGAGATTGGTTGCGGGCTGGGCAGAATTGCTTTTCCTTTGAGATATATTTTGATATCAGACGGATCATATGACGGATTTGAGATTTGCCAATTCAAAGTCAAGTTTTTAGAGAAAAATTTTCAGCAAGCTTATCCTAAATTCCGCTTCGTTTGGGCTAATATACATAATACTTTTTACAATCCAAAAGGAGAAATAGAGGCTAAGAACTATCATTTTCCTTATGAAGATAATTCCTTTGATATTGTTTTTGCAGCTTCTGTGTTTACCCATATGCTACCTGACACTGTTCAAAATTATTTTCAGGAAGCCTTTCGTGTTTTGAAGCCAGGGGGAAGAGCTGTATTTAGCTTTTTTATTTTAGATAATTATTGCCCTAAACAGCCTAGACCTTTAGGATTTTCACGATCTGATTTTGATTTTGATCATTCCTATAGTTTATACAAAGATGAGTTCAGAATTGTTTCACCACAGAACCCTGAATATATGACAGCCTACCGACGCAGCTTAATTGAACAGTTTGCTGCTCAATCTGGGCTAAAAATAAAACAATCTCCAATTCCTGGCTTATGGTCCGGAAGCCACTCTAATTGGGTAGGATCGCAAGATGTAGTTATCTTGGAGAAACCTGTTATTGAACAGAAATAAAACGCTTAAGAATTGATAGTTTTGGCACTATAAGTTGTCCCTAGTGTTAACTAAAGCTGATAGTTTAAGCAATTTTAGATGTATTTTTTATTGACGATAGAGTTAGGAGTCTTGTTAAACTTTTTAACCATCAAGCTCAATGTGATTTTGGATTTGCAGGAACAGCTATCGCCAAGCCGTGGGTTGGCATGTATAGCCATAGCCAACATTCTTCAGACGTTTTGCTTGTATCGATACGTAATTATTTAGGTCTTAGACACCACTTCAACTGCAACCTTGCAAGTACTCCAAATCTGGCCCAGAGGGAATAATACCGCCCGGATTGAGCGGAAACAGATTGCCATAGTAGTCGCGTTTGACCGCCTCAATGTCGCAGGTCTCTGCCACCCCCGGCAGTTGGTACATGCGCCGCAGGTAGGGGCCAAGGTAGGCATAGTCTTGAATACGGCGGCGATTGCACTTAAACAGACTGTAATAAACCACATCAAAGCGAAACAGCGTGGTAAACAGTCGCACATCCGCCAGCGATATCGCGTCGCCGCAGAGGTAGGGGCGATTTCCCGCAGGGGATGCTGCGCCGCCCAGTGCCCCGTCGATCGCATCCAGCGCATCAAACAGTTCGGCAACGGCGCGATCGTAGGCGGCCTGGGTTTGGGCAAAGCCGCAGCGATAGACGCCATTGTTAACGGCGTGGTAAGTGCGCTCGTTCCACTGGTCAATGTCGGCCCTTAAAGCTTCTGGATAGAGGTCAACCTCTGGCCGTTTAGCCCATTCGTTGAAGGCCGCATTCAAAATGACGATGATATCGGCGCTTTCATTGTTAACCATGCTGGCCGTCTGCGCATCCCACAGCACCGGCACCGTAGCGCGACCCCTATACCCCGGCTTGGCCTGGCGGTAAAGTTCTGGCAACGTGCGGCAGCCGCGAAAGGGCTTTTCAAACACCCAACAGCCTTCGTTGGGGGAAGGAACAACAGGCAGAATTGATATAGTCCCCTCCAACCCCTTCAGTGCCCGCGTCACCAAAGTCCGGTGCGCCCACGGACAGCCCAGGCCCACAATCAACTGATAGCGATTCGCATCGGGGGGATAGGCGCCATCGGGTGTAACCCACTGGCGAAACTCACTCTCGGGCCGCTGGTAGTCACCGCCCTTGCTGCTGGGAGCCATCTGACCCATCATGGTCTGCCACAGCGTTGTCCAGATCTGTTTAGCGGTGCGAATCAACAACCCCGGCGGAAGACCAGCCATGACGTGCTTGCCGTAGAGAATGCCTTCACTATACCGAGGTCGCAGGGCTCCCATCAAAAACCCCTCCTTGTGACGTTAAGACGAGTTCTCAAGGGGCCGCTGACACCAGGCCAGCAATGTGCCCCGGCGTTGGCTGAGATTTTTTTATAGGCAGTGGGCTAGGTTCTCAATCAGGCGATCGCATTCCTCAAGCGTGTTGTAGTGCACCATGCTGACCCGCACTACCCCCTGATTCGCCAACAACCCCAAATCTTCGATCAGCCGCAGCGCGTAAAAATGGCCGTAGCGAATGCCAATATTCTGGGCATCGAGCCGGGGCGGAATTTGGTCGCTGCTGACCCCCTCCACTACAAAGGAAATGGTTGAAACCCGCTCCGTCGGGTCGGCGGTGTCTCGGCCGATAATGCGAACCTTAGGCCGACTGTGTAGAAACGACAGCAGCCGTTCATTGAGTGCCCCTTCGTGTTTTTGGATCAGATTAAAGGCCTGATCGATGGAGTCGGCATCGCCAGACGCTCCGTGGTGTTGGGCCAGGGCTTCGAAATAGTCGGTAATCGCCGTAAGACTGTAGCTCAGCTCGTAGCTGCTGCCCCCGGGCTGAAACTTGTAGGGGATGGCCGTGTCGTCAATAAAGTAGTGGTTGTAGCCGGGCAGGGCCAGCAGCAGCTCTTTTTTGCCGTAGAGCAGCGCCATGTGGGGGCCGTAGACCTTATAGAGGCTGAAGGTATAGAAATCGACATCCAACGCCTGCACATCGACGCGGCGGTGGGGGGCAAAGGCGACCCCATCGACACAGATCAGCGCGCCGTGGGCGTGGACGAGATCGGCGATCGCCCGCACCGGATGAATGCTGCCCAAGACATTCGACGTGTGGGTGACGGCGACCAAGCGAGTTTTGGGCGTCAGCAAGGCCTCCAGATCCGCCAGATCGAGTTCAAAGGTGGCGGGGTTCACCCGCCAGATCTTGACCACAATGCCCTCGCGCTCTAGCTCCACCCAGGGGCTAATGTTGGCCTCGTGGTCGGCATTGGTGACGACAATTTCATCGCCCGGTTCGAGCGTGGGTCGAAAGCACTGGGCCAGCATGCGCAGCAGCGCCGAGGTGCTCGGGCCGAGCACCACCTCCGCCGGGTCGGCGGCGTTGATCAGCGTGGCCATGGCTTTACCCCCCGCCGCCACCCGCTCCGTCGCCAGCTGCGACACGGCGTAGCTCGCCCCCAGCTGCACGTTCGACTCGTAGAGAAATTCGGTGATGCGATCGACCACGGGCTTGAGAATCTGCGAGCCGCCCGCATTGTCAAAAAAGACCCAGTCGCCCGCCAAAGCAGGGAACTGCTGACGAACAAAATCGAGATCGAGCGCAGCGGCGGAATTGTGGGTAAGGAGCAAGGTCTAACGTTCCAAATAGTGCTTTGAGGGGCTGTTGCTAACAAGATGAGCCGATCTGGGTTGACCGCTCAAGCTTCCCAATTCTAAAGGCATCTCAAGGCGGTTTGGGGCTTGAGCCTCCCGAGAGGTGAGAACTTGGTAACGATTGGGCAGCGATCAAAAACACCGGGGGCAATTTTGGCTTGCCACCCTTAGTTTGGTAGAATCAAGAGCTTGCTAACAAAACACCGCAGCCCGTCAATCTCAAGGAGAACCCCATGGCCCGCATGTACTACGACAGTGACGCCAATTTAGATTTGCTCAACGGCAAGACCGTGGCCATTATTGGCTATGGCTCCCAGGGCCATGCCCACGCCCTCAACCTCAAAGACAGCGGCGTCAACGTCATTGTGGGTCTCTACGAAGGCAGCAAGTCTGCCGCCAAAGCTGAGGCCGAGGGGCTCACCGTTAAGCCCGTCGCCGATGCCGTCAAGCTCGCCGACTGGATCATGATTTTGCTGCCCGACGAAGTGCAGCGCACCATTTATAAAGAGGCGATCGCCCCCAACCTCGAAGCGGGCAACGTGCTGTTGTTTGCCCACGGCTTTAACATCAACTTTGGCCAGATCGTGCCCCCCGCCGACGTAGATGTGGTGATGGTCGCCCCCAAAGGCCCCGGCCACCTGGTGCGCCGCACCTACCAAGAGGGCCAGGGAGTGCCCTGCCTGTTTGCGGTATATCAAGATGCCACGGGTCAGGCCCGCGATCGCGCCATGGCCTACGCTAAGGGCATTGGCGGCACCCGTGCTGGCGTGCTCGAAACCACCTTTAGAGAAGAGACCGAGACCGACCTGTTTGGCGAGCAAGTGGTACTCTGCGGTGGCCTCAGCGAGTTGATCAAAGCCGGGTTTGAAACCCTGGTGAATGCTGGCTACCAGCCCGAATTAGCCTACTTCGAGTGCCTCCACGAAGTGAAGCTGATCGTGGATCTTGTTGTGGAAGGCGGCCTCGCCAAAATGCGCGACAGCATCTCCAACACCGCCGAGTACGGCGACTACACTCGCGGCCCCCGCATCATCACCGATGAGACCCGCGCCGAAATGCGCAAGGTGCTGAAGGAAATTCAGACCGGCCAGTTCGCCCGCGAGTTTGTGCTCGAAAGCCAGTCGGGCAACGCTGGGTTTACCGCCATGCGCCGCCGCGAAGCCGAGCACCCCATCGAAGAAGTGGGTAAGGATCTGCGGGCGATGTTCAGCTGGCTGAAGAAAGCGTAATTGGGTATGTAGGGGCACAGCAGTGCTGTGCCCCTACATAAACCTAGGCTTCCACCTTCACCTTGTTGCTGTAAAACGCCACGTAGCCCTTGATGTTGTTCGCAGCGGGTTTGGGTTCGGCGTAGTACCAGGCGGCACCAGAATTGACATTGCCGTCAACAACAATGTCGTAGTAGCTGGCAGTGCCTTTCCAGGGGCAGCCGGTGGTCTTGCTGATGGGCTTGAAGTAGTCCATATTCAGCGAGTCGGGGGGGAAGTACTGGTTGCCTTCGACAACCTCGCAGGCGTCGCTTTCGGCTAGCACAACGCCGTTCCAGGTAACTTTAGCCATGGGATACTCTCCAGATTTTCTCTTCAGACTATAGCGAATCAGGTAAGGGGTGACGCAGGCGGAGATCCCCCCTGCCCCCTTTTTTAAGGGGGGTTATGTGATGGGTCTTTAACAGCGAGAAACTGGGGGGATCAGGTCTCGCCTAGGAAGCATCCAACCAAAATCGAGAATCGAGAAACGCTACAGCATTCGACTCATCGTTCTTTGCACAGCCATGCTCGATCAGTCCCAAACCCCTATTCTCTCCGCGTTGCAGAGTAGCAGTCGCCGTCCCCACGCGGCGTTCTATGCGCCGGGGCACAAGCGGGGGCAGGGGGCATCGCCTCGGCTGCGGGAACTGCTGGGAGCGGCGGCGCTGGCGGCGGATCTGCCGGAACTTCCGGAGCTAGACAATTTGTTTGCCCCGGAGGGCGTGATTCTCAAAGCTCAGGAACTCGCTGCCGAGGCGTTTGGGACCGCTGGCCCTGAAGGGCCGGTCTCTGACCATCGCACCTACTTTCTGGCCAATGGTTCGACCTGCGGTATTGAGGCAGCGATCCTCGCCACCTGCGGCCCTGGAGAAAAGATTATTGTGCCGCGCAACGCCCATCGCTCGGTGATTGCAGGGCTGGTGCTGTCGGGGGCGATGCCAATTTTTGTGGCTCCAGAGTACAGCTCAGAGCTGGGGCTGGCATTGGGAGTGAAGGCGGAGGCGATCGCAGCCACCCTCGACCATCACCCCGATGCCCGCGCCATTCTGCTGGTGTCGCCCACCTACCACGGCATTTGTTCCGATGTGGGGGCGATCGCCGCCCTTGCCCACCACCACGGCATTCCCTTACTGATAGACGAAGCCCACGGACCACACTTTGCCTTTCACCCCGACCTACCGGCCTCGGCCTTAGCGCTGGGAGCCGATCTGGTGGTGCAGTCAACCCACAAGGTGCTGGGGGCACTCAGCCAGGCGGCAATGCTGCATACACAGGGGAACCGCATCGAGCGATCGCGCCTGCAAGCGGCCCTCCAGCTTACCCAATCCACCAGCCCCAATTCGCTGCTGCTGGCATCGTTGGATGCTGCCCGTCACCAGATGGCCACCGAGGGCAAGGCGCTTTTATCGGAGACTTTGACCCTGGCGCAGCACCTGCGAACGGAACTGGCTACGATCCCTGGTCTGCGGGTGATCGACAAACCGGCGGTGACGGCATTCTCCAGCGTTAGCGATCTAGATCTAACTCGGCTGACGGTGGATGTCTCGGGTCTGGGAATCACGGGACTAAAGGTCGATGAAATTCTCCACGAAGAGCTGGGCGTCACCGTCGAGCTGCCGGAGCTGCGGCACCTGACCTTGATTATTAGTCTGGGCAATACAGTGGCGGATGGGCAGCGCTGTATCGCTGGGTTGCGTTCGCTGTCTAAGCGCTGCGCCCCGCAATCGCTGGCCGAGCGCAGCGCCAAACAGAGTCTCTCCGTCGAGACATGGCATCAGCCCACCTCAGGCTATGCGGACACCCTATTTACCCTGCCGCAGGTGTCCCCCCGCGAGGCGTTCTTTGCCGCCACAGAAACCGTCGGGGCGGAGGCTGCCCTGGGCCGCATCAGTGCCGATACAATTTCGGCCTACCCCCCAGGCATTCCCGCCATTGTGGCTGGGGAAATGATTGGTAAAGGGGCGATCGCCCATCTCACCGCCATCAAGCAACAGGGTGGCTACATTACCGGCGGCGACGCACCAGAGAAATTCCGGGTTTTAGCCCAAAAGCAACCACAGTCTGTCCCTAGATAGGCTTGTTCTTCGGTTGATAGACCTATGCTTAAAGACGCAGACCTAGAAAAACTCTCAATATCCCCGGCTGTATACTGAATACAGCTCTGGTGATGCGCTCTTAAAGGATCCTTGGGCATCATGGCTCTACCGGAATTGGTGACGGCAACTATTACTCGTCTGAGGGATCTTCTCAGGCAGCAGCTCAGCCAGCGGCTGGCGGCAGCAGACGGGTTTGGCGCACTGCTGGGTCGAGAAACAAACCCCGATCTATCTAGCCCCAGCGTCATCATTGAGTACATTGTGCCCAATACAAAGAATTGTGCCTTTCGCAGCTGGCACCGCCGCATGGTCAAGACAGCTCAGCGTTCTGAAGGATTTTTGCGGGCCGATCGCTATCGCCCTCTGGCCGTCCAGAAAGACTGTCTTAAGTGGCACACCGTGCTGCACTTCGAGCAACCTCACCATCTCAAACAGTGGTTGCAGTCGAGCGATCGCGAAGCCCTGCTAAAAACGGGGCGCGATATTTTTAAATCCTACAAATTCACCTCCTTTGAGACTGACATGCAGGGCTGGTTTAGCGACGAGTCTGGGGAAGAGCTGACCGGGCTTGGCCCCCCGGCCTGGAAGGAGATTTTGGTGGTGGTGCTGGGGCTGTACCCGATCATCATGGTGCAGGGCTTCATTCTGGAGCGCCTGGGCGTGTTTGAATCGTGGGATCCCGCTAGCGCCATGCTGGCCAACAATCTGATTACCACCTGCATCTTCACCCTGATCGTGATGCCTCGCATTGTGCGGGTGCTCAACTTTTGGCTGCGGCCCGCCCACCGCCGTTCTCCCCTGCGAACAGAGGTGGTGGGTACCGTTGTCACCGTGCTCGCCATGGTAGCGATGGTCTATTTCTTCAACGAAATCGCCTAGGCAAAGGGGCTTCAGCGGCGAGAGTATCCCAACTAAAAAAGCATCCTCTCCAGGACGCGAACTCAGCCTATTGGGACAGTCGCGGCGAAATTCTGGATAGGTAGTTATATAGCTATAGCCACTTAGGTTAGGACGCGGCTTGCTTGAGGACGGCCTCAATGGCAGCCCGCAGACCATCATCATGAGGAAGGGCTTTTCGAATCCGGCTTTTCAACCACCCCCAGCACTTTTCAA
>NZ_JAYGIH010000034.1:0-795 GCF_034932455.1 Leptolyngbya sp. CCNP1308 | reverse complement strand
TAGGGCGTGTCATCAATTAGGTAAACTGGGACAGTAGTATCTCATCCCATCGAAGTTCAATGACGACCCGACGCTATGCGCTGCGCGATGACCAATGGGACCGCATCAAGGATTTATTGCCGGGACGCGAAGGCGCAGTTGGGGTTACGGCAACCAACAATCGACGGTTTGTTGAGGCGGTGCTGTATCGGTATCGAGCGGGCATTCCTTGGAGAGACTTGCCAGAGCGGTTTGGCCATTTTCGCAAGGTTCACACCCGCTTTCGGCGCTGGGCTAAAACAGGGGTTTGGGAACGGGTGTTTCAAGCGCTGGCTGAAGACGCCGACAACGAATACGCGATGATTGATGCAACGGTTGTGCGTGCCCACCAGCATAGTGCTGGGGCAAAGGGGGGGATGCTGACGCCCAAGCCATCGGTCGCAGCAAAGGCGGATTGAGCACCAAGATTCATGCCACGGTTGATGCGCTGGGCAATCCGACCGGTTTTCACATCAGCCCCGGCCAAGCCTGCGACCTGGATGGGGCTGATGTGCTGTTAGAGGACATCAAAACCGATACGATACTGGCCGACAAGGGCTATGACGCCGACCAACGGGTGCTTGAGCGATTGAAGCAACAGGGCAAGATGGCGGTCATTCCGCCCAAGCGCAACCGTAAGACCCCACGGGACTATGACCGGGAGTTGTACAAAGCACGGCATCTCATTGAAAATTTCTTTGCCAAGCTCAAGCAGTATCGAGCCATTGCCACTCGCTACGACAAGCTAGCCGAAACGTTTCTCAGCGCGATTTACAT
>NZ_JAYGIH010000033.1:0-855 GCF_034932455.1 Leptolyngbya sp. CCNP1308 | reverse complement strand
GGGTAGTGCATTTTAGTAAAGGACAGAGGAAAGTAAAGGGGCTTCCCTTTCTGACAGCTTCTCTCTGACTCGGCGATTGTAGTCATGGATGAACATCCAGATTGCCCCGATGTGATTCTCTAGCTTCTTGGAAAAGGACAGCGTCTTCCTCACCAACCGAGCAATCCGCTGCCTCAGGGTGTTGTTTAACCTTTCGATGTAACTCGTCAAGCCACTATCTTTGCCAACAGCAACATGCCGCTTGCTCGGAATCACGTTGACGTAGGCCTCCCAGTAATCGGTGTAGACCTTGGCACATTGTCTGTATACCGCAGGGATGGACTGCCATAAGGCAATTGCCGATTCCCTGGAGCGGTCGCCGATGTGACAGCCGATGATTTCTCGGGTGTCGGCATCGATTGCCAGCCAGACCCACTGCTTGTTGCCTTTGTTGTCGACAAATGACCAGAGTTCATCCATCTGCACGGTCAGCTTGCCTTTAGGCTTGGGGACGACCTCTGCCGCTTTTGGCACGGCCTCGTAGCGAACGTTGACATGGCCTTGTAGCCAACTATCAGAGACCCCAGTGGCTCTGACGATGCCGGCTAGGGGAATCTTCTCTAGCAACAGCAGATTGACAAAAGCCCGAGTGTCTTTGTCTTTTGGCTTCCACTGAGGATCCTCGACGAATTGACGGTTGCAGTCTCGGCACTTGTAGTTTTGCTTGCCGCGCCGGGTCGTACCGTTTTTGGAGATGTCGTGAGACCCACAGGTTGGACAGGTCATCTCGATTGTCATGGGACCTACTCCCTCAGAATCTAGCAATGCGACGACGATGCCTTGGTTTTTCTCTACCCTTTACGTTAGTCCACTACC
>NZ_JAYGIH010000032.1:0-872 GCF_034932455.1 Leptolyngbya sp. CCNP1308 | reverse complement strand
CGAATCCGGCTTTTCAACCACCCCCAGCACTTTTCAATGCGATTGAGGTCAGGAGAATACGGTGGAAGATAAACCACTTCACAACCTGCCGATTCAATCAACTCGGCAATGCGTCCACCATGGTGAAAGGTGGCATTATCCAACACGACCCAGTCTCCGGGGCACAACTCTGGAATCAAACAGGTCTCCAACCAGGTTTCAAAGACAGTGCGGTTACACGCCCCTTCGACCGTAAATGGAGCCATGAGTTGATGCCCTCGATACCCGGCGATCAGGTTGACGCGCCCACCGCGCCGCCCGGATTTAAGGTCATAGCACCGCTCACCCGCCGGGGCATAGCCGTATCCGTAGGCATCGCGCTCATCCATCCCTGACTCATCCACATAAACCAGATGCCGAGCCCTAGGCTCAGGCACTTGAGCTATAAACGCCTGTCGCTTTTGCTCATCGCGCTGACGGTAGCCGTAGGTCTTTTTTTTCGTGTCCAGTTGATGACGCTTAAGGCCCGTGAGATGGTTCGTTGACTCATCTGGCCCGGCCAACACTCCGCCATCTCAGCTTGGGTTTTGTCACGATGCTGCTCGGCAAAGGCGCGAAACCCATCCCAATCGGTAATCCGTCCCTGGCGGCGGGCCTGGGAATTGACCTGAGGCGCTAAGCTGCCGGTCTCCGCTTTACGCTTGAGCCACAAGTCGATGGTGTTGCGACTGATCCCAAAGGCAACACTGGCTTCGCTCTTCTTCATCCCATCCAGTTCGATGGCATTAATGACCTTTTGTCGCAAATCGAGGCTGTAGGGTTTGGCCATGGCACGCAGGTGGAGATGTCTCTACCTCTAGATTATGTCCTAATCAGACTGGCTATAGCTATAC
>NZ_JAYGIH010000031.1:0-962 GCF_034932455.1 Leptolyngbya sp. CCNP1308 | reverse complement strand
AGATTCTTGCCCACGCCCAAGAGCTAATTTACCAACTGTTGGACGGGATGCCGAGTGCTTATCAGCGCCAAAGCCTGAAAGCCTTCCTAGAACTGTTTTTCAAGGCACAATGGGCACCGCTGCCTGAGCATAGTCACCTGAAGTCTGCCAGCGCCTTGAGTCGGTTTCTCACGGTGTATACCTGGTCAGTGCGGCAGGTCATTCGCCAGGTGCGCTACGCCATTGGCCAAGAGCTCAAGCGCTATCGACCTCGGGGTCGTCGGCCCCATCTGCAAGTGATTCTGGATATGACGACCCTGGAGAAACGAGGCAAATTCAAAGCCTTTTCGGATCTCATCAGCGTGTTTCATGGCAAACGCGGCGTGCATTTGGTGGTGCTCTACCTGGTCGTTGGCCCCTGGCGGGTGCCCTGGAGCTTTCGCGTCTACCGAGGGAAAGGACAGCCCTCTGCGGCCCAACTCGGATTGACCTTGGTGCGGCAACTGCCCAAGTGGTTGAAACAAGCGTTCAAAGTCAGAGTGCTGGCCGATACCGCCTTCGGCAGTGTGGACTTTCTCCAGGGCATTCGCAAGCTGAAGTTGCATGCCATCACTGGGGTGCGCTATGACCGCAAACTCAGCGATGGACGGCACCTCTTCGAGTTGCACAAACCGGGACAGCGTGTCCATCTCCAGGGGCTCAGTTGTCCCGTCACCATCGCCTGGTTCTACCTGAAACGAGATGGCGAGACGAAACGCTCTAAACGCTATGTGCTCTCGACTGAACCCCTCAAAGCCAGCACGATTGTGTGGTGGGGGCGGCATCGTTGGCAAATTGAAGGGTTCTTCAAAACCGCCAAGCACCGCTTTGGGCTGCATCGCTTCGGTCAGCAGACCTTGCTAGGGATGTACCGTTGGCTCGTCCTATCGCTGGTCGCCTTTATCCTGGCCCATTGGGGCTACCTCTCACTAGAAACCGAGGCG
>NZ_JAYGIH010000030.1:0-1773 GCF_034932455.1 Leptolyngbya sp. CCNP1308 | reverse complement strand
TCACCCGGTCAGTGTGCAAAAACTGCTGCACCTCGGTGACGGTGGTAGTGAGAATTGCCTCCAGGTTGAGGGTCTGGCGAATGCGCTGGGCAATCTCACTCAGCAGCCGCTCTTGCGCGGCCCGCCGTCGTAGGGCCGCCACCTCCGAGCGCCTGAGTTCGGTAATATCCGTAAACGACATCACCACCGCGTAGGGCAGGGGCTCGTGGGGATGCAGCAGGGGGCGAGTATTACAGGAAATCCAGGTGGTGCCCTCGGGTTTAACCAGGCCCAGCACCCGATTGTTGACCGGCTGCCCAGTGCGCAGGGTGACCCAGGCCGGGTGGTCGTCGTCGGGGCAGGGGGAACCATCGTCTTGGATGAAGGTTAGGGACATATCAGCCAGCGATCGCCCCACGATTTGCCCGCTTGGCAGACCCACGATCTTGGTGGCGCTGGCGTTGCAGGTGAGCAGGGTGCCATTGGCCTGCACCACGGCAACCCCTTCAGAAAGAGCCGCCACCACTGAGCGATAGCGCTCTTCACTGTCTTGCAGTTCTTGCAGCAGGGTGGTTTTAGCCTCAAATTCCTTAGCCAGGTGTAGGCTGGCCACCAGCAGACCCGCCATCAGCTTGAGGGTCTGCCGGTCTGACTCGGTAAAGGCGTAGGCCTGGGTTGAAAACACCTTGATCACGCCGACTGGCTCGGTTTTAGTGGTGAGGGGCACTACCATCATTGATCGCAGCCCCAAGGTTTCGGCCAGGGAGCGATTGACCCGCCGATCGCGATCGCCATCGGCGCAGTACAGCACCTCGCTCTCCGTCAGGCAGCGCCCGCTCAGGCTATCGGCTATGGGCAGCCGCCAGCCCCGACGGGCCTGTGCCACGCCGCTGGTAGCCTGGCACACCAGCTCTTGGCCCTCTAACAGTTCCACGGCGGCCCCATCGGCGCGGGTGATCTGCAAAGCCCGTTCGACGATCACCTCCATCACCAGCTCTAGGTGGGGGGTGACCAGCGTCACCTCTAGCTGGGTCTCTACAACCTTAGACAGACGCTCTAATTCTTGTTGCAGGGCGATTTCAGCCTGCTTGCGCTCGGCCTCAAGCCGCACTTTTTCACTGATGTCTTTCATAAAGCAGTAGTGGCTGGAGCTCTGCTGCTGGTCGTCGTAGGCCGTCACCATAAACAACTGCTTGTGGAAAATTGAGCCATCTTGGCGGACTCCTCGGGCTTGAACGTTGACCTTGCCCTCGACCAGCATGTGCTCGTAGGCCCGGATGACCTGTTCTAGATCGTCAGGATGGACGGTAATCTCCCAGGGCTGGCCGACGAGCTCGTCGGGGGTGTAGCCCACCATGGCGGCATAGGCCTGGTTGACGCTGGTGTAGCAACCAGCCGCATCGAGCCGAGAGATGCCCTCTACGGCAAGGGCAAGGGCGGTGCTCATCTCTCGCAGCTCGCCCTCGGCCTGCACCCGCTCGGTAATGTCTTGGGCGATGCCAAACAGGCGCACGACCTCGCCCTGGGCATTGCGTTCGGCCTGGCCCTGGTCATCGAGATAGCGAATTACCCCATTGCTGCGGGTGCATTTGAGCCGCATGCTGTAGGGCTCGCCGGTGGTCAGGGTGTGCTCCACCGCCTGGCGCAGCCGGTCGCCATCCTCGGGGTGGTAGAGCCGCAGCAGCTCGTCGAAGCTGGGTGCGCCCAGGGCTGGGTCGCGCCCCAAAATCCGAAATTTTTCGGCGGACCAGGTCACTTTTTGGGTAGCGATGTCGTACTCCCAGCTGCCAACGT
>NZ_JAYGIH010000029.1:0-2132 GCF_034932455.1 Leptolyngbya sp. CCNP1308 | reverse complement strand
GTGAGTCGTTGTCATTCGTACGGAACGAGCGGTGACGACCTGCCCCATGTGCCTGGTCGTGGCAGTGACGGTGCAGCACTTGGAGATTATCCAGACGGTCGTCTTGATGACACCCGTTAATGTGGTGTACCTCAAGCAAACTACTCCAAGTAAAGACAAGTCCACACCGTGCACAGCAGCCGAGTTGTCGTTTCAACAACAGCGCGAGTTTCGACGAGAGCCCTGGATAGCGACCCCGTCGAGCGGCCCAGTAGAGCCAGTCTCCATCGTAGGGCGATTTAATGCCCCTGACTTTGATGTGTCGTTGACAACGAACCTTTTGATGCTGGGCCAGTGCCAGACCATCTCGAGTACAGAAGACCCACCCCATCCCCCGGTCAACGCCCCAGTAGTGGGCGACCTGACGGTGGCTACTGCCGTCGTGCTTCTGCCGCTGAGTCCATCGCATCAGTAATCGGTACAGATAGTCATCCAGGCTGGAGAAACAGTCTCGACTGCACACGGTGCGGTAAAACTGCCTCCAACCCCGAATCGAGGTGTTCAGGCGTCTAATCAGTAGGCGCTGAGTATCGCCTCGATGGGCTCTAACGATCTGTCGTAACTGCTGTCGATGTCGGCGGCAGGCCTCTGGGGAGGGTTGAATGATGGTCTTAAACCCTCCCCTCCAGCGCCGCGGGCTTCCCGGAAATTGTCGAATCCGAAATCCCAGGAAGTCGAAGCCGGTTGGCACTGAGCTAGCCCCCAGGGTATGGACGATTTGGGTTTTTCTTGGATGAAGTTCCAGGCCAAGCGGCTTGAGCCAGTGTTCAAGGGCCGTTCGGGCCGCTTGGAGGGTGGCTAAATCCGGGTGGAGCACCACGAAATCATCGGCATACCGGATCACCCGTAGGGGGACGGCCCGCCGTCGTACGCCATGGAGCAGATACGAGCGGGGCTGTACGAGCGTTTGCAGGTCATGCTCCATCCCGTGTAAGGCAATGTTGGCCAGTAAGGGAGAGAGCACGCCCCCTTGAGGGGTGCCTTGGGTTCTAGGAAACCAGTTACCTTGGTCCCAAACCCCTGCTTTGAGCCATCCCTCGATGGGACGTCTCAGCCAAGCGGGGGCGTTTAGCTTCTGAATTAGGGCAGAGTGGTTGATGCGCTCAAAGCATTGGGCGATATCGGCATCGAGGACGTACTTGGGCTGTTTCGCAATCACTTTGAAGAGCGCATCAATCGCGTCATGGACGCTGCGTCCTGGCCTGAAACCATAGCTGTTCGGCTCAAAATAAGCTTCCCATTCGGGTTCTAGCGCTAGTTTGACCAACGCTTGGCCAGCCCGGTCGTGCATCACGGGAATGCCTAAGGGGCGTTGCTCTGTGCCATTGCGTTTGTCAATCCAAATGCGTCGTACCGCTTGGGCTTTAGCCGAAAGGCTGAGCCGATTGGCTAACGCCCATCGCTGGGGGCCGGTGAGTTTGGCCACCCCATCAATGCCCGCCGTCCGCTTGCCTTGGTTGTCTTGACTCACTCGCCGGACCGCGAGGAGGCGACCATACCAAGAGCGGCTCAACAGTCTCTGTAATCGATGGACGAGTCTTACGTCGTTCCGGCTCGCCGCTTGGTAAATCCGCCTTTGAAGCTTGAACACGCGAATCTCGACCTGTCGCCAGTTCACCGTGTTCCATTCATACCTAGACCGCTCTAGGGTCTGGCTCATGACTTCTTCACTCGACTCAGTAGCTTTACCCTCTCACTTGCCGGATGTCCGTCAGCGTATCCTGGGCATTACCCCAGGCCTTGGCTTCTGACATCATCCTGCCCCTACCCGCCATCCGGGTTGGCCCCTACTTCGAGGTATCGACCGCTCTCGAAGAGACGCGTAGGGGTTACTTCGTTCCCAAGGACGGTTTGGCGAGGTCGGTAGGACGGGACTCTGGGCCGGGTTTATCGGGGGTGATTCTGGGTCACGTTAGCAGATGCCCAGCCCTTCTATCCGGTGCCTGTTGGCTCTAGCCTCTCAGCCGTTTTGGCTAGTATTGCGTGACGACCCTTAAATCCCTTTCTGTTCGTATCCGTTGACCTCTGTGCTGGCAGGATGACCACCGTACGGCTAGCAGCTACCTGCGGTTAAGCCCGCTTTTCGGATTGAG
>NZ_JAYGIH010000028.1:0-2226 GCF_034932455.1 Leptolyngbya sp. CCNP1308 | reverse complement strand
GCTGTCCTCAGTGGCCTCATAAGACTCGACATCAACACCAGATAGACCTAGTAATTCCGTGAGCAGAGGCACCATAACGACTCGGTATAGTATCGACTACATCAGCATACTCATTCCCGTAGAGCCCATAATCTCCAGCCCCTATCTGCTGACCTCCTTGTTCTGCAAGAGCAGTAGCGTCTTGAGGCTCTGATATGTTGCTTTGAGCAACTGGGACTCCTTCAATGATCGATGTATCCCTTTGAGCAACTTCGAACGATTGCTCCTGCCCTTGTATGAGCGACACACAAGCGGGCGTGAGGAAAGCAAGCGGAAGGGTGATCGACAACAGTAATAGTTTTGTGAAACGCAGGGAGGGCAGAAGCATTGCTTTTCAAGGGTGAGAGAGAGAAGATTGTTGCTGACGTTTCAACCGTACTGTGGAGTTACTAAAGAAAACGAGGCTAGAAAAGGTACTTTAAGTAAACAAAAATGATCGGGCACTGGTTCGTTGAGAGGAGATAGATCGAATCCCTCTCATGCAAAAAAAATCCTATGCTGATAAGGGGCGATAAACCTGTTTCTTAAAATATAGACTTTGATTGGGCAAAATGGCACTGCTGGGGGGAAGCTGAGGTGATTATCGAGCAATCCGAGTGCCCAGTGGCCTGACCCTGCTGAAGACTTGTGGGTTGAGTAGTTGCCTGTGCGCGCAACTAGCCGGGTTGCCTACCCCCTTGCTTCTGACCAAGGACAGAGCAAAACGAAGCCCCCGTCGGGAAGATGTAAAATCCATTGAGGCTATTGTGCCTTGTACTGCTCCAGCGCTGCGATCGCGTTTTTGATACCCTGGTAAGCCTGCTCAAACAGTATGTCCTTGGCTTATCGCTGGGTGGGCAGGATGCTGTTGGCTAACTCGTTGTAGGCAGAATCCTCGATGGGCGACCAACGCAGGGCGCTTTATTTTACGCCTCAAGAACCCGGCGCAAGGGTTTCACAAGCTGCGCCAGGCCGTTCTAGTGGTGCTTCGCATTTTTTCTTGGGCCTGCCTTGCCCTTGCGCCTAGTTTGACCGCCACCGGAGAAGGAAGACGCAGGCGTGTGGAATGCGCGTTGCGTTGGTGCTTTTACATGCTTCCAGTTTCTTACGAGTTCGTTCAGGTTTTGGCTACTGAGTTTGGTGCGGTCGAGTGCGCTTGGCGGGAGAGCGACCAGTCCTTCACCGGCTTCGTCGCTGAGGTGTGGTTCAGCGAGTTGCCGTCTGAGTTCTCTACTCGGTGGGCTGCTGTTGTGGGCTACTCCATCCTGGTGCGTGGGGTGTCCTCTGGGCCAGGGTCGTTCGCTGCCTCCATACCCTGCACCGTTCCCAGTGGCCAGGCGTCTCTGGGGCCAGCTTCTCGCGGGTCACGGGTGCAGCTGCGGGGTTAGTTTCCTGGGGGGCTTCGGCTCCCCTTTTTTTGCGTTGGTTGTAGGGGGCGATCGCACTACCTTTGCTTCCCTCCTACCACCTGATGCCACCAGAGCTCTAGGATGCTAAGCCTGGGAAATGAGCCGTTCCCCACGACCCAAGGGGAGAGTGGAATGGGTTGTTGCTGTCGGTAGAGCCGTGGCCCCAGATGTTCTATGTCAACCCACTCCAAGAGGGCCACCGCTCTACCGGATCTAGGCGCAGGTTCGGCTTCGCGTCTCACCAGCGCCCGGAAATTGGCTTGGATTAGCCCAATCGTTTAAAAGTTGAGCAATCCGCCACATTCCTTGTGAAACCAGTCACGGGCTACAGTGAAATTGCGATCGCTTTCCAAGTATATGGCTCCCATCAGCGCCTCAAACATCTCCCCAAGCATGTCACCATCTAAGTCTTTGTCACTGATACCCTTGCCCAGTCTGCACACGGTGGGATCGCTCAGCCCAACCTCCTTGGCGAAGGATACGGCCCCTCGTCTGCGCTCCTTGAAGGGCATCGTTTTTGATGTCAGAATACCCTGGGCTGCCTTTGGCAGGCGGTGGAAGAAGTAATCGGTGATAGCCGCATTCATGATGCTGTCACCAATGTGGGCCAGACGCTTAATCTCTCGCTGTAGTATCTCCCTCTTAAGGGGTTCCTGACCGTAGCGCTCATTAAGAGGGTGTTTGAAAAGTTAGGGCTTGAGTAAAAAAGCTCACTCCGTATAGGTTGCAGATGGATGTCAGCAATGCCGGAGTGAGACAATGAGTAAAGACTACCCCAGCAACTTAACCCGAGACCAGT